>JAFXMA010000014.1 GCA_017530725.1 Bacteroidales bacterium
TATAATTCTAGCCTGTCCTTGGCACTGTTTCTCTTAAGAAACTGACGCTCGTTTAAAGTGAAATCTGTTACAATTTCTCGGTACTTGCTTGTACTTTCCTTTCAGTCTTTTCAATGAACTTTTTTGTCGCCCGCCTTTCGGCCTGGGCTGTAAAAATCCCGCTCGTTTCCGAACGGGACTGCAAAGGTATAAACAATTTTTGAACTGACAAACTTTTTCGCGACTTTTTTAAAAAATTTTTTAACCTATTTTTTCATCGACGCGATAACCCGCTGATTCACAGCGCGAAGCCGGGACTCGTCCATTTTGACGATTTGCCGGTCGTAGGTCATCAGGCCGTTCACTTCACCTTCGACATCGGTCGTTTGGGTGTAAACGGCCGCGGAGACGCCCTTCTGGATGATGCCGATCAGGTCTTCCGCATAGGCGGAGTACTGCTGCAGGACATCCTCTCCACTCTTATATTCTATATAGCCCCAGTTCTTGTCAGTCTGCCAGAGATGCCCCTGTACGGGCCAGCCGATGCCGCCGTACTCGCCGAGCACGTCGATCTGACGGCCGCCGGAAGTGAACTTCATCTGCGGGTTGGGATAGTTGTGGCTGTCGAAGATGTCGCCCACCGGATAGGAATTGCCGCCGGAGGCGGAATTGATGAGGCGGGTAGGGTCGCAGGAACGGGTGAACGCGACCACCTTCTCCGTGTCGAACTGTGACCAGGATTCATTGAACGGAACCCAGGCGACGATGGACGGATGGTTCCGCAGTTGCGCGATGATTTCGCCCCATTCCTTATAATAGGTAGCCTTGGCCGTTTCGGTCAGGTTGCGGTCGTCCTCGGGGGCGGCCCATTTCCACATCTCCCAGCGGCCGCCGCCGGTCCCGCCGATGGACGGCATGTCCTGCCAGATGACGATGCCCAGCACGTCGGCCCAGTAGTACCAGCGGGCCGGTTCGATCTTGATGTGCTTGCGGATCATGTTGTAACCGAAGTCCTTCGTCTTCACGAGGTCGAACTTGAGGGCTTCGTCGGTCGGGGCGGTATAGAGGCCGTCCGGCCACCAGCCCTGGTCCAGCGGACCGTACTGGAAATACGGTTCGTTGTTCAGGCCCATGCGCTTGAACCCCTGGCTGTCCACCACCTCGGAGGACTTGCGGAGGGCCGTATAACCACGGACTTCGTCCACCACCTTCTTCCCCTGCTTGAGTTGGATTCCCAATTCATAGATGAAAGGAGACTCGGGCGACCAGCATTTCGGGTCCGTGACCGTCAGGCGGACCGGCTTGCCGGGAGCGACGGAGGCGAACGCGACGGTCGAAGTCTCGCCGGGCTCGTCGGCATTGTAGCCGACGCCGCCCTCGCGGAGCCAGATTTCGACGCGATCCTTCTCCGTGGCGCCGTCGGCATAGACGGTCACATCGACGGTGCCCGCATCCACATCGGGGACGGCGAGGTAGGAGGTCACGGCCGCACTGCGGACCGGTTCGATCCATACACTCTGCCAAATGCCCGTCACAGGCGTGTACCAGATACCGTTCGGATTCGTGACCTGCTTGCCGGTAGGCTGCTCGCCGCAGTTGGTGGCATCGAGCACCTTCACGACAAGTTTCTGCTTGCCGCGACCCTTCAGGAACGGAGTGACATCGAAGGAGAAGGCGGTGTAACCGCCGGTATGATGGCCGGCGAGTTGGTCATTGACATAGACCTCGGCCGCCCAGTCCACCGCCTCGAAGTTGAGCATCACACGCTGCCGCTTCCACTTGGAAGGGACCTTGAACGTAGTGGAATACCAGAGCGCATCTTCCGCGGTAACGCGCCGGCCCACGCCCGAAAGCGAGGATTCGACGCAGAACGGGACCAGGATCCGCCCGTCCCACTTCTTCGGCTGCGGATCGTCCGCCGGGACGATGGCATAATCCCAAAGGCCGTTGAGCGAAGCCCACTGCTCCCGCACCAACTGCGGGCGCGGGTATTCGGGGTGCGCATTCGCCGGAGAGACCTCGGCGGTCCAGGGGGTCTGGATGGGAATCTCGGCCGGATACCAGGTGCCCTTGTCGGCGTCTTTCTTCCCGCAGCCGACGACGGCGGCCACGAGAAGGATGGCGGCAAACGGATGTTTCATACGGTTAGAATTTGGTTTTCAACTGTTCCATGAACGCCTCCGCGGCTTTCGAGCGCGGAAGGATCTGCTTCGCGGCGCGGAGCCAGGCATCGCTTTCGTCGGAGCCGACCCCCTTCACGGGCCAGGTGTTCTCCACCAGCACTTCGCCGCCGCGGACCATGTAGGCGCGGATGTCGATGTTCAGGGCCGTCTGGGAAGCCGATCCGGGCGTTTCCATCCGGTTGGTGACCTTGCCCTCGATGAACAGGGTCTCCCCGCCCTCACCGACAGTCACGCCGGCGCCCTGGAGCATCTGGGTGAAGCGCTGGACGAGGACTTCACGCGCCGCCTCGGGCACAGTCTCGGGCACATTCAGGGACAGGGTCTGGCCGAAGGCCGCCCAGGAAAGCAGCAACGTGGCTGCGAGTAGGATCATTTTCTTCATCATAGTTGCAAAAATAAGAAAGTTGCGCGGAATTTCCACGCAACTCTCCCAATAATCGTCAGTTCGCAGGATTACATCATCCCGCCGGCGGGCATCGCCGGAGCGGCCGGAGCGGGTTCGGGAATGTCCACGATGCCGCATTCGGTCGTGAGGAACATGCCGGCCACGGAGGCAGCATTCTCCAGGGCGACGCGGGCCACCTTGGTCGGGTCGATGACGCCGGCCTCGTACAGGTTCACGTACTCGTCGGTGCGGGCGTTGTAACCGAAGTCACCCTTGCCCTCACGGATCTTGTTGATGATCACGGAAGCCTCCATGCCGGCGTTTCCGGCAATCTGGCGGAGCGGCTCCTCGATGGCGCGGGCCACGATGTGGATACCGGTGGTCTCGTCCTCGTTCTCGCCCTTGAGTCCCTTCAGGGCCTCGGCGGCACGGATATAGGCGACACCGCCACCAGGCAGATAGCCTTCCTCGACCGCAGCGCGGGTGGCGTTCAGTGCGTCATCGACACGGTCCTTCTTCTCCTTCATCTCGATCTCGCTGGTCGCGCCCACATAGATCACGGCGACACCGCCGGCGAGTTTGCCCAGACGCTCCTGGAGTTTCTCACGGTCGTAGTCGGACTTGGTGGTCTCGATCTGCGTACGGATCTGGTCGGCGCGCTCCTTGATGGCATCGGCCTCGCCGGCACCGCCCACGATGACGGTATTCTCCTTGGTGATGGTGACCTTCTCGGCACGGCCCAGCATCTGCACGTTGGCATTCGCCAGGGTGAAGCCGCGCTCCTCGCTGATGACCACGCCGCCCGTGAGGATGGCGATATCCTGGAGCATTTCCTTGCGGCGGTCGCCGAAACCGGGGGCCTTGACGGCAGCCACCTTCAGGGTGCCGCGCAGCCGGTTCACCACGAGGGTGGTGAGGGCCTGGCCCTCGACGTCCTCGGCGATGATCAGCAGGCTCTTGCCTTCCCGGGCCACGGGCTCCAGGACGGGCATCAGGTCTTCCATGTTGGCGATCTTCTTGTCGGTGAGGAGGATGTAGGCATCGTCCAGGACGGCCTCCATCTTGTCCCCGTTGGTCATGAAGTACGGGCTGATGTAGCCGCGGTCGAACTGCATGCCCTCGACGACCTTCACCTCGGTTTCGGTGCCCTTGGCCTCCTCCACGGAGATGACACCGTCCTTGCCCACCTTGGCCATCGCCTCGGCGATGAGTTTGCCGATCTGGGCGTCGTTGTTGGCAGACACGGTGCCCACCTGCTCGATCTTGGAATAGTCATCGCCCACGGGCTGGCTGTGGGCCTTGAGTTCAGCGACGACGGCGGCGACGGCCTTGTCGATGCCGCGCTTGAGGTCCATCGGATTGGCACCTGCGGTGACATTCTTGAGGCCCACGTTGATGATGGCCTGCGCCAGCACGGTGGCGGTGGTGGTACCGTCGCCGGCCTGCTCGTTGGTCTTGGAGGCGACCTCCTTGACCATCTGGGCACCCATGTTCTCGAAGCGGTCCTCGAGTTCGACTTCCTTCGCGACGGTCACGCCGTCCTTGGTGATCTGGGGAGCGCCGAATTTCTTGTCGATGACCACGTTGCGGCCCTTGGGACCGAGGGTTACCTTCACGGCGTTCGCAAGCGCGTCAGCGCCGTTCTTCATCGCGGCGCGGACGTCAGTATTGAATTTGATCTCTTTTGCCATAGTATATCGTCATGCCCGGCTTGACCGGGCATCTCCTTCCTTACAGGATTGCTAAAATGTCAGACTGTTTCACGATGAGGTACTTCTTTCCATCGACGGTGACCTCGGTACCGGCATACTTTCCGTAGAGGACGGTCTCGCCCACCTTCACCTCCATGGGCTCATCCTTGGAGCCCGGGCCCACGGCGACGATGGCGCCCTGCTGCGGTTTTTCTTTCGCATTGTCCGGGATGTAGAGACCCCCGGCGGTCATGGTCTCGGCCTCCTTGGGCTCGATGACCACTCTTGTTCCTAACGGACGGATCATGATAATATCGTTTTTTAAGTTTTTGTCCGCCGCCCATACCATCAATGCCCGTGCCAAGTCCTTTTTTGTGACAAAATGTCAGTTTGGTAATCCCGTGACAAATTACTATTTTTGTAGAATTGAACACATAATCAGCATGGAAATCATACAAGACCAGCATTTCGAGGGTGAACGCCCGCTGTACGCCCGCCACGGACTCCGTATCGAGCGGGTAACCATCGGCACCGGGGAATCTTCCCTCAAGGAGGGCTCGGACATCGAAGCCGTCAACTGTGAATTCAACGGGAAATATCCGTTCTGGGAGGTGAAGGACTTCACCGTGAGGAACTGCATCTTCCGGGAAGGCGCCCGTGCAGCGCTCTGGTATTCAGAGGGTTGCAAGATGTACGACACCCTGGTGGAAGCGCCCAAGATGTTCCGCCGGATCAAGGACGTTTACCTGGAGAACGTGCAGTTGCCGAATGCGCTGGAAACCTTCTGGGACTGCAAGGACGTGGAACTCAGGAACGTGGAAGTGGAAAAGGGCGACTACCTCTTCATGCACGCGGAAGACGTCAAGATCGACGGTTTCAAACTCCGGGGCAACTATTCCTTCCAGTACGCGAAGGACGTCGTGATCCGGAATGCGGACCTCGAGACGAAGGACGCCTTCTGGGAGGCGGAGAACGTGACGGTCTATGACTCCCGCATCAACGGGGAATACCTGGGCTGGTATTCGAAGAACCTCCGCCTGGTAAACTGCAAGATCGGCGGTACGCAGCCGCTCTGCTACTGCGAGAACCTGCTGCTCGAGAACTGTGTCTTCGAAGAGGACGCGGACCTCGCCTTCGAATACTCCGATGTCGAAGCCAGCATCATCGGCCCGGTCCAGAGCGTGAAGAACCCGCGCTCCGGCCGCATCATGGCCGACTCCTACGGTGAAATCATCCTGGACAAAAACATCAAGGCCCCCGCGGACTGCGAGATCGGTACGTGGGAGGAACCGGATGTGGATCTCGCGTCGAATCCCGAGATCGTCGAGTATTAGACTCCTTCGCTTCGCTCGGAATGACAGAGGGTATGACAAAGTATAATTTCGATGAAATCATCCCCCGCCGCGGCACCGCGAGCGTGAAGTGGGACCTGTTTGAGGAGGATACGCTGCCGATGTGGGTGGCGGACATGGATTTCAAGGCGGCGCCGGCCATCCTGGAGGCGCTGCAGAAGCGGCTGGACCATGGCGTGTTCGGGTATGAACTGGTGCCGCAGTCCTATTATGATGCAATCAGCAATTGGTTTGAGCGGAGGCATGACTGGAAAGGCATCCGTCGGGAGCAGATCATCCCGACTACGGGCGTGATTCCGGCCTATTCCGCCTGCATCAAGGCGATGGCACGGGTCGGGGACAATGTCATCGTCCAGACGCCGGTTTACAATGCTTTTTTCCCCGCTATCCGGAACAACGGTTGCCGGGAACTCTGCAACACGCTGATTTACAAGGACAACACCTATTCGATTGACTGGGACGACCTTGAGAGAAAGGCGGCGGATCCCAAGACGACGGTGATGCTGGTGTGCAATCCGCACAACCCGGCGGGCCGGGTATGGACCCGGGAGGAACTCGAGCGCATCGGCCGGATCTGCCTGAAGAACGGGGTGTTTGTCATCTCCGACGAGATCCACTGCGAACTCACCTATCCCGGCCACGATTATACACCGTGGGCCACTCTGCCAGAGGAACTGGTTCGGAATTCAGCGACCTGCATCTCCCCGACCAAGTCATTCAATATCGCCGGCATCCAGATTGCCAATATCTTCGCATCTGATCCCGAAGTTTCCCGCCGCATCGACCGGGCCATCAATGACAACGAGTGCTGCGACGTGAACGTATTCGGCTGCACCGCCCTGGAAGCGGCCTACGACGAGTCGGAAGACTGGCTGGACGCCCTGCGCGAATATCTCTATGACAATGCGCAGTTGGTTTACAAGTACCTGAAGGAGGGAATCCCGCAGGTGACGGCCCTTCCGCTGGAAGGCACCTACCTGATGTGGCTGGACTGCCGCGCCGCCTGCCATGCGGACGAGCCGTTCGAGGGTTTCTCCGAGCGCTTCGCGCAGCATCTCCGCTATGAGGCCAAACTCATCCTGTCCACCGGCACCATCTACGGGGCCGACGCGGAAGGTTTCGAACGACTGAACATAGCATGCCCGCAGGCCACCCTGCTGGATGGCCTGCGGCGCTTGAAATTAGGTTTCGAGACCTACTAGAACTGGTAGTTGATACCGATGCCCAGCCACATGCCGGCATCCAGGGGTTTGTAGAAGCACTTGGCCAGTTCCACGGAAACGATGAAATTCTGGTTCATCGCAATCTTCAGGCCGGCACCGCCGCTGTAGATGAAATCGCGGACCATGGACGCGTCATAGAGTTTGGCCAGCGGCATGTAGGTGGCCGCATTGCTCGTCTTCGCTTTTTCAAAGGCTTCGGTCCGGTAAGGCTTGGTGATGATACCGGCATCGAAGAACGGATTCACGGCGATGTAGAAGAACTGGTTGAAGAGTTTGAAGTTCACGAGTTTGACGCGCAGTTCCGTATTGGCCCAGGCAAAGCCCTCGGTCAGGATGCGGTTCTCGCGGAGACCCCGGATCGTGTTGGAGGAGCCGAAGCCTTCGGAAATCATGTTGCGCTGGACCAGCAGCGGATTGTTCTGGATCATGTACAGCGGCGTCTCTCCGGCAATGGTCTGCTGCCAGGCAAGCCGGTAGGCGAACACAGGGTCCCCGGCCTTGATGTGGATGGGGATGTCAATGTAGTGACGGAAATAGACGCAGGCTTTCAGGTAGCGCTTGTCCAGGACATTTCCGTTCAGGTAAGCCTCCGCCCAGATACCCCGGTTCGGAGCGGCTTCGATGTCGCGGGTATCGTAAACGAGACCGGCGTTCAACTCCAGGGCCTTCCCGCCGGCGGCTTCATCGGCATGGATGATGCCCAGTTTCTGATAATCCTTGTAGAGGGTTTTCTCCTTGTCATAGAAGTGCTTGTCCGAGGAGCCTTCCATTTTGTATCCGGTATCCTTCATGTCCCCCAACTTCCAGTTCCAGAAATTGACTCCGGCGGCCCAGTTCAGATGATCCACGATACGGCCCTGGACATTGGCCAGCACACGCAGCATGTCCCGGCTCATGCCGAAATAATTGATGCCGGTGGCCTGGTTGGACCAATACTCGGTGTAGGGGTTGTCCAGATGGGCCAGGGATGCGCCGCCGTTGAATCCCCAAAGGCTGTACAGGGGGTCGTTCATATATGTGACCGACGCATTGATACGCATGTTGGGAACCAGATACTTGGAGTCGTAGGCGAGGTACAGGCGCATGCGATGGCTATGCGTGAAATAGGACGCCTCCCAACTGATCTTGTGAAGAGGATCCGGATAGGTACCGCCGTCTCCATAGTAGTAAACATCTCCGAAGGCTCCTGCCTGGAAGCCATTGTCAACGGAATAGGTGGCAGTCGGGAGGAGGCCGAAACTCCATCCGGTCTTCATCTCCTTCTCCTGTTCCTGGGCGGAGAGGGTAAGCATCGCGCCTGCAGCGAACAGGGCACATGCGGTCAAGCAGAATTTCTTCATAATAATCATCGTTTAAGTCGATTCAAGTGACAAATATAACAATTCTTTTGTTATATCCATAAAATCGTAAGCATCAGGACTTACGACTGTCAATCCACACCCAGAGCCGGTACATCAGCCAGCCCCAGCCCAGAAACAGGACAATGTGAACCCAAAGGGGGACTTCCGTCTGATACGCATCATCCCGGACGACGGACTCGAATCCGGGGATGTCGGCATAATAGTACGCTCCGGCTCCGAAATCGTAGCCGGGCGCAAGGCCCATCCGACGGGCCATGATATAGACGGCGCAACCCAGGACGGCCACGACCGTGAGGATCGTGACCGCCCGGTAAATGCGTCTGCGCCGCTCAGGAGCCATTACTTATACAGGTCCAGGACCGGAATGTCGAAGAGCACGCCGGACAGGAGCAGCCACACCGCGAAGAAGGTCAGGGCGATGTTGAACACCTGGCCCACGATATACAGCCAGAGCACCTTGCCGCCCTGCATCTGCTTTGCGATCTCCCGGAAGTTGGTGTCCAGGCCGATGGAGGTGAACGCGAGGACGAAGCACCAGTTCTTGTACTGGTCCAGCACGCCGTTGATCGCCTTCACGCTGTCGGAGCCGGCCAGCGGCTGGATCAGGAAGGAAGCCACGAGAGAGGCCACGAAGAAACCGATGATGAACTTCGGGAAACGGGTCCAGATCTCGCCGGCGCCCACTTTCTTGCCTTCGCTCTTTTCGACCCGGGTGGCGAAGAACAGGGCCACGAAGAAGGCGATGAAGCCGATGAGGATGTTCTGGATGCTCTTCACCAGGACGGCGGCCTGCTCGGCCTCCGCTCCCAGGGCGTTTCCTGCGAGGACCACCGCACCGGTGGAATCGACCGTACCGCCGATGAGCGCGCCGCCCATGAGTTGGGACATGCCCGTCGCCTTGATGATCATGGGCTCGAACACCATCATCAGGATGGTGAAGATGATGGAGATGGAAATGGCGATGCCGAGGTCGTTCTTCTTGGCGCCGGCGGCGGCACCCGTAGCGATGGCTGCGGAGGTACCGCAGACCGAGGTCGCGGCCGCGAGGGTGATGACCAGCGGTTTGTTGCCGATCTTGAGGACCTTCGTGCCGAACCACCACATGAACAGGATCACCACCGGGGTGACGATCCACGCGATGCCCAGGCCATACAGGCCGAACTTGGCGATGTTGCTGAACAGGACGGAGAAGCCCATGATCACCAGACCGGTCTTGATGTAGAACTCGGTCCTGATCGCCGGGCGCAGCCACTTGGGAACGCCCACGGTGTTGGAGATGAGAAGGCCGACGATGAGCGCCCAGAAGGCCCATTCCAGGTAGCGGTTCAGGGTGAACTCCGCACTGATGAGGCGGACCAGGACGGACAGGACGAAGAGGACGAGGAAGGCAGGGATGTATTCCTTGATCTTACCGCCCTGTAACTTGACACCCAGGGTGAACAGCACGCCCAGCACCAGGAAGGTGCGGAGGAGTTTCACCCAGAAAGCGCCGTCAAGTTGCGCCAGGAGGGATTTCTTCTCGGCTACGTTCTCCCAGAGATGCCAGGTGGAGAACTTGGCGGCCGCGAAATCGAAGGCGCCCGTCAGGACGGCGATGCAGCCGATGGCGATGACGGCGAAGCCGATCCAGACGGCCAGCCAGTCTTCCTTTTTCCAAAGGTCGGAGAGGTTCGTTTTCATATTGATTCGGGTTTTAGAATAATGCGTTGACTTGCCGGACGATCTCTTCGGCGGGGAGGTCCGGGGAAAGGACCAAGTCGGGAGCCTTCAGCATGAAGCCTTTGGCCATCGCGCCGAGGACACCGCCGCCGGTGCAGTTGAGCATGATATACTCGTCTTTCTTCACGGCGCCTTCCTCCACGGCTTTCGCCAGGGCGGTGACGGCGACGCAGGCGGCCGGCAGGAGGTCGTACCCCTCCCGGTTGCGGAATTGGAGCAGCCAGTGGACGATGTCGTTGTTGGAGGCGGTATAGAAATCCCCGCCGCTCGCCTTCAGCGTGTCAAACAGGCCTCCGGCCAGGCTGTACGGCGGTTTGCGGTTGGAAAGGACGCTCGCCAGGATCACTTCGGAGCGGTGCCGGCCCGTTTCGGGATCCAGTTCCGCGAGCGTGTGGGAGCCGGCCTTCCAGGAGTCGTACATCAGCGTGAAGGGGTCGTTCTGAGCGACATACACCCGCATCTTGTTCTCGCCGTAACGGCCGTCCTCCGCGAGGCGGCAGGCATTCTCCCAGGCGGCGATGGCGCCGGTGCCGGAGCCCACGGCCTGGAAATAAGCGTCGGGAATCCGGCCCATCTTCTCCACGCAACTCAGCAGCGTGGTTCCCATGCCGTCGCGCCGGGCCACGTTCTTCGCCCCGCCTTCCAACATGTAGTGCGGATCGGTGGCGAGTTTCTCGCCGAGGGCGATGGCGTCATAGTAGTCGCAGCCATGCGGGGCGGCCACGAGTTTCACGCAGGGATTCAGCCTCCGGCGGAACCAAAGGTCGTGCAGGTTGTCCTCCGGCACGCAGATGACGATGGGGATGCGGTTGTCGGAGCACACCTGGGCGAAGGCCCGGGCCGTGTTGCCGGCCGACTGGACCACGAGGATCCGCTTCTCCTTCTCGTCCAGACGCGCCAGCACCGAATACGCCTCCGTCTCCTTGAACGAGCAGGTGCGCATCTTCGCGCCGATCCGCGGATTCCATCCCGAGAACGTGATGTACAGGTTCTCCAGGCCCAGGAACTGGGCGAGTCCCTTGGACTTGTACGTCACCGGTGCGCAGGACTTGCGGAGCGTCCGCTTGATGGGCATCCATTCCGCATAGCGGTAGATGCCGTCCAGGTCGTCCCGCGGCGTGAACCGCTTGTTCTTATAAACGGCCCGCACGAGGGCGGGACTTCCGCCTTCGGGGTCGCCGAGGGTCCATCCCCGGTCCTCGAATTCACGCCCGTTCCCGACGTTCTTCAGATGATACTTGGTTGGTTCGAATTTCATATCTCAGCAGGTTTTAGTTTTCCTTCGGTCTGCCGGTCCACGATCTCCGCCAGGTCCCGGACCGGCCGGTCGGCGTAGCGGGCGAACGTGGCCGTGCACAGCGGGCAGGCCGTGGCGATGGCGTCGGCATTGCTCGCGTACAGATTCTCCAGGGAGGCCTTCGTAATCTTCTCCCGTTTGGCGAAAGTGAGCGTCAGGGAACCGAGCGAACCACCGCAGCACACGCTTTCGGAGCGGTTCTTCTCCGCTTCGGCGATGCCGGCCAGGCGGCCCAGCAGGCGGCGCGGCTCCTCATAGATGCCACAGCCCCGGCCCAGTTCGCAGGGGTCGTGATAGACATAGCAGAGGTCGCTCCGCGTCGGGACGAGACGCCCCTCCTGCAGGAGTTCCTCCATGTGGTTGACATAATGGACGACACGGACACCCGGCAGGGAGTATTCCTCCGTGAACATCTTGTAGCAGATGGGGCAACTGACCACCATCGTATCGGCTCCGGATCCCAGGATGACCTCCGTATTCTTACGGACGATCCCGGCCGCCTCCTCCAGCCTTCCGGCCGTCATCATCGGCCTTCCGCAGCAGACACCGCCCTCCCGGTCCATCCAGAAATAATCCACACCGGCCTTCCGGAAGACCGACTCCATGCTCCGGCCGATGGAAGGCACCAGTTGGCTCATGCAGCCGCTGTAATACAGCACTTTCCCGCCCCGGGCGGCTTCGGAGAGCGCCGTCACGGGCACCCCGGAATAATCGGCCTTCACGGCATAGTTCCTTTCCGCACGGTTCATCAGCCGGAGTTTCGGCCCTTCGACGCCCACCTGGCACACGGCCTCGCATTTGCCGCAGAGCAGGCACTTGTCGCTGATTTCCGCGATCCGACGCTCATTCCCCCGGCGCATCTGGCGGGTCAGATAGACGGTGCAGTCCTTCAGGTTGGCCTTGTCCGCGCTCATCGGGCAGGCGTCGATGCACACGCCGCAGTTCGGACAGGAATACACCTGGACGCGGGCGAATCCCTTGCGGGCGCCCCGGATCTTCAGTCCCGCATTCCGCATCGGGATGAGCATCATCTCGGCCGGAATGTGCATATAGCGCGTGAAAGGAAGCACGAACATGAACACACCCAGGGCGATGGAATAGGCCCACCAGGTCGGAAGCATGTTCAGGTCGTTCCCCAGGAACTGGCGGAACACCCAGTTGGCAGGGATGGTCAGGAAAGACCCGCCGCTGATATGGGCGGTGAAACTCTCGGCCAGCAGCCGGAGCGGGAAGATGGCCCACAGGGCGTACAATCCCACCCGGTTCAGCAGGGACGGACGGGGTGTGCGCCGCAGGCCGAACAGGCGGGAACGGACCCGCTTGACCATCGCCAGGGCGATGCCGACCAGGACCACCAGCAGGAAGAAGTCCATCAGGAAGAACAGGAGCGAGCCCTGGATGGTGGAATCCGTCTCCGCCACGAAAAAGTTGAAGAAGATCGGATAGTAGAACAGGCGGATGCGCTCCGGGAGGAACAGCATCACCTCCACATGGCCCAGGACGATGAGCATGAACCAGCCGAAAGCGATGCTCGAATGCATGAAGCCCAGCATCCGGTTGCGCTTCCACAACTTCACATGCAGGAGGCAGTCACAGAAGATGTCCCGGATGTTCTTGAGCGCCGTCCGCGGGGTGATGAGGGACAGGAAGAAACGCCGGCGGTCCTCCCCTGTCAACTGGAACAGGATCCTGACTATGCCATAGACGCAATACCCCAGCACGAAGACCATGCCCGCCAGGAAAGGGAGCACGAACGGATGGAAGCCGGATGAGAAGCGTTCAATCATAGATCCTGCACAAAGTCAATATCAGATGCCGGGTATTGATGCCGCGGGGGCATACCATGGAGCATTTTCCGCAGAGCATGCACCCTTGCAGCATGGGCCGCACGTCCTGCCCGCGCTGGAGTCCCAGGATCACTTTCCGGAGGCTCATCCCGCTGAAGGGAGCAGCCGTGCAGGTGGCGCTGCAGGAACCGCAGTTCATGCAGATGCGCGCATCGGGTTCCAGCGCGCACAGTCTCTCGTACCGTCCGGTGTCCGCCCTGTCCAGGTCCAGGGTGGCGCTCTTGGAGAGTTTGAATCCGAAATCCATCATCGGCCCTGCAGATAACGGTGAATATCCAAAGCGGCCGAACGGGCCTCTCCCAGCGTCTCCGGGACCGTTTTCGCGCCCGTGCAGGCACCGGCGTAGAAAATGCCGGGGCGGTTCGAGACATCGATGCCGGCCGTGTTGTCCAGGCTCCGAAGGAAGCCGTCGCTGTCGATGTCCAGCCGGGCCATCCGCGCCAGTTCGGCAACGTCCGGATTGCAGGACATCCCGGCCATCAGCACCAGCAGGTCCAGTTGCACTTTCAGCGGCTTCCCGGACAGGGTGTCCTCCGCTTTCACCTGCAGGCGTCCGTCCAGGGTCTCGCCCACCTCGGAGACACGCCCCCGGATGAACTGGATCCCGAACTCCTGCTGGGCGCGGATATAGAAATCCTCATACTTCTTGCCGAACAGGCGGAGATCCATATAAAAACAGTACACCCGGGCTTCCGGGAAACGCTCCTTCATCTCGATCGCCTGCTTGACCGCCGTGATGCAGCACACCTTCGAGCACTGGCTGTTCCCGGCCTTGAGGTCCCGGGAGCCGACACAATGCACGAATCCCACGCTCCGAGGGGCCGACGGGATCCGGTCACTTTCATTTCCGTTGAACCACGACTCCAGGTCGGCGTTCGTCACGACATGGTCATAGACGCCATACCCGTACTCTTCTTTCCGGGCGGCATCGAACAGTTTGAACCCGGAGGCAATCAGGATGGCCCGGCAGGAGATGCTCACGCCATTGCTGAGCATAACCAGATAGTCATCCTTCAGGCGGTTGACCGAGGTCACCCGCGTCTCCAGGAAAATATTCGCGTCGGTGATTCCGTCCCAGAGTCTCCGGACCAGGTCCCCGGCGGGGGCCATGTCCGGAAACAGACGGTTCCACTGCGCCACATGGCCGCCCAGATGGTCCTGCTGTTCCACCAGAATGGGGTTGTACCCCAGGAGCAGCAACTGTCTCGCCGCTTCCATCCCGGCCACACCGCCGCCGATGACAACAACGTTCTCCTTCATCTTCTAAAAACATTTCAGGTTGACGGGAAGTTCGGGGCGGAGGAGATCTTCCTTGTTCACGCCCAGATACTTCGCCTTCGGGTCATATTCCACGCCGATCCGGTCCAGGAAAGGTTCCACGGCCACCTGGTGCAACTGAAGGCCCAGGTCCCAGGGATCGTAGCCCAGCACCAGGCCGGCCAGTTCCTCGTACGTGAATACGGGGATGCCGAACCCGTCCTTGCCGTAGGTCTTGCCGGTCTGCTCGGCGATGACATATTGCCAGCGGTCCATGAAATAGCAGCAGCCCGGGCAGTTCGTGAGAATGGCCTGGATGCCGTACGGTTCCATGGACTCGAATTTCTTGTGGGTATTGGAGACGCAGTAGCCCCGGTTCGCCTTCGTATGGTACTGCCGGAAGCCGTAACCGCAGCAGTGCCGGCGCTCGGGATAGTCCACGACCTGGCCGCCCCAACTCTCGATCATCCCCGCCAGGACATAGGGGTATTCGGCCCCGCCGATCCCCTTGGAGGGGAACATCTTGGCATAGTGGCAGCCGATATGCTCGGCCATCCGCATCGGTTCGCCCGTCTCCCTGTCGATCAGCCGGACGCGGGCCTTTTCCGCGATTTCGTTCCGCCAATGGTAGATCAGGTCGCTCGTATGGGCCAGGTACTTGGGCTTGTTGAACTCGCGGCGGCACGCTTTCCACAGTTGTTCCCGGATCCGGGTCTCCAACTCCGGGAACTCATGCCAGGTCTCCAGGATTTCGACGTAATTGCCGAACGAGGTCACGCAACTGGGCACGTAATTCTCGTATCCGGCCTCCGTCATCAGGGCGAACTGCCGGGCGACGATGGTCATCACCGTCACCTGCGGGATGGCGTCGCAGTGATATGCGATGCCCCCGCACGTGGTGTGGTAAGGCGTCTCATAGACATCCTTGCCCAGGATCTGCTGCGTGATGTCGGTGAACTTCCGCTCGCTGGCCGGAAAGAAATTCTGCCGGATGCAACTCCGGACATAGTACCAGTGGTCGTCCGGAATCTCTTTCTGGTAATCCTGCCAGATCTTCTGCTTACCCTCGTAGATCATTCGTTGAAGTGTTTGTCCGAACTGTACTCGAACGCGGTTTTTGCATAGTCTTCCATCGAGAGTCCCATCTCCTCTGCCTTCCGGCGGGAGAACTCCTCCACCAGGCCGATCCGTTCGGTGGCCCCGGTCACGTCGAAGATGGCCTTCAACTCGTCCAGCGACTCCTGCGGAATCCGCCGCAGGACACCGGGGCCATCGCCCTTGTAGTTCGCGCCCTGCCGGGCAAGGCTCTCCTCCAGATGGTCCATGTGCCATTTCCACACCGGACCGGACTCCTTATGGTCGTTCCAGTCGAAGGTCTCCGGATAGACGCAATAGCCGTATTCCAGGATGTTCCGGGTAAATACCCGGGTGAGCGGCAGCATCTGGCGGCCCTTTTCGGATTCGGTGAAATACCCCAGCCGGATGCTCAGGTCCCGCAGGGCCATGATCACCATGCCCGGACCGTTCTTCCGGGGGCAGCGCGTGACACAACTCATGCACTCGCCGCAGTACCAGATCGTATCGGACTTGAGGAGCGCCTCGATCTGCGCGTCATCCCGCGTCTGGACGATGGCGACGATCTTCCGGGGGTCGTACCGGTAGAATTCCGCAGCCGGGCAGACCGCGGTGCACGTGCCGCAGTTGATGCACGTATGATACCCTTCCTTGAAGCGGTAGTCCTTCTCCAGTTCTTCAAACAGATGGTCCATCCTTACATGGGCTTGAGTTTCCTGGCAAGCCGCGCGCAGAGGCCCGGGAAGAAGCGCTTTACATACACCATCAGCAGTTCCTTGCTGCCGACAAGCACTTCGCGGCGGCCCTTGCGGATGGCCTTGACGATGATCCGGGCGGCCTTTTCGACGGTGATGCCGCCGGCCTGGCCAGGATCCATCTTGCCATGGGGCTTCCCGCCCTTGTCCAGGGCGCGGAGGGAGATGTTCGTCCGGACGCGGCCCGGGCAGACGATCGTCACACGGATGCCTTTGTCATAGTTCTCCGCCTGCAAGGTCTCGAAGAAGCCGTACAGGGCGGCCTTAGCGGAACAGTATCCGCACCGGAGCCGGAAGCCGAAGCGGCCGGCGATGGAAGTCGTGACGCCGATATGGCCGCCCCCCTGCGCAACCATGCGCGGCAGGAGTTCCTTCGCGATGCCTGCGGGGGCGAAATAATCGATTTCCATCAGCGTCCGGAGCATCTCCATGGACGTGTCGTCCACGGAGGTGCGCTGGCTGATGCCGGCGTTCAGATAGACGGTATCGAGACTTCCGAAAGCCTCCCAGGCGGCCTTGACCAGGTCCGGGATGCCCTCGGGGCGGCTGAGGTCATAGGGAAGCACGGCCACGTCGGGAGCACCTTTCTCCCGGCATCTGGCCGCCACCGGTTCCAGTTCTTCGACGGTAGGGGCGGTGAGCACGAGACGCGCTCCCCCTTCCGCCCAACGGTATGCGCAGGCTTCTCCGATTCCGGAGGACCCGCCCGTAATCCAGACCGTCTCCATCTACTTGTACAGGGAGATGTCCGGAATGGGCTTGTCGTATTCGCCGCGGTCCAAACGCTCCTTGATTTCCTTGAAAGCGGCCAGGGTCCGCTCGACGTCCTCCATCGAATGGGCCGCCGTCGGGATGATGCGGAAGATGACCATGCCCAGCGGGATGACCGGGTAGATGACCACCGAGCAGAAGATGCGGTAGTTCTGCCGCAGGTCCACCACGATGTTGGTCGCCTGCTCCAGACCGGCCTTGACATGGACCGGTGTCACGCAGGCTTCGGCCGGGCCGATGTCGAATCCCATCTCCCGGAACCCTTCCTGCAGGCGGCGGGTGACCTTCCACAGGTGCGCGCGGCGCTCGTCGCCCTCGGGGCTGTCGATGATCTCCAGACGCTTGATGCAGCCTTCCACGATGGGCATCGGGAGGGACTTCGCATAGATCTGGGAGCGCATGTTGTAGCGCAGGTAGTCGATGATGTCCTTGTCGGAGGCCACGAAACCGCCGATGGTGGCCATGGACTTCGCATAGGCGCCGATATACAGGTCCACCCCGTCCATAACGCCGAAATGCTCGGACGTGCCGCGGCCGTGGGGGCCCATCACGCCGAAACCGTGGGCGTCGTCGATCATGAAACGGAAGTTGTATTTCTGCTTGAGCGCCACGATCTGGTCCAGGATACCCAGGGCGCCGGTCATGCCGAACACGCCCTCGGTGATCACGAGGATGCCGCCGCCGCTCTCCTCGGCCACCTTGGTGGCCCGGGCGAGGACGCGGTCGCAGTCCTTCGCATCGTTGTGGCGGAACTTGAACTTGTCGCCGATATGGAGGCGGATGCCGTCCAGCAGGCAGGCGTGGCACTCGGCGTCATACACGATGACGTCGTGCCGGCCCACCAGGGAGTCGATCGTGGAGAAGATGCCCTGGTAGCCGAAGTTGAACAGGAAGGCGGCCTCCTTTTTCTCGAAGTCGGCGAGCATCCGCTCGAACTTCTCGTGGAGGGCCGTCTGGCCAGTCATCATACGGCTGCCCATCGGATAGGCCATGCCCCAGCGGGCGGCGGCCTCGCCGTCCACCTTGCGGATCTCCGGGTGGTTCGCCAGGCCCAGGTAGTTGTTCAGGCTCCAGCACAGGACGTCCTTCCCGGCGAACCGCATGTGCGGGCCGAGTTCGCCCTCCAGTTTGGGAAACGCGAAATAGCCGTCTGCCTTGTCGCGGTACTGGCCGATGGGACCGCCGGTGGAACGGCGTATCTTCTCAAAAATGTCTGTCTGCATAGTAGTTATCAGGTTTTAGGGTTTGACTTTTTCACGGGAGACGAGTCCCATCGCACGGAACAGGAGTTTCGGCAGCGGTTTCAGCGGGTCGCGCTTCTTCATGTCGATGAACCAGCCGAGTTTCTTCACCACGGGAATCCGGTGCGTCTCCACGAATTCGATCAGGGTGCCGTCCGGATCCTCGATGTAGGTGAAATGGCCGGAGGCGTCCCCCATGTCGAAGGTGATGCCGCCGGGGCAACTGTCCACGGTGAAGGGATGGCCCTTCTCCGCGCAGAAGCGCTCCAGTTCGCGCATGCCGGTGACGTCGTAGCAGATCTGGATGAAGCCCGGGTCGCCCCAGTACCGTCCTTCGTAGATCTTCCGCGGCGTCCGGTCCAGCGCCTGCACCAGTTCCACGCAGTCCGCGCCCATCAGGCCGGAGAAGGCGCCCTGGCGACGCGTTGAGGTGGTGAGGAGCACCCGGCGGAACCGTCCGTCCCCGCCGGGAAGGAAGGACCAGTCGGCGAAGACGCCGGTCCGGTCGTATTGCACGGTGTCGTATCCGAGGATTTCACGGTAGAAGGCCACGGACTTTTCCATGTCGGTCACGCCCACCACGGCACCGGCCATGCCGCCCGTGAGTTTCTTCTCGTCAATGTAGATGTAATCCGTCTGCACCAGTTGGAAGCAGTTGCCGTAGAGGTCCTTGACATAGAAGCAGGGCGTTCCGTCGGGAAGATGGGAAACGCTGGAAACAGCGTTCCAGCGGGCCGAGAGGGCCTTGTGGCAGGCGGGAACGTCGCGGCAGTTGAGTTTGGCGGCGAACACGCCGATGTCTCCCGCCGCAATCTCGAAGCCCACCGGCTGCGGTTTCCGCTCCGAGTACTGCCAGATCTCGAATCCGCCGCCGCCCTGCAGGTTCACGGCGATGCATGCATGGCGTTTCTGCGGCTGGTTGCCCGTGTAAGGAAGCATGCGCTCCGCTACCGTGTCGTCTTCCAGGATCTTCACGTCGGTCCCGAACATCTGGATGAACCAGTTCCAGGATTTCCGGAAGTTCTCCGTCCCGACCCCGATCTGCTGGAGGCCGGAAATGTTGTATCCGTATTTCTTATCCATAGTCTATGGGTTATTTGGCCAGGCTGAACCGGCAGGTCGTATCGTAGTCGTTCCAGTTGCGGAGGGCCAGGGTGATCTCCTGCTGGTCATACACGTTGCTGTACTGGGTGTCCTCCACGGTGCCGTTCTCCCAGACGAGGTCCTTCCAATGGACCTGGGCGAGGCATTCCTGCGCCTGGTCGAAGGTCAGGGTCCCGTCGTGACCGGCGAGATAGGCCGCTGCCGTCTCGTACCGCCACCAACTCTTGCTGTGCGTATTGCCGACTGCCTGGTTCGGTTCGGTCGTGTAGTATTTCTCCGAAAGAAGGTGGTTCGTGACCAGCATATACTTCGCTTCGGGGTCCTTCCGGACGATCATCGTCTTCCAGCCGTCTTCCTTGTCGAACTCCACGACGGCACAGTCGCCATTGGCGTCGGCCACCATGTAATGGTAGCCGGAGCCGACGGCCGCGTCGTGGCGGACATCGACCGTTTCCAGCAGGGCCAGGGCCTCCTTGACGGTGGCGCAGCGGTCCAGCCAGAGGCGCATGATGATGGTCGTTCCGACATCGGGCTTGTCGGTATCCTGCTGCGAAGCCTGCTTCGGGAGCGCCATGATGGATGTGCAGAGACCCTTCTCATTGATGCCGTCGACAGGCGCATAGAGTGACGCCAGGCAACTGAGTTTGGAAAGGAACTTGACGGGCAGTTTCTCCAGCGAATACCCGAAATGCGACATGTCGCTGACGGATATGGATGCGTACCCCTTCTTCGGACGGGAGACCGTCACCATCGTGGGATTCTTGAAATAATCGTAGTTCCGGCCATACCAGAAGCCGTTCCCGTCGGCCTTCGCCGCCTGGAAACTGGTGCAGTTCATCGTGGAGAACTCGCCGTTCTCATCGGCCACCTGGGTGCTCTTCATCTTGATGGGAATCCCTTTTCCGATACGGCCGATGACATAATCCAGCAGTTCGGCATTCTCGTCGATATCCTGCGACACCAGGTCGTCCAGGTCATAGGAGGCCTTGTATTCCATCTGGTACAGGTACGGGTTCCCGCCGACGGAATGGACGGAGCGGATCGTGGCGATTTCGCGGCCCCAGATGCACAGGACGGCGATGACGGCCGCCAGGAGGATGCCGAGGAACCACAGGAGCACTTTCTTCATCATTGCAAACTGAGATAAGTCAATTCTGACAAATTTAATGAACTCCTTGGCTTATTCCAAAAGAAAAGGTATTTTTGTGCATATAATAATGGTTGGATCCCTGCATTTTTCCGAACGGATGGAACCGGTCCTGAACGCCCACAACAAGGAAGAATACCCGCCGATGCACACGGCGGAACACATCCTGAACGCCACGATGGTACGGCTTTTCGGCTGTCCCCGTTCCCGCAATGCGCATATCGAGCGGAAAAAGTCCAAGTGCGACTATCTCCTGGCGCAAGCCCCCACCGACGGCCAGGTCGCCGCCATCGAATCGACCGTCAACGAGGTCATCGCCCGGAACCTGGATGTCACCGTCGAATACCTCACGCATGCCCAGGCGGCGGAAATCGTGGACCTGAGCAAACTCCCCGATGACGTCTCCGAAACCCTCCGCATCGTCCGAGTCGGCGACTATGACGCCTGTGCCTGTGCCGGTGCCCATGTGCATAACACTGCTGAAATCGGCACCTTCAAGATCCTCAGCCACGATTTCGAAGACGGCCGCTGGCGGGTGAGGTGGAAAGTGACCGGTTGATGCGGATATCCTGGAACTTTTCCGTATCTTTGTTCAGTATAAACTGTTTTCTTATGCGGAACCTTCGTCTCGGAGGGCTTTCGATCGCCCTCGCTTTGCTGGCTGCGGCCTGCGCACCGAAACAGAAACAGACCGGCTCGCCGGATCCGGCCTTTGCCAACTATGTGAAAGCCTACACGGGCGGAGTGGTGTCCGACGGCACCGCCATCCGCGTGGAACTGGCCACGCCGGTCCCCATGGACAAGCAGACCGACGGCCTGTTCTCCTTCAAGCCTGCCCTGAAGGGTTCCGAGCGCTGGCTGAGCCCGACCGTGGTCGAATTCGTGCCGGAAGAGTGGAAGAGCGGCACCGTGTATGAAGGTTCCTTCCGCGTGGACAAGGTCATGCCCGTGACGGAGAGCCAGTGCAAGGTGTTCCCCTTCCGCATCCAGGCGGCGCCGCGTACGGCGGCCCTGTCCATCGACGGTATCACCATCCGGGACGGTGCGCGCGTCCAGGGTACCATTACCCTGAGCGTCCCGGCCCCGCAGGAAGACATCACCGTGACGGTCGATCCGGCCGCCGCCGTCACCCTTCTGGGCGACGGCACCCGCTATCACTTCGAAACCGCGGCCATCGAACGGTCCACCTCCGACACGCCCGTCACCGTGACCGTGAAGGTCAAGGATTTCGACAAGGAAGTGTCCCGCAAGACATACATCCCGGCCTCGGGCGGCTTCAAGGTCATCGACGCCCGCGTCATCCGTGGCGAGAACCCCTGCGTGGAAGTCCGTTTCAGCGAGCCGCTCGCGGCCACCGCGTCCCGCGAAGGTCTCATCGAACTCTCCGGAGTCACGAGGCAGAACATCGACATCCAGGACAACTGCGCCCGGGTGTATTTCGATGCGAACCCGCAGGACGACCTCACCCTGACCGTCCACCAGGGCGTGCAGAGCACCGGCGGACTGGCCTTGGCGGAAGGTTTCCGCATGGACCTGCCCTCCACCGACCCGGCCCCGGCCGTGACCATCCCCATCGAAGGGAGCATCCTCCCCGACGACAGCAAACTCGTCCTCCCCTTCCGCGCCGTGAACCTGAGCGCGGTGGACCTCCGGGTCATCAAGATCTACGAGGACAACGTACTCCTGTTCCTGCAGGAGAACAGCCTCGACGGCCATTCCGAACTCCGCCGCGTGGGACGCGTGGTGTACAGCCGCCAGATTCCCCTGACGGACGACGGCCTCCACGACCCGCACACCTGGAACGAATACAACGTGGACCTCTCCGGCATGTTCCGGCAGGAGCCGGGCGCCATCTACCGCATCACCCTTTCCTTCCGCCAGGAATACTCCCTGTACGGCGGGAAGAAAGCCCCGTCCATGCTGCCGGTCCAGAGCGGCAAGCCGACGCCCGAGCAGGAAGCCGAATGGGACGTCCAGAACAGTTACTGGTGGGACAACTACATGGACTGGGAGCAGTACGAGTGGGAAGACCGGGACAATCCCGAGAAACCTTCCTACTACATGGACGATGACCGTTTCCCGTCCATCAACCTCCTCGCTTCCAACCTCGGTCTCCTCGCCCAGTATGCCGACGGCAACACCCTGTGGGTGGCGGCGACGGACCTGAACAACGCGAAACCCGAGGCGGGCGTGGACCTGGAAGTGTATGACTTCCAACTCCAGCGCATCGGCAGGAACCGCACCGACGGCCAGGGCCTCGCCGAGGTGGACCTCACCCGCAAGCCCTTCATCCTCCTTGCCCGCAAGGGCGGGGCCACGGGCTACCTGCGGCTGGCCGACGGCTACGAGAAGTCCCTCAGCCGTTTTGACGTGGGCGGACAGACCGTGTCCAAGGGTCTCAAGGGCTTCATCTACGGGGAGCGCGGCGTCTGGCGTCCGGGCGATACCCTGCACGTGGCCATGATCCTCGCCGACAAGGCGGGACGCCTCCCGGAAGGCCACCCGGCCACCCTGGAACTCTACACCCCGGAAGGCCAGTTCTACACCCGGATGGTCTCCACCGGGCAGGACGGCTTCTACACCTTCCCCGTCGCCACCTCCTCCGAGGATCCCACCGGCTGGTGGAACGCCTATGTGAAAGTGGGCGGTTCCGCCTTCCACAAGAGCCTCCACATCGAGACGATCAAGCCCAACCGCCTGAAGGTGAACTTGGAACTCCCCGGCGAAATCCTCCAGGGCGGCAGCCGGAACACCGCCCGCATCGCCTCTTCCTGGCTCACGGGCGTCCCGGCCTCCGGCCTCAAGGCCTCCGCGACGATGACCCTGAGCAAGGGCCCCGCCACCTTCAAGGGCTTTGACGGCTACACCTTCCGCAACCCGGCCTCCGAGTTCGAAAGCAGCGAGTTCTCCCTGTTCGAAACCACGCTGGACGGAAACGGAAACGCCGAGACAGCCTTCAACCTGCCGGCCGCGCAGGATGCCCCCGGCATGCTCCAGGCCTTCATCGTTACTTCCGTCCTGGAAAGCGGCGGTGACGAAAGTTTCACCACCCAGACCGTTCCCTATTCTCCGTTCCCGGCCTACGTAGGCGTGAAATTCCCCACTGACGGCGACCTGGAGACCGACAAGGACAACACCGTCCGGGTGGCCGTCGTGAACGCCGCCGGCGAGCGGCTCTCCGGCCGCCAACTGGAATACCGCGTGTTCAAGACCGATTGGAGTTGGTGGTGGGACAACAATCCGTATGAGGTGGCCGGCTACGTGAACGGCCGCCGGGCGAAACCCGTCGCCTCCGGCATCCTCACCTCGGGCTCGCAGGATGTCACCTTCAACCTCCGCGCCGCCGAGGCCGACTGGGGCCGTTACCTGGTGGTCGTGCGCGACGTCGAGGGCGGCCACATGGCCGGCAAGGCCGTCGTGATCGACTGGCCCGCCTACCGGGGCCGTTCCGGACGCGAGGATCCGAACGCCCTCACCATGCTCACCTTCGCCGCCGACAAGGACAGTTACCGCGCCGGTGACAAGGCCAAGGTCTATATCCCCGCCGCCAGAGGCGGCCAGGCCCTCGTCTCCCTGGAGAATGCAGCCGGCGTGCTTTCCCGCGAGTGGGTGTCCACGGACTCCGCCAAGGACACGCCTTACACCTTCACCGTCACCCCGGAGATGGCGCCGAATTTCTATGTCCATATCACCCTGGTCCAGCCGTATGAGAACACGGAAGACGGCCAGCCGCTCCGCCTGTACGGCGTGAAGCGCATCCTCGTGGAGAATCCCGCCTCGCACCTGGAGCCGGTGATCAAGGTGGCGGACACCGTGGCCCCGGAGGAGACGTTCACCATCCAGGTGAACGAGAAGTCCGGCAAGCCCATGACTTATACCCTCGCCGTCGTGGACGAAGGCCTGCTGGACCTGACGGCTTTCAAGACCCCGTCCCCGTGGGATGCGATGTACAGGACGGAGGCCCTGGGTGTCCGTACCTGGGACCTGTACGACGAGGTGATCGGTGCGTTCGCGGGCCGTTTCAGTCCGATGCTCTCCATCGGCGGTGACCAGGAGAACATCCGCGCCGCCCGCAAGGACAACCGCTTCAACCCGGTCGTGAAGTTCCTGGGACCGTTCACCCTCCAGAAGGGCACGGGCAAGCATGAGGTCAAACTCCCGATGTACGTGGGCAGCCTCCGCGTGATGGTGGTTGCCGGTCACGAGGGAGCCTATGGCAACGCGGCGACGACCGTGACCGTGAAGTCCCCGCTCATGATCCTCGCGAGCCTGCCCAGGCAGGTCGCCGCCGGCGAGAAAGTGACCCTCCCGGTGAACGTCTTCGCCCTGGACGACCAGGTCAAGGACGTGAAGGTCACCGTCAAGGCCGAGGGTGCCCTCCAGGCCGACGGTGCCACGACCGAGACCACCCACTTCGACAAGGCGGGCGACAACGTGGTCCGCTTCGCCCTCAACACCTCCGGTGAAGGCGCCGCCAAGGTGACCGTCACGGCCGAAGGCGGCTCCCGCAAGACTTCCGAGACCATCGACATCCAGGTCGTCAATCCGAATCCGGAGACGGTGACCATCCGGCAGGAGCGCCTCGAACCCGGCAAGACCGTGTCGTTCGACGCGGGCGCCGGCTCCACCCTCGAACTGGCGGGCTTCCCCGCCGTCGATGCGGCCGGCCTCTACCGGACCATGAAGAACTACCCGTACAACTGCACCGAGCAACTTTCCGCCCGGGGCCTGACGATGCTGCACCTGCTGCCGCAACTGTCCGAGGCCGATTCCCAGGAAGCCCGTGAACTCATCCCGACCCTCATCCACCAGTTGTACGCCCGCCAGCGGAACGACGGCGGCTTCTCCTACTGGAACGGCGGCAACACCTCCGACACGTGGGCCAGTTCGATGGCCGGCCAGTTCCTCGCCGAGGCGGCCGCGGCCGGATTCGAGGTCCAGAAGGACGTCCTGGGCAACTGGAAGCGCTTCCAGAACAACATGAGCCAGGCCTACCGCTTCGCGGGCAACGCCGTATTCAGCCAACTGGACGAATGCTACCGGCTGTACACCCTCGCCGTCGCGGGCGAGCCCGCCAATGCGGCGATGAACCGCCTGAAAGAGACCGGTAAACTGGAAGGCCGCGCCGAATGGATGCTCGCCGCCGCCTATGCCGTGAGCGGCAAGGTGAAGACGGCCCAGGAGATCGTGGACAAGGGAGCCGCCACCACCGGCGAATACGGTGGCAGCGACTTTACCTTCGGTTCCTCGCTGCGCGACAAGACCGTCCTCCTCCAGGTCCTCGCCCTGACCGACAACCTGTCGCAGGCGCTCCCGACCGCCCTCGAAGTGGCGGAAGAGATCAACAAGGGCTGGTATTCCACCCAAGAGGCCGCCTTCGCCGCCGTGGCGATGGACCGCCTCTTCGCCAAGGTGGGCACCCAGGCCGTCAAGGCCACGGTGGGTGACCAGGAAGTCGTTTCGGCGAAGTCCGTGTATTCGCAGCCGGTTTCCGGCCGCATCACGGTGAAGAATACCAGTGACGGCCTGCTGTACGTGACGCTGACGACGGTCGGCCGCGCCCCCGTGGGCGTGACGGTCCCGGCGGAGGCCCATGGGCTGCAGGTTTCCGTCACCTACAAGGACGCCTCCGGCAAGGAGTTGCGCCCCACTTCCATTCCGCAGGGCACGGAATTCTCCGCCGTCGTGAAGGTCACGAACCCCACGCAGGCCGACTACCGCTCCCTGGTCCTGAGCGAGCGCATCGCCTCCGGCTGGGAGATTCTCAACGACCGACTGCGCATGGGTGACGCGAGCGCCGGCGCCTCCGACCACCGCGACATCCGCGACGACCGCTGCGACTGGTTCTTCGACCTGGGCCGCGGTGCGTCCAAGACGTTCACCCTGAAACTCCGGGCCGCCTACGAAGGTTCGTACATCCTGCCGGCCATCACCTGCTCGGCGATGTACAACCCGCACGTGGCCGCCAATACGGAGTCCCGGACGACGGCCGTCACCCGATGAGCCGCCGGAAGGCTGTATTGCTGATTCTGTTCGAGGTCCTTCTGGCAGGCTGGCTCTGCTGCCTGCCGAAGGACCTTTTCAAAGGTACATCCTATGCCACGGTGGTCACCGACCGCCGGGGCGAACTGCTGGGTGCCCGCATCGCCGGGGACCAGCAGTGGCGGTTCCCGCCCTGCGACACCGTCCCCGAGCGCTTCGCCACCGCCCTCGTCCAGTTCGAGGACCGGCATTTCCAGTGGCATCCGGGCGTGAATCCGGTCGCGCTGGTCCGGGCTTCCATCGACAATCTCCGCGCCGGGCACGTGGTGAGCGGCGGCAGTACCCTCACGATGCAGGTGATCCGCCTGTCCCGGAACCGGGAGCGGACCGTCTGGCAGAAACTGGTGGAGGCCGTCCTGGCCACCCGGCTGGAATTCCGTCACTCCAAGGAGGAAATCCTGGCCCTGTATGCCTCCCACGCCCCTTTCGGAGGGAACGTCGTGGGTTTGGAAGCGGCCGCCTGGCGCTATTTCGGGCGTCCGGCCGGCGAACTTTCCTGGGCGGAATCCGCCACCCTCGCCGTCCTCCCGAACGCACCGGCATCGATCCATCCCGGCAAGGCCCGGGAACTGTTGCTGGCCAAGCGGAACCGCCTGCTGGAACGGCTTCACCGGCACGGATGCTTCGATGCATCGACCCTGGAGACTGCCCTGGCGGAGCCACTGCCGGATGCGCCCTATCCCCTGCCCAACCTGGCCAGGCATCTGGTCGAGCAGCAGCCCCGCGGGAAGGAAACGCACACCAGCATCGACATTTCCCTGCAGCGGCAGGTGGAGGATGCGGCCACGCGCTGGTCGGACGAACTGGCCATGACCGGAACGGCGGACCTCGCGGCCGTGATCCTGGACATCCATAGCGGCGAGACGATCGCCTATGTAGGCAACGCTTCTCCGCTTCGTGCCCGCAACGGTTCCGAGGTGGATATCGCATCCGCTCCGCGCAGCACGGGCAGTATCCTGAAGCCGTTCCTGTACTGCGCCGCCCTGCAGGACGGCACCATCCTGCCCAGGACCTTGCTGCGCGACACCCCCGTGAACCTGAACGGTTTCACGCCGCAGAACTTCGACCTGCAGTTCCATGGGGCGGTCCCGGCGGCCGAGGCGCTGGCCCGCTCACTCAACGTCCCCGCCGTGCACCTGCTGCGCGCCTACGGGCCGCCGCGCTTTCTGAACGTGCTGCGGCAGGCCGGCCTCTCCACGCTTTCCCGGGAGGCATCCTACTATGGACTTTCTCTCATCCTGGGCGGCGGAGAGGGTACCCTGGCGGACATTACGCGCGCATACGCCGGCATGGTGCGGAGTTACGACGGGCTGGATACGGACTCCCCTTTCCGCGACAGGCTGGCGCTCTGGTACACGTTCGAGGCCCTGAAAGAGGTCAACCGGCCCGATGAAATCGACTGGAAACTCATCCGTTCCGTCCGCAAGGCAGCCTGGAAGACCGGCACGAGTTACGGTTCCCGGGATGCCTGGGCCGTGGGCGTGACGCCGGACTACGCCGTGGGCGTCTGGTGCGGCAATGCCGACGGACACGGCGTGGCGGGAATGACCGGTGCGAAGACGGCCGGTCCCGTCATGTTCGACCTCCTGAACCTGCTGCCTCCTTCGGCCGACTGGTTCGAGGAGCCCCTCGACGGTGGCGTATGGCTGGATGTGTGCAAGGAATCCGGCATGTTGCGATGCCAAGAATGTCCCGATTACGAGCGTGTCCTGCTCCCCGCCCAGGCGCAGGAAAGCGATGTGTGCCCGTACCACAAGGACGGCACATTCCGTCTGCCGCCTGCCATGGAATGGTATTACATGGCGTATCATCCCGAATATGAAGTCCGCCCGGTCACCCGGGATGCCGCCCGGATGGAGTTCCTTTATCCCGAGTCCGGCAGTATCCTCACTCTCCCCCGCCAGTTGGACGGCAGCGAGGGCGGCGCCGTCTTCCAGGCCGTCCACCGCAACCCGGCCGCCACCCTCTACTGGCATCTCGACGACACCTACCTCGGCGAAACGCACATCATCCACCAGATGCGCCTCTCCCCGCCCCCCGGAAAGCACACCGTCACCGTGGTGGACGGTGACGGCAACTCCGTCTCCATCCCCTTCACGATCGCCCCTGGCGCCTAATCCACGGCCAGGACGCCGTGGAAGGCGTCGTTGGCGCGGTAGTGCGGGGCGTAGAGGGATTCGACGGTGATGACCGGGGCGGTGAAGGTGCCGGCCTGGGTGACGAAGAATTCCTCGGTCAGGGTGGTGTTCTCTTCCGGGAAGGAGTCGAAGTAGTATTCGGTACGGTCCGCCTTCACGTTGCGGTAGCCCTGCGGGGTGAAGGAGAGGCGGCGGAGGCTGAACCAGCCCCAGCCCGTATGGCCGGACAGTTGCTGCACCGGCCGGAGGGCGGCCTCGCGGAACGCATCGACCTTCACGAAACTGCGGTTTTCCTGGTTCCAGATGCGGTATTCGGCGATGATCTTGTCCCCGACGGCGACCGGGGTACCCGGGGCGATCTGCTCGCGAACCGACACGAAGTCGTTCTTTCCGGAACGGTCGTCATAGATCTTCTCCTCGGTCTTTTCCCGATAGAAGATGCGCTCGATCTTGAAGCCGTTGCCCGCCGCCTTGATGTCGGCGAAGGGTGCTTCATACGTAGCGGAGTAGGACAGGATGGAGGTGGCGAGGACCGCGTCGGAACCGTCCAGGATGGCGGTGATCGCGTCCACGAAAGCCGGGCTCTCGTCCCACTTCTGCGTCTCCTTCTGCAGCATCAGCCACAGACGGATGCCGTCGGAGATTTCCGGGGCATACGGGTTCATCAGACCGCACAGGAGGGCGTGGGCGTCGGCCTCGGTCTCGAGGAGGCCGCGCCAAGGCATCACGGCGTTGGGATAGTACCAGCCGCCGTCGCGGTGCTCCACGGCATACTCCTTCAGGGAGGCGATGTCGGCCTTCAGGGAAGCCTCCATCTTCGCCTTGGCGGCCACCTTCACGCCCCAGGCCTTGGCCAGGTCGATGCCCGCGGAAGAGGCGCTGAGGTTCAGCAGGGTCTGGACGCGGCGGGCCTTGGCCATGATCTGGCCCTGCAGGCCGCGGCCGTCTTTCGCCGAAGGAACGAGGTAGGATTTCGCGTACTTCTGGAAGTCGGCCATGCGCTTCTTCCCTTCCTTGGTCACCGGCTTTTCCTCGAACGGAACGGTCGGATACAGGGAACGGATGAACATGTACTGTGTATCGGACAGGTAACCGCGCCAATAGGGCTGCTCTTCCGTGAAATGGTTCCTATCCAGGAACTTGGCGGAAGAGGACAGGTCCGGCACCTCGAAGCCATGTTCGCGGAGTTTCGCGAAACGCTGCAGCAGCACGGCCGTGATGATGGCCGAAGAGTTCATGCCCTCGAACCAGCCGAAACCGCCGTCGGCGTTGCGGCAGGCGAGGATCTTGTCGAGGAGTTCCCCGGCGCCTTCGGTGAGATTCCCGGTCGAGCCGGGAATGACGGAAGAAGATGATCCGGGAATGACGGAAGTCAGCAGGCGGACGTAGTAGGCCTCGGAGAGGGAGAGGACATCGTTGCCCTGCGGATCCACCTTGGCGGGGATGGCGGCGCGGACGAGGTCCAGGAGGGTGGTTTCGGTCAATGCCGCCTCGGAGGCGGGCACATTGACGAAGCGGGCGCGGAGTTCCGCCAGGAGCGTCTCGCGGTCCATGCCGGCCCGGAGGACGGCGGAATGGGCCTCGGTGAGGGTCTGGACGGGTTTCCGGACCGGAACCGGAAGGAAGACGGCGTCGGAGAACTCGTCGGCGGCGAAGACCGCCTTGAGGCCGAGCGTTTCGACGGCCGGCACGCGGACCGGGAAGCGGTGGCTTTCCGTGCCGCCGGCCGGGACCGTCACGGCGACACGCTGGACGCCCATCGGCTCCACGCCTTCATATTCCCCGGAAGGATAGGTATATAGGTACAGCCAGCCGGAAACCGGCTTGTCAGTGTTCGAAGACACGCTGGCGGCCACCTCGTAGGTGTCGCCCACATACAGGAAATGCGGCTCCACGACCGCCACCTTCACGGGCACGCTCACCACCATCTCCTGGCGGAGAGCGGTGTTGCGCATTCCCTTGTCATGGGCATAGACCGCCACATAGTAGGTCGATAGTTTGCCGGAAGTTTCGAAGGTGAACGACAGGTTGCCGTCCGCATCGGAGACCAGGTGCGGCTGGAAAGTCAGGGCCGTCTCGAATTTGGAACGGACCGTGACTTCCGGTTCGGCACCCCCTGTCTCCGCCGCCTCATCCATCATCACGGCCGCTTCGACGGTGGCTCCCACCATCGCCTCCTTGGCCGCACTGTTCGCGGAGCGGGTCGCTTTCATCATCGGAGCAGCGCCATAAGCCACGACCGCATCCTCCATGACCAGTTCCTCATCATAGGGACTGTCCCCGTTCACCCGGCCGCAGACGGCATCGACACTCACGTACGGGACGCTGAACTGCCGCAGCGTGACGACAGGCCAGTCGTTCGGGGCGATGGCGTCGATGCTCTTGTCGTACACCGCCGCCAGGGCCTCGACGCCCGGGTCGGTCTTCAGGGTGAAGGTGTATTTCGTGCCCGGGAAGGCATTGTCCCGGAAGCGGTCGAACTGCAGGGGCAGCGCCAGACGCGTGCGGGCGCGGGAGTATTCCTTGTCAAAGATAATGGAATCACCCCGCTTGAAATAGAATACCTGGAGCCGTACGGCGTCCGGATACCCGGCCTTGTAGTCCAGTTCGATGGTTTCGAGGGAACCGGTCTGGCCGCGGACGCCCTTGAAGACGAGTTTCCGGCTTTCCAGCACCTCCCGTCCCTTGCCGAAGAGGGTCACGATGGCATATTCGGCACCGTCGGCGGTACCCATCGTCAGACGGATCTTCTCTCCCATCGGCACATCCTCCGGACCGGTCACGAACAGCCGGCGGACCGGCGCGTCCAGGACCTTCCCGTCCGGGGAGATCTTGAGGATCTTGCAATCCGTCTTGTCGCTCGCGTCGCGCTCGGCCGCCTCGGCATGGAGGGAATACAGGCCGTCCCTGGCACCGGTCATGTCGATGGCGACTACCTCGCCGGAGGCGGCCTTGCCCGTGCGGACCACGGTGCTGTCCTCGGCGTACAGCGTCCAGGTGACGGGAACGTCGATCCGGATCCCGTCGCTGTTATTCACCTCCATCTTCACCCGCGCGATCTCCTCCGACAGGATGAACTTGGAAGGACCCGAACGCCAGCGGCGTCCCACGTAACGGACAGGAGCGCCGTTTTCCTTTTCCTCCATCGTCGTGAACTCGCCTTCCGCCGCGTTCTGCATGGACAGGGATACATTGATGTAATCGCTCACATAGACGCCTGCGTGGAATTCCTGCATTTCACCGGTAGCGTCGGTCACGGTCACCTCCACCTGGTGGTAGCCGGTATCTTCGGCCGGAAAGACGATGGCGAAGGAACCGTCCTGCTCCGGCTGGATATCCTGTTCCAGGACGACATTCCCCCAGCGGGTGACCTGGACGGCCAGATTGGCGCCGGTAAGGGCGTGGCCGGAGTAACTCTTCACCTTGCCGGTGACCTTCACCGCATCGCCCTTCAGGTACAGCCGGTCATTGGGATCGAAGGTGAGCGAGAAGGTCGGCAGGACGAACTCGTCCACGCGGAAAGAGTCGCTTTCCAGGATTTTCTTCCCGTCGTAGATGTGCAGGGTAAAAAAGCCGTTCCGCGCACCCTTGGGCAGGGTAAAGGAACCGGACACGGAACCGAACTCATTGGTCTTCAATTTCAAACGGCCCAACTCGTTGGACTCGGAGTCGGAGAGGACGGCCTCCACGGTCTTGTCCGGGACCACGCCGATCCTGTCCACCAGGTTCCCCTTGTACACGATGGCCTTGAACTGCAGTTCGTCTCCCGGATTGTATGCGCCGCGGTCCTTGTAGATCCGGCAGTAGGTTCCTTCCGTACCGCGGTTGTCTTCGCGGTCAGACCAGTAGGCATATACGCCCAGTTTCTCGCTGGCGCGGAGCGCCGTCCCCGAACCGGTCTCGGCGGAAAGGGAATAATGGACGTCCCTGTTATTCTGGACGAGGTCCTGGAAACGCTGGGAAAGCAGGGTGAAACCGTCCATGCGGACCGTCTCCGAAAGGACCTCGCGGTCTCCCTTCCAAAGGATGATGCGGGCCTTGTCCAGGGGCTTCCCGGAGATATACTCCGCCACATACACGGCCAGGCCGTCGGCTTCCCGCCGCGTAGCGAGGGACAGGTTGTGCTGGTTGTACCAGCCGATCCCATTCAGTTTCCCGTTGACCGCCTCCAGGGTGTAGGAACCGTCCCCCAGTTCGGGGAGATCCACTTTCACGGTATCGTACACGTAGAAACTGCGGTCGGGATTCGTCAGGTTCCAGGTCTGGAGTTTTTTCTTGTCCTGCAGGAGGGTGAGCGTGGCTTTGTCCAGGTTGCGGAAGGTCACGACGGCCTTCTTGCCGATGACACGGACCTTCACGTCCTTCGAAGACAGGGTATTGACCAGGTTCTTCACCGTGGTGCAACCTTTGGCGATGCGGGCCTCTTCCCCCTTGAGGGCGGTGCGCTCCTTCTCATAGGCGGTGCACCGGTTGTAGAGCGACTGATAGGAGGAGGCGCTGGCCTTCTCTTTCTCAGCATTCAGTTCATCGAACTCGATCTGGAGGAGATCCTTGCGGGGCCAGAAGGAAACGGCCTTCCCGGCATACTTCTCCACCAGGGGCTGCAGGGCAGCCTTCCGGGCTTCCCGGCTGCCCTTGCGGCTCGCCAGGTAATAATCCAGATAGCCTTCCGCGGGATACTTCCCCGCCACCTCGGCCTGCAGCGCCTTGCAGATCTCGTCATTGTCCAGGAGATAGTTGGGCCGGGAGCCGAGAAGATGCCACAGGACATACGCATAGTCCGATTCCATGTACTCTTTCAGGACTCCGTCCATCAAGCCGTCCACCCCCCGGTACAGGGCGGTGTTATGCCCCTTGCGGAACACCTTTCCCCGGTCCCGCACGAATGCCCAGCGCTCGTCGGAGGAGACCCCCGTGTCTCCCATCCAAAGATAGGTCACCATCGGGTGGTCGAATTCCTTCACTTCCTGCTTCAGGTTCTTCCGGGCTTCTTCCGCCTTCTTCCAGTCACGTCGCCGCACGGTTTCCACATACCGGGTGGCCGCATCATAGAAGTCGGCCGGGAGGCGCTGGCTCTGCGCATCCTTCTTGATTTTGGCGAGGATCTCCGCCTCCTTCTGGGGACGGTCGGCCTTCCGGGCTTCCTCATACTGTTTCCACAGGGCGGTCAGCACGTGACCGTCCTTGTCGGGTGCGGGGTGAGCGTTCATAAGCGGGGCAATCAGGAAAAGGGCGGCAGCCGCGAGGGCTGCCCGGACATATCGGAACATAATCAAACGTATTCTGTTTCTACGGGCTGGATATCTTCAATATCCATACCAATCAGCGGAACAGCGGCAGGGCCTCGGCGACGACGAAGGCGGAGCCTCCGATGAACACGAGCGGCGGGACAGGCTTCGAGGCCGAGGCGGAACGGTTCGTCTGCTGGGAGAGCGTCTGGGCCAGTTGCATGGCCATCTGGACGGCCTGGCGGACGGAGTCGGCCGCGTAGGTACGGAGCGACGGCTTGCCTCCTTGGAAGGCCGTATATCGCTTCAGCAATTCTCCGGCGGGAAGGGCACGGGCCGTCTGCGGCGCCGTGAAGATGTAGGTGGCGTCGGCGGGCATCAGCGGGAGGATGCCGTCCAGGTCCTTGTCCGCCATGATGCCGTACACGATGATCAGGGAACTGCAGCGGCCTTCCTCCACATACCGGCGGAGTTGGGTGAAACTGTATTGCAGCGCCTGGGGGTTGTGGCCGATGTCGCAGATGACGAACGGCAGTTCGGAAAGACGCTCCCAGCGGCCGCGGAAGCCGGTCCGGCGGGCGGCACGCACGATGCCCTCCAGGGCGCTTTCGGTGTCGGCCAGGGCCTTGAAACCGGGCATGGCTTTCAGGATGTCGATGGACGCGAGCACGGTGCGGAGGTTCTTCTGCTGGGTATCGGCCTGCAGGTCCATCTTGCGGAGGATGTCCTGCCGGCGGTACCAGAGCGAAGGGCGGACTTTATCGGCATACGTGAGCGGGCACAGCATCCATGCCTTGTCGTCGAAGACGGGATCCGTCTCGGGATTGCTTTCGCCGACCAGTGCAGGGACGCCCGGCTTGAAGATGCCGGCCTTTTCCCCCGCGATCGCCTCCAGCGAGTCGCCGAGAAGCGCGCAGTGGTCCAGGCCGATGGTCGTGACGACCGCCAGTTCGGGATTGAGGACATTCGTGGAATCCAGCCGTCCTCCCAGCCCCGTCTCGATGACCGCGGCCTCGACGCCGGAGTCGGCGAACCACTTGAACGCCAGGCCGGTCGTAATCTCGAAGAAAGAGAGGTCATGCTGGACGAAATACGGCTTCCAGGTGGTCAGGAAGTCGAAAACATAGGCCTTCGGAACCAGGTCGAAGGAATCGCCCGAGACGATGCGGGCGCGCTCCCGGAAATCGAGGAGGTGGGGAGATGTATAGAGTCCCGTGCGGATTCCGACGCCCGCGAGGGCCGATGCCAGGAGGCTCGCGACGGAGCCTTTGCCGTTGGTTCCGGCGATGTGAATGCTCCGGAACGCCCTTTCCGGGTGGCCCAGGGCCTCGCAGAAACCCTCCATCCCCGCCAGTCCCGGCTTGTAAGCCGTGGCGAAATCCGTCTTCTGCACCGACGGAAACCGCCGGAAGATCTCCTCCAGCAGCGCCGCGTACCCAGATTCCGAAAACTCCATAAAATCGCGCGTGTTTTGATTTCAACACAAAAATACCTATTTTTGAGCACAAATAAAAACGGAAGCATGGCCGACAAAGCACCTAACCTTTACGACGCCTACATCATAGACGGTATCCCGCTGGCCCTTTCGCCCGCCGGACTGCTGCAGGAATGCACGCTTCCGGGAGCGCTGCCCGCCCCGGTCCCCGGCGGCAGCGTGGCGGACGAGACCGTGGACATCTCCCCCACCCCCTTCGACTTCCGCGACGAGGACATCGATGCCTATGCCGATGCCGTCGCCACCCTGCCCCGTCCCCCGTTTCCCCTGCCCTTCGCCGCGCAGGTGACGCGCTCGCGCATCGCGAAGGCCATGCTGGACGCCATCTGGATGGGCGGCCATTTCCGCCTCGGGGATCTCACCCTCAAGGCAGAATGGCGCTGGAACGACGGGGCCATCGGCAACCAGGCCGCCTTTTACGCCTCCGTCGAGGCGGCGGCCGAATACATCGACCACCTGGGCATCCGGCTCAGCGAAGTGAAGGTCGCCGGCGGTGCCTGCAACGTCTGTTTCAAGGCGACGACCACCGCGGAGGAAGAGGCCCCTGACGAAGAGGAGAGCATCATCCGTGAACTCCCGTTCCGCACGGCGAACCCCCGCATTTCCCGCCGTCGCCGCTGCCCGGCCACCATCCAGCCCGAAGCCTCGGACTGGCTGATATACATTCCCCTCGACACCTGCGACTACCGCCTGGGCGGCTCACTCCTGGCCGCTGCGACGGGCGAAAAACGGAGCACCGCGCCCGAGGTGGGCGACGCCGACTATTTCATCGACGGATACGAGGTGATCCGCGAACTGGTGGAGGACGGCATCGTCCGGGCCGGCGCCACGGTCCTCGAAGGCGGGCTGATGAACGCCCTCCGGGGCATGGCGGCGGTGAACGGAGCCGACATCACCGTCGGTGACGTGTGCCGCGCCTACGGCGACGAACTCCGCGTCCGCGTCCTGTTCGGCGAAATCCCCGGCGTCATCCTGCAGATCGCGGACATCGACTACGACTACGTGGACGCCGAATTCCTGCTCCAGGACATCGCCTACTTCCCGCTGGGACATCCGGCGGTCGGCACGCCCGGGGTCACCGTCCTGTCGGGCGGAAGCGGGATCACCGGCATCCTGGAGTCCCTGATGAACTCCCTGGAAGGAGAAGACTGACAACACCAAGACCATGGCCAAGATATTCGTCCTAGACACCAACATCATCCTGCACGACCACCAGGCGATCAAGCATTTCCAGGACAACGACCTCGTGATCCCCATCGCGGTCATCGAGGAACTGGACAAGTTCAAGAAGGGCAACGACGCCCTTTCCTATAACGCCCGCGCCTTCATGCGGGACATCAACAAACTCACCGAGAAACGGGAGTTCGGGCCCAAGGGAATCCCCCTCGGGAAACGGCTCGGCAACATCAAGATCGAGCCGAACCATCCTTTCACCCCGGAATTCGCCGACCTGTTCAAGGACGACACCCAGGACCACCGGATCCTGTCCACGGCAATGTGGGTGCGGGATACCAACCCGGGCCGCTTCGTCGCCCTCGTCACCAAGGACATCAACCTGCGCCTGAAGGCGAAGGCCGCCGGCATGCCCGCGCAGGATTACCTGCGGGACCGCGTGGAGGACGAAACCCTGGCGGACCTCGAGCACGAGGTGCTCTTTGCCGAGGCCGATCCGCAGGTCATCCAGCAACTTGCCTACGGCCCCGAGAACTGCATTCCCTGGAAGGAAGTCTCCGCGAAGGAGCCCAGGCCCAACCAGTTGTACAAGTTCGACCTGGGCGGCGCCACCGTCTGCGCCCGCTATGACGCGGGACTCAAGCAGGTCAGGCTCGTACGCACGAAGGAAGCCTATGGCATCCGCCCGCGGAACGACGAGCAGCGATTCGCCCTGGACGCCTGCCTGAATCCCGACATCCCGCTCGTCTCCCTGACCGGCGGCGCCGGAACCGGGAAGACGCTCATCGCCCTGGCGGCGGCCCTGGAGCAGGAAAGGCATTACGAACAGATCATCCTCAGCCGCCCGACCGTGGTGCTCGGCGGCCAGGAGATCGGCTTCCTGCCGGGTGACCAGCGCAGCAAGATGAGCCCCTACGTGCAGCCTTTGATGGACAATCTGGACGTAATCAAGCGTCAGTTCAAGCCGGGCTCGAAGCAGGCCCTCAAGATCGATGCGATGCTCAAGGAGGAGAAACTCCTCATCTCCCCGCTCGCCTACATCCGTGGCCGCTCACTCGGCCAGGTGTACTTCATCGTGGACGAGGCGCAGAACCTCACCCCGCACGAGGTCAAGACCATCATCACCCGGGCCGGCGAAGGCACCAAGATCGTGTTCACGGGCGACATCTTCCAGATCGACCAGCCGTATCTGGACCAGTGGTCCAACGGCCTGACGCACCTCGGCGAGAAGATGAGCGGGCAACCGCTGTTCCAGCACATCTTCCTCCGGAAGGGCGAACGCTCGGAACTCTCGGACATCGCCGCGAAACTTTTGTAAGGCGTCAGACCTAGTTTTTTTAGCAAATCCACGGATTTTTGTTTAAATTTGTGGGTTAGATTGGATTTTACAGTTTTGAATTTTATTTAATAAACTTAATACCAGCGACCATGAAAGCGATTAAAAAGAGAGTCTATCGGTTCGGCGGGAAGACCGCGGAAGGCGATGGCAAAATGCGTGAGTTGCTCGGCGGCAAGGGTGCGAACCTCGCCGAAATGAACCTCCTCGGGATGCCCGTTCCCGCCGGATTCACCATCACGACCGAGTGCTGCACGGAATACTACCGCCTGGGTGGCGGCTACACGCCCGAACTGCGGGCCGAAGTCGCGGCCGCCCTCGAGGCCACGGAGAAGATCATGGGCAAGAAGTTCGGCGACGCGAAGGATCCGCTCCTGGTGAGTTGCCGTTCCGGCGCCCGTTCCTCCATGCCGGGCATGATGGACACCATCCTGAACATCGGCCTGTGCTCCAAGACCATCCCGGGCCTCATCGAGAAGACCCAGAACCCGCGTTTCGTGTATGACGCTTACCGCCGTCTCATCATGATGTACTCCGACGTCGTCATGGAGAAGGCCGAGGGCATCGAGCCGGCCGACGGCCAGGGCATCCGCCAGCAGTTGGACCGCATGATGCAGGAAGTCAAGGACGCGAAGGGTTACAAGAGCGACACCGAACTCACCGCCGACGAACTGAAGGACCTCGCCGAGGCCTTCAAGTTGCGGATCAAGGAAGTCCTGGGCGTGGAATTCCCGGACGATGCGAAGGCCCAGTTGTGGGGTTCCATCGGCGGCGTCTTCAAGTCCTGGAACGGCAAGCGCGCCATCCGGTACCGCCAGATCGAGCACATTCCGGACGACTGGGGCACGGCTGTGAACGTCCAGTCCATGGTGTTCGGCAA
>JAFXMA010000097.1 GCA_017530725.1 Bacteroidales bacterium
GCATCGCCTCGAGGAGGGCGGACTGGACCTTCGCCGGGGACCGGTTGATTTCATCGGCGAGGACGAAGTTCGCGAAGATGGGGCCCTTGTGGACTTCGAAGTCCTCCTTCTTCTGGGAATAGACGAGGGTGCCGACGACGTCGGCCGGGAGAAGGTCCGGGGTGAACTGGATGCGGTTGAACTTGGCATCGACGGCCTGGGCCAGGGTGTTGATGGCGAGGGTCTTCGCCAGTCCGGGCACGCCTTCCAGCAGGATGTGGCCGCCGGAGAGAAGGCCGATGAGGAGATTGTCCACGAGGGCTTTCTGCCCCACGATGACCTTGCCCATTTCCAGGGTGAGGAGGTCCACGAAAGAACTCTCCCGTTGGATGCGTTCGTTCAGTTCCTTGATGTTTACGCTTTCCATATATTTTGTTACATTTGCATATGCGTTATATCCTCAGCCTCTCCTACGACGGTTCCGCTTTCTGCGGCTGGCAGATCCAGCCTTCCTCCCCTTCCGTGCAGCAGTGCCTGGAGGAAGCCCTCGCCAGACTCTGCGGCGGTCCCGTTCCGGTCACAGGCGCAGGCCGGACGGACACCGGCGTCCACGCCGCAGACTACGTCTGCCATTTCGACCTGACAGGAAACCTTCCGTTTGAGGCATCCGATTTTTGCTACAAATTAAATGCCATCCTGCCCCGCTCGGTCGTGGTCCATGCGGTCCTTCCGGCCACTGACGACTTTCACGCCCGCTTCAGCGCGACGCAGCGTTCCTATACCTACTTCATCCACCGGAAAAAAGACCCTTTCGTGGCCGCCTATTCCTGGCAGTGCGGCTTTCCCGGCCTGGACTTCGACGCCATGAACGAGGCCTGTCAGTACCTCCTCGGGACCCATGACTTTTCCTGTTTCGAAAAGGTCGGCGGCGCGAACAAAACCTCCATCTGCACCATCACCGAAGCCTTCTGGCAACCGTACACCCCCACCCTTTACACAGTCATTCCGGGCGAAGCGAGGGAATCCGATTACTGGTATTTCCGGGTCAGCGCAGACCGCTTCCTCCGGAACATGGTCCGGGCCATCGTGGGGACTCTGATCGAGGTAGGTCGCGGAAAGCATGATCCGGCGTGGGTGAAGGAACTCATCGAGACGGGGACGCGGGGAGATGCCGGGGAGTCGGTGCCCGGGCATGCGCTGTTCCTGAGCAAAGTGAAGTATTGACCTGCCTGTCGGAGACACGAAAAGGGCCGCTCCTTATGGAAGCGGCCCTCAAACACATCAAGGGTTAACGGGAACTACTTGAAATAAGGGAGGTCACCCTTTGCCCAAGTGGTGCCATCACCCCAGCCGGGGTTCTGCTCCAGGACGCCTTCGGACAGGGTTACCTGGTCCTCGGGAATCTTGAAGAAGCCGCCTTCCGTGGCCTGGTAGCGCTGCATGAAGTCAACGGTGAATTTGTATTCACCCGTGTACTTCTCGTTCAGGATCTTGTTGCCCACCTGGTTCTTCACGATTTCGGAGACGTCGCCCCAACGGCGCAGGTCGTTCCAGCGGATCGCCTCGAAGCAAAGTTCATAACGGCGCTCCTTCTTCAGGTTCGCAAGGCTGTAGCCGATGTCCGGCAGACCGGCGCGCTGGCGCACGGCGTTGAGGCCACTTTTGCCATTGTAGATGGTCTTGCCGTCGGTGAGTTCGGAGTGCATCAGGAGAACGTCTGCGAAGCGGAGCCAGACGAGGGACTGGGTCAGGCCCTTCTGGCGGTTGTTTTCACTGCCATAGTACACGGCATAACTGAGGTAGCGGGAGGTATGGTCTTCGTTCCAGGCCTCTACACCGGCATACTTCTTCGCATACAGATTGGTGTTTTCCACTTCCTTGGCGATGTCGCCCGGATAGTTCGGAATCTCCACGAGACGGTCGCAGATGGAGCCGACGCGGCGGTAGTCACCCGCATAGTCGGGATCGGCGGCCCAGTCGGTCCACAGTTTCTCGCAGACCGGACCGTTGGAATAACCCTGCACCGAGAACGGGAAGGCAGATTCCACCGTCTTGCGGAGGTTATAGAACTCGACGATGCGGTTGTGGTGGATCTGTCCGCCGTAACCACCGGCGTAGTCGCCCTTGTTGCCCATCTTGACGGCGAACATGTTCTCGATGTTCTCGTCACCGACCCACTTCAGGCCGTTATCCTTGGCGTACGGATAGTCCGCAGCCGTGAACGGATTGGTATAAGGCCAGAGGTTGCGCTGGTCGGAAACGAGGCCGTAGCCACTGTTCTTGATGCAGTCCTCCAGCCAGGTGACGACCTGGTCCTTGGAGATGGAACCACCCTCGGCGAGCGGGAGATCGCTCTTCTTGTAGAAGCCAGTGTAGAACAGCCAGATACGGGCCATCATCGCCTCCGCCGTCCACTTCGAGACGCGGCCTTCGCCAAACTCGGGATAACGAAGGGCAGGTCCGTGCTCGATGGCCGCCTTCATGTCGGAAGCGATCTGGGCATACACCTCGTCCGGGGTGTTGCGCGGCAGGTTCTGGGGTTCCGTGGAAAGCACGAGCGGAACACCGTTGAAGACTTGGGCCAGGTTGAAATAGTACCAGGCGCGGAAGAAATAGATTTCGCACAGGAGTTGCTCCTTCTTGGTGGGAGAACTCCATCCGGTCACGTTATCGATGGTCTCCAGCGCATTGTTCGCCCGGTTGATACCGGCGTAGCGGCACAGCCACAGCGGTTTCATCCAATCGATGTAGGAATTCATCAGCCGGTCGACACCCTGGGCGCCGATATTGGACTGGCTGCCGCCGCCGAGGCGGTCGTCGGAAGCGATGTCGAAGATGAAGAACGGATCCTCCTCCGGGTCGGCGAGGTTATTGTTCATCATGACATAGATGCCGTTCACCATCTGGAAGGCATCCGTCTCGTTCATCGGGAAGTTGGAGGTGTCCTTCTTGGTAAGGCTCTTCGTATCCAGGAAATCGTCACAACCCGCGATGAACATCACGCAAAGCGAAGCCGCAATCAGATATAAGATATTCTTTTTCATAATGCTCAGGGATTAAAAGGTGATGTTGAGGCCCACCAGCCAGGAGTTGGAAGACGGGTAGTAACCGCAATCGATACCGGAAGCCCAACTGGAGCCGTTGCCGAAACCGACCTCGGGATCCATACCGGAATACTTCGTGAAGGTAAACATATTCTGGGCGGAGACATACAGGCGGCACTTGGCCATCGGCAGGAACTTCATCGCCCGCTTGAGGTCATAACCCAGGGAAATCCGGGAGATCTTGAAGAAGTCGGCGTCCTCGATCCAGACGCGGGACAGTTCGGACTGGTTCACGTGCTTGCCGTGGGTGAAGCGCGGGTAGCGGTTGGTCGTGCCTTCGCCGGTCCAGTACTTCGTATAGACGTCCGTGCAGTAGTTGTCGTCCGGGTGGTCGGAGAACTGGCGGTAACTCTTCGCGACCTGCTGGCCGAAGGAGCCGTAGCCGTTGAGGGAGAAGTCGAAGCCCTTGAACTCCATGTGGAAGGTCAGACCCACGGTGTAGTCCGGGTTCGGGTCGCCGATCATGGTCTTGTCGGAATCGTCCTTGTCGATCTTGCCGTTGCCGTTCACATCGACGAACTTCACGTCACCGGGCTGGATGTCGGCGCCCTGCAGGGAGTTCGCCTTGTCGCCGCTGCAGTTCTTCGCGAGGTAATCCTGGAGGTCCTTCTCGTTCTGGATGATGCCGTCCATCGCATAGCCCCAGAAATAGCCGATCGGGTAATCCACCTGGATGCGGTAGAGTTCCGCCGTATTCTGGGCGATGGCGTTGGAGCCGCCGTGGATGATGCCCTCGGAATTGGCGATACGCGTGACCTTGTTCTTATTGTGGGAGAAAGTCGCGGAGAGACCGTAGGAGAAGTCGCGGCTCACCATGTCATCCCAGGAAAGGAGGATCTCATAACCTCGGTTCCGGATGTCGCCACCGTTCACGTAAGGAGGGTTGGTACCGTAGATGAGCGGCGCAGGGGCCCGGACCAGCCAGTCCTTGGTCATCTTGTTGTACCAGTCGAAGGTCAGGCCGAGACGGCTGCGGAAGAAACGGGCGTCAAAGCCGATGTTCGTCTGCTCGGAGGTCTCCCATTTCACATCCGGATTCGGAAGGATGTCGGGATAGGCGCCGATGGCAGGGGAAGACTTGTCGCCGAAATAGTAGCGAGCGTCCAGGGAGATGGTGGCCAGGTACTGGAACGAGGAGATGTTGCAGTTACCGTTCTGGCCCCAACTGGCGCGGAACTTCAGGAAACTCAGGAAATCCTTGGAGACGTTGTCCATGAACGGCTCGTTCGTGAGTACCCAACCGGCGGAAACGGACGGGAAGTAACCCCAGCGGTGTCCGCGGGCGAAGTTGGAGGAACCGTCGGCACGCATCACCACGGAGAGCAGGTAGGTCTCGTTCCAGTTGTAGTTGAGACGGCCGAAGAAGGACGAAAGGGCGCCCTCTCCGTTCGGGCTGCCGCCGATGGAGGTGTAGGCGGGATCCACGACGTTCGCATTGCCGATGTAGGCGTGGTCGAAGGAACCGGGGAAGCGGGAGTCTGAATTGGTGACATTGACACTGTTGCCATAGCCCCACTTCTCCAGGGACTGTCCCACGAGGAGGTCGATGTTGTGGTTGCCGAAGGACTTCACCCAGTTGGCGGTGTTCTCCCAGGACCAGCGGATGCTGTAGTTCTGGCTCTGGCTCACGTCATCGACCGGATTGGAGGTCTTGGTGCTCAGTTCATAGACGGGCGTGTAACTGCGGCTCTCACCGTGGTTGTACTGCCAGCCCGCGCTGGAACGGAAAGTCAGGCCCTTGATCGGGGCAAACTCCAGGAAGAAGTTGGACTGGAGCCGGTAGCCCTTGTTGTAACGGTTCTTGCGGGTGTAGTAGATCTGCGCCAGCGGGTTCGCCATTTCGGCGCTGAAGTCCCACTTGTCGGCCACGATGTCCTTGTACTCGTACCAGCCGCCTTCTTCGTTGTAGGCCGGGAGGAGCGGGCTCATCGACATGAGTGTACGGATATTGTTGTCATAGATGCCGCCGATGGACAGGCCGTGGCGGTTGCTGACGGTGAAAGTGACGTTCTCACCGAACTTCAGGATGTCGCGGCCGCGCTTGCGGATGAGGGAGTAATCCGAGTTCATCCGGAAGGTCTTGCGGTCGAACTGCGGCGTGGCCGGATAACCGAGGGTACCGGTCTGGGCGAAGTTCGTGAAACCGACGGCGAATCGGGATACGTCGCTGCCGCCGAGGATGTTGATGGACTCGTTGTGGATCGGAGCGTTGTGCACCGTGGTCTCCTCGAGCCAGTTGGTACCGTTCCAGGTACCGTTCTGGATCTGCGCGTACTGCTTGGGGATGAGTTTCGCCCAGTCGTACTTGTTGGTGCCCTGGATATCATAGGCCTTGTCATTGATCTCCATGTACTGCTTGGCGTTCAGCGGGGTGACCCCGTTGGTGTTCGGGTTCTGCCAGCCGTAATAAGCGTCCATGGTCACGCGGACCTTGCCGGCCTTACCCTTCTTGGTGGTCACGAGGACGACGCCGTTCGCGGCGCGGGCTCCGTAGATGGCGCTGGAAGCCGCATCCTTGAGGACGTCGATGGACTCGATGTCGTTCGGGGAGAGGGCTTCGATGTTACCGCCCGGCACACCGTCCACCACGTACAGCGGCGTCGTGGAACCGGCGGTACCCATACCGCGGATGGTCATCTTGTAACTCTCACCCGGCTGACCGGAGTTCTGGACGATGGTCACGCCGGCCGCCTGGCTCTGCAGGGCGCCGAAAGCATCGACCGCATTCACGGCGGCGAGTTTCTCGCCGGAGACGTTGACGGTGGAACCGGTGATGAGGCGCTTGCGCTGCGTACCATAACCGACGACGACCGTCTCGTCCAGTTCGGTCGCGGATTCGACCAGGGTCACGTCATACACATTCCGTCCGGACGCGACCGTGAACTGGTAGGGCTCGTAGCCGAGCGCCTCCACATTGATCGTCGCACCATCCGGGACGGAGAATACAAAGTTTCCTCGGGCGTCCGTGACGACGCCGTTCGTGGTGCCCACGTGGGTGACACCGGCTCCGATGACAGGATCTCCGTTCGTGTCCGTGACCGTTCCGGAAATCCGTTTGTTCTGAGCCATCACGATGACACTGCATAAGGACAGCAATGCCACCGCCAAGTAATGCTTGAAACTCATAAAGTAGATGGATTGGTTGTTATAATTAGGTGTTGGTTATTGTTATAGGCTATGGATTTTGTCACTAGCACAAAAATAAAAAAGTTTTTGAAATTTTACAATAATTCGGCCGTTATCTTGTAATTTCTACCAGATATGCGCATAATATCCGCATATTATACAACAAAGGCCGCCCCAAAGGGAGCGGCCCTTGTAAAAGATACCGGGATGACTACAGTTCCTCGTCCCAGTTGGTCACTTCCTCGACTTCCCTCACGGGATGCGCCCCGCTTTTTGATGTACGCCCTGTGGAATGTCAGAAAAAAAACTTACCTTTATACGCTATGCAACCGTTTTCATCCATGAAGAAACTCATACTCGGCGCCGTCCTTCTCATGGCGGCCGCAACCGGCCTCCGGGCCCAACGCCTCATGAACCAGGCCCCCGACCTGAGCCGGGACTATATCGACATGACGTCCATCTATTTCTTCGCCGAAAAACTCGCCGCGTTCGATGCGGCCTCGGGGGAAGGCAGGGTCCAGTGGGGCCGCTACAGCCTCGAGCCGCGCCAGGCGTTCAACACCAACACGGTGGTGATGGACAAGTTGGCCATGAAGGACTTCCCGTCCAGCGGCTACGAGAACGACCCGCAGTTCCGCTTCAAGGTGGATTTCATCTCCGACCGGACAATCCGGGTGCGCATGCTCACATCGCTCGTCGAGCCCAAGGAGGTCGAGGAAGTGATGTTCAGCCCGGAGTTCATCGCCGCGGACCCGCATGTCGCCTGGACCTGCACCGAAACGGAGGACGAGATCGTCTATACGAGCCCGCAAGGGTCGCTGACCATTGTCAAGCAGCCCTGGCGCCTGGTGCTGAAGGATGCCTCCGGCAAGGTCCTGACACAGACCTGGACCGCCCATGACAATGACGTGAGCCAGGTCAAGACCCTCCCCTTCGGCTTCCGCCGCGGCGGCATCGACAATGCCCGCTGCATCAATCCCGTCTTCAGCCTCAAGGCGGGGGAACGCATCTACGGCTGCGGCGAGTCGCCGACCGGCCTGAACAAGGTCGGGCAGCGGGTGAACCTGTTCGTCACCGACCCCCAGGGACCCGAGACCGACGAGATGTACAAGCCCATCCCGTTCTACTTCTCCAATCGGGGTTACGGCGTGTTCATGCATACATCGGCGCCCGTCACCTGCGATTTCGGGGCCTCCTATGTCGGCGCGACCAAACTGTTCATGGCCGACGAAAACCTGGACTTCTTCTTTTTCATCGGCAACCCGGCGGAGATCCTCGACGCCTACACCGACGTCGTCGGCAAGGCTCCGATGCCGCCGACCTGGAGTTTCGGCACCTGGATGAGCCGCATCACGTACCTGACGCAGGAGGACGGTTACGAAATCGCGTCCAAACTCCGCGGGAACCGCATCCCGGCGGATGTGATCCATTTCGACACCGGCTGGTTCGGGGTGGACTGGCAGTGCGACTACAAGTTCTCCGAGGAGCGTTTCTCCGATCCGGCCAAAATGGTGAAGGACCTGCTGGACGACGGGTTCCACATCAGCCTCTGGCAACTGCCCTATTTCACGCAGCACAACGTCTTCTACCAGGAACTCATCGACAGGAACCTCGTCGTGCGCAATGCCGACGGCACGATGCCCTATGAGGACGCCTGCCTCGATTTCACCAACCCCGAGACCGTCCGGTGGTATCAGGACCATCTCCGCAGCCTGCTCGAGATGGGCGTCGGCGCGATCAAGGCGGATTTCGGCGAGGGCGCCCCATACGACGGTTTCTATGCCAACGGCCGCGGCGGCCTCTACGAGCACAATCTCTATCCGGTGCGTTACAACAAGGCGGTGTGGGAGGTGACCAAGGACGTCCAGCAACCCGACGGGGCCGTCATCTGGGCCCGTTCCGCCTGGGCCGGCTCGCAGCGCTACCCCCTGCATTGGGGCGGCGACGCCGCCAACACCAACGAAGCCATGCTGTCCACCCTGCACGCCGGCCTGAGTTTCGGACTGTCCGGATTCCCGTTCTGGAGCCATGACATCGGCGGATTCGTGCAGTCCACGCCGGAGGACCTGTACCGCCGCTGGCTGCCCTTCGGGTTCCTGAGTTCGCACACCCGCAGCCACGGAGCCCCGCCCACCGAGCCGTGGCTCTACAACCAGGAATTCACGGACTACTACCGCGCTTCCGCCGAACTGAAATACAAACTGATGCCCTATGTGCTGGAGCAGGCCCGCAAATGCACGGAGACGGGCCTTCCCATGGTCCGCGCGCTGTTCGTCGAGTATCCGGACGATCCCGTGGCGTGGATGGTCGAGGACCAGTACCTTTTCGGCAGCGACATCCTGGTCGCGCCCATCTTCGACACGCCGCAGGACTACAGCGTGCAGCGCGGCCATCGGGATGACGTGCACACGACCACCGGCCTGCGTCACTGGACCCGCCAGGTCTATCTCCCCGGCGGAGCCTGGGTCGACTACCAGACCGGCAAGACCTACAAGGCCGGCTGGAACGACATCACCACCGCCGGGCTCGAAGCCGTGATCCTCGTGCGCAAGGGGGCCGCCATCCCCACCGTCCCCGTCGCCCAGAGCACCAAGGACATCGACTGGAACGCCGTCAAGCGCGTCAAATACTAGAATTATTCGTATATTTGCAGGTTGTATGAAAAACCTGTGGTCGGAAATCATCGTCCCCGCCGTCATCGCGGGGCTTACGGTCGTCGGCACGGTCGGGGTGGAATCCGCCCGGACCGTGCGTCCGGATACCCGGGTGCGGGTCCTGCGCGAGGTACGGCTGGATACCCTCCGCCGGGATACGATTCCGCCGGATACGGTCAGGAAAACCGCCGCCGTGAAGAAAGACACCGTGCTGAAGGACCTTTCGGACGATGAATTCGACTTCTTCGGAGAATCCCTGCAGGATGCCGATACCCTTCCGCGCATCACCGCGCGCGACACGATGAAGGTCCCGGACAGTCTCCGCCTGACGGATCCCTTCCTGTATCAATGGTATGTCGCCACGAAAGACTCCCTCACCCACCGCATCGTCATCGACTCGCTGAAGGCGGCGGGCGACAGCCTGGACTGGCCCCGCATCGACTCCCTGTACCGCGTTGACTCATCGATTGTTGCGAAGGAACGGTTCCAAAGATGGTATGCCGGACTCTCCAAGGCGGAAAGGAAACGTTACGACTACGAACAGCGGCTTCCCATCATCCAGCGCCGGCAGGATTCCATCCGCCAGGTCAAGGACAGCATCCGGCGCATCAAGGACAGCATCATCGAGAACACCCCGCGCATCCTGGAAACCGCCTATCTGCCCGACAGCCTCTACTACAAGCGGCTGGTCGCCTGGAAGCACGACCGCTGGTTCAACCGCGTGGAACCTTTCGAGTGGGACACCACCTTCAACTACCACTTCCACGATTATCCCTACCTGAAGGAGGACATCGGCGGCACCTTCCTGGGCATGACCGGATCGGCCGTCCAGAGTTACAATTTCTTCAAGCGGGAGGACCCGCGTTCCACCGTCAGTTACTATGCGCCATACGAGAGTTGGACGTACACGCCCTCCTCGCTCCCGATGTTCAACACGAAAACCCCGTACACGGAACTCGCCTACTACGGCAACATCCTGAACTCCGAGACCACGTCCAACGACGACATCCGAGTCTTCACGACCCAGAACATCCTCCCTTCGCTGAACATCGCCCTGGAGTTCAAGACCTACGGCGGCGCCGGCATCCTCAAGAACCAGAAAGCGCGCAACAAGACCGCCTTCGCCACGGCCAACTGGATGGGCAAGCGGTATCTCTCCCACGCCGGCATCATCTGGAACTCCATCAACCGGGTGGAGAACGGCGGCGTCTCCGACATCGCCCAGGTCAAGGATACGATCCTGCAGGACATCCGCGAAGTGGACGTCTTCCTGAGTTCCGCCACCAACAAGTACACGAAGCGGACGGTCTTCTTCGACCAGTCCGTCCGCCTGCCCTTCTCCTTCATCGAAGACCTCAGGCACCGGGGCGATTCCAACTATGTGCGGAAGGATACCCTGAACAAGGACCTCACGTCCGTCTTCCTGGGCACTTCCACCGAATGGTCGGTGTACAACAAGACGTATTCGGATGCCATCGGTGATGCGGCGGGAAGGGCCTTCTTCAACAACAATTTCTACATCAATCCCGCCAAGAGCGCCGATTCCCTGCATACGATGCGGCTGGACAACCGTGTCTTCCTCCGTTTCCAGCCCTGGCACGAGAATGCCGTCGTGTCCAAGGTCGAAGGGGGCGTGGGTGACCGGTACCAGTCCCACTACGACCTCCGGCCGGGCAGTTACCTGTACAAGCCGAAGCCGGCGAAATGGAATTCGGTGTATGCCTATGCCGGAGCGGAGGGCCGCCTGAGCCGGTATTTCGAGTGGGATGCACTCGGACAACTCAACTTCGCCGGGCACGATGCCGGGGACTTCTTCGTCCGGGGCAAGGCGAAACTGAGCGTATTCCCGTTCCGCCGGGATTCGTTGAGCCCGATCAGTCTCACGGCCCGCTTCGAGACCGACCTCAAGCAACCCGACTTCTACGAGCAGCACCTGTATGCGAACCACTTTATGTGGGACAACGACTTCTCCAAGACGTCCACGACGCGGTTCCAGGCTTCCCTGGACTTCCCGAAGTGGAAGATCTACGCATCGGCCGGCTATGCCCTGCTCGCGAACAACATCTACTATGATTCCCTCGGCGTCATCCGGCAGAACCCGGAGGCGATGAGCGTCCTCACGGCCGCCCTGCGGAAGGATTTCCACCTGGGCGTCCTCCGGCTCGAGAACAGCGCGCTCTTCCAACTTTCGTCCAAGGAAGACGTGGTCCCGCTGCCCAAACTGGCCTTGAACCTGCGCTGGTACCTGCAGTTCCCGGTCGTGAGCGAGGACGTCCTCAAGATGCAGATCGGTGTGGACGCCCGCTACAATACCAAGTGGTACGCCCCGGGTTTCAATCTCGTCTCCGGAACCTTCTATAACCAGAAGGAGTACCAGTACGGCGAGACGCCTTACTTCGACGTCTTCCTGAACCTGCAGTGGAAACAGGCCTGCATCTTCCTGAAGATGGAGAATGCCGGCCAGGGCTGGCCGACGAAGAAACACGATTATTTCAGCGCACACCGCTATATCCATCCTGCCCGGATCATCAAGTTCGGCATTACCTGGCCGTTCTATCCGAGCCTGGGCTCCAACCGGAAGATGTCCGAACGGGCCGGGTCCGGCATGAGTGGCGGCGGAGGAGGAGGCCGCGGAGGCGGAGGCTTCGGCGGTATGCTCGGCGGTGGCGGAAACTTTTGATCCCATGCATGCATTCTGGAAATATCTGCTGATCACCGTACTCGTGATCGGGGCCGTGGTCGCCGCGCCCCGGACGACCCGGTATTCCGTCCCGGAATATCCGCTGAAGACGCTCCGTTGCGTCATCGACCTGAAAGGGGAACCCGCCCGCGGACTTACCGTCGGGATGAACAAGATCATCCTCCGGGAATTCGCCGACGACCATCTGCTGGACCTCGAATTCATCAACCCCGTTGACAGTACCGACTACCTGGATTCCCTCCAGGACGGCACGGTGGACCTGCTGGTCATGTACAAGGCGGACAGCCTCCACGCCGACGGCTTCATCAGCACGATCCCCTTCCGTGACAGCACCGTCTGGGTGCTCCGGGACGACCGGCACGCCGAAGTCCGCCTCCTCAACGCCTGGATTGCGGAGATGGACGGGAAAGGCGGGTTCCGAAAACTGGACCGTTCCTACCAGCGCCGCGTAGGAACCAGCCTTTCGTCCATCAGTCCCTATGACAACCTGATCAAGCAGAATGCGAGCGCCATGGGCTGGGACTGGCGTCTGCTGTCCGCGATGATCTACCACGAATCCCGGTTCATCAACGAATCCTGCTCCGACCGGGGAGCCGTCGGCCTGATGCAGATCCACAGTGAACGCTACTCCGTGGACACCCTCCTGATTCCGGAGGTGAACATCCACATCGGCACGAAATACCTGACCTATCTTTCGAAGATGTTCTCGGCGCACGGCGCCGACTCCGTGGAGTGCCTGAAGTTCGCCCTGGCGGCCTACAACGCCGGCGAGGGCACCATCCTCAAATGCATCCGGACCGCGGAGGAAATGGGCGTGGACCCCACCATCTGGGACAACATCGTCTCCGTGATTCCCGAAGTCCCCGGCTTCCACGGCAAGCAGACGATCGCTTACGTGCGCGAGGTTCTCGACACGTACGAAGAGTATTCGGAGGTTTATGCCGAATAAATCTATTCGGCCTTGACGGTCTGGGCCGGGTCCACCCGCGCGATGAAGAGCGTCGGGATGAGGAGGAGCAGCATGATGGCCACGAAGGCCACGAGATCGGCACCCAGGACCCAGGGAATATCGACATGGACCGGCACGTAGGAGACGAAGTAGTTGGCCGGATCCAGTTTCAGGAGATGCGTGAAGTGCTGGACTGCACAGAACAGCAGGCCCAGGGCGTTTCCGATGAGCATGCCCTTCAGGACGACACCCGCCGCCACGCGCAGGAACACCTTGCCGATGGCGCGGTCCCCCATCCCCAGCGTCTTGAGCGTACCGATGGTGGCGATGTTGCGGAACAGGACGATCAGCAGGCCTGAGATCATGTTCACGCCGGCCACGACAATCATCAGGATGAGGATCACGAGCACATTGAAATCCAGCAGGTCCAGCCAGTCGAAGATCTGGGCGTAGGTCCGGACGGACGAGGTGGCGACGAGGCTGTCCTCCCCTTCCTCGCCGCTCAGCACCAGGCGCATCCCGATCTCGTCGGTGAGTTCGTTGACCCACAGGTTGGTGCGATGGGTGGGGGCCACGGACACCTCCAGGGCGGAAGCCTGGTCCGCATCCCAGCCGTTCAGGCGCTGAATGTCGGCGAGATTCGCATAGACGATCAGGTTGTCGTCCATCTCCAGGATGTCGCGGTGCACCGCGGTCACGTGGAACTTGCGCACGCGGACCTTTTCCCCGACGAAATAAGTGGTCATGTCATCCCCTTCCTTCAGGCCCGTGATGGCCGCGAGGCGGGTGGGGATGGACACGCACAGGCTGGAGTCCGGACGGTCGGGGACGCCCTTGACCAGCACGCCGTGGATGATGTCGCCGCTGCGGACGATACCCGCCCGGACGGCGACGGGGCGGATGTCCGCGACGCCGGGAATGTCCAGGATGGCTTTCTCCGACGGCAGGTGGACGGGAATCGGAGCCCCCTCCGAGGCGACGGCGGACGACGGCGCGATCCGGATGTCGCCGGTCAGCCGCGCGACGCCGTCCCGCACGGAATGCCTGAATCCGGACGAGACGGCGACGGCGACGATGATGACGAGGAAACTCACGGCGATGGATGCCGCCGCGAGTTTCC
>JAFXMA010000098.1 GCA_017530725.1 Bacteroidales bacterium
CACCTCGTAGTTCAGGCAGCACTTGAGTTTGCCGCACTGGCCGGCCAGTTTCTGCGGATTCAGGGACAGGTCCTGGACCCGCGCGGCGGAAGTGGTGATGGACTTGAACTCCGTGATATAGTTCGCGCAGCACAGTTCGCGGCCGCAGATGCCCAGGCCGCCGATGAGACCGGCTTCCTGCCGGGCTCCAATCTGCTTCATCTCCACCCGGATATGGAACTCCTCGGCGAAATCCTTGATCAGTTGGCGGAAGTCCACGCGGCCGTCGGCGATGTAATAGAAAATCGCCTTCGTGCCGTCTCCCTGGAATTCCACGTCCCCAATCTTCATCTCGAGGCCCAGGTTCGCCGCCAGCACGCGGGAGCGGATCATCGTCTCCTGCTCCCGGGCGATGGCGTCCTGCCAGCGTTCGATGTCATAGGCCTTCGCCTTGCGGTAGATCTTGCGGAAGACCGTCTTCTCGGCGTCCACGCCGCGGCACTTCATCTGCCGGGCCACGATGGGCCCCTCCAGCGTGACGATGCCCAGGTCGTGGCCGGTCTGCGCCTCCACGACGACCAGGTCCCCGGTCTTGATGCTCTGGCCGGAAGCATTGACATAGAAACCTTTACGGGTATTCTTGAAACGGACCTCGAAAAGGGTGTTGTATTGTTCCTGCCCGATCCCCTTCAGGTAGTCGTACACCTCCAGTTTGCAGCAGCCCTGGCGGTAGCGGATCTCCTCCACCCCCGCCTGCTCGTTGCCGCTGATCACGCAGCCCCGGGAACAGTCATATCGGACATTCTCGTTCGTATCGATCATAACAGTATCATATAGAGTCGGTTCACCAGGTCGGTGAACAGGATTTTCTGGTTCACGTTCCGCTCCAGCAGGAGCAGGACACGGTCGAGGGCGGAGAGCGCCTGGCGGGAGAAGTTCTTCCGCAGTTTCGCCGCCATCTCCTCATAGAAAGGCCTTTCGTCGCCGAGCAGGTCGGCGAGGTCCGGCAGTCCCTGCTGCAGCAGGAAGATGTTCCGCAGCCCCTCCGAGGCCACCCGGCAGAAACGCTTCTGCTTTTCCCGGGAGCCCAGGTCAGCCACGGCGTCCCCCGTCTCCAAGGCGCCCAGGAGGTCCTTGCGGACCAATGCGTCAAGAAGGTCGTGGAACAGGTCGGAAAGTTCGTTTGTCTCGGCTCCTTCCTTTGCGTGGACAGCCCTGTCCTCCTCGCGGGAAAGCGGCGGTACGCGCAGGAACAGGCAGCGGGAGAAGATCGTGGGCAGCACCCTTTCCGGTTGATGCGTGACAAGAAGGAACAAGGTATTCTCAGGCGGCTCCTCGACCATCTTCAGGAGGGCGTTCGCCGCCTGCGGATTCATCTTCTCCGGCAGGTACACCACCACCGTCCTGTACCCGCCTTCCACGGCGGAAAGGGACAGTTTATCCAGGATGGACCGGGCTTCAAAGACCGAGATCAGGCTCTGCTTGCTGTCGATGCCGATGGCGGTATAGAGTTCGTTCTCATAGAAGCAGGGATTCTCCAGCAGGAGTTCCCGCCATGCGCCGATGAACCGTTCGGACACCGGCTTGTCGGGACCTGCGACCGGGAACACGAAATGGATGTCGGGATGGATGAGCCTTTTCACCCGGGGATTATGTCCATAAACGGCATCCAGGAAGTCGAGGATGAGCGGATAGGCGCCGCCGCCGTCATTCTCGTGCAGGAGCATCGCATGCGGAATCCGGCCGCTCTCCGCCATCTGCCGGAGGACGGCCGCAACGGGTGCGCTGCTGCTCCTGGGTTCCATCGTCAAAAAGTTCTGTCGCCCACAAAACGGGCGAGATTGGCAAGATACGATTTTTCTTCGGTTTGCGGTAGTTCCTCCAGGCAGAAAACCGCCTCATCGATGTAATTTCCCATCTCCGCCCGGGCCTTGTCCACGCCGTCGTGCTCCCGGACGAACCGCTGCACGTCCGCCGCCAGTTCCGGCTCATCGGAGATCCGCCCGACCTTAGCACGGACGGCCGACGCCGCTTCTTCCGGCACCGAATCCAGCGCACAGAGCAGCGGAAGCGTGATTTTCTGCTCCCGAAGGTCGATGCCCACCGGCTTCCCCAAGTCCGCTCCCCCGGCATAATCCAGGATGTCGTCCTGGATCTGGAAGGCGATGCCCAGGTTCCGGGCATAACCGGCGAGGGCCGCGGTCCATTCCTCGGGCGCATCGGCGGACAGCGCTCCGGAGAGGACGGACGCCTCGAAGAGCGAAGCCGTCTTGGAATAGATGATCCGGATGTAGTCTTCCCGGGTCGTGTCGCAGGCCGATGCCTTCTGCAACTGGAGCATCTCCCCTTCCGCCAGGTCGGAGAGCGTCTTGGCGAACAGGCGGATCGCCCGTTCGCTGTAGCGGTCGGCCTCCAGGAGGCAACGGATGGCCTTCACCAGCCAGAAATCCCCGATCAGCACCGAAGCAGGGCTGCTCAGGAGGGCCATCACCGTGGGCTTTCCGCGCCGCGTGGCCGCGCCGTCCACGACGTCGTCATGCAGCAGCGTGGCATTGTGGATCAACTCGGAAGCGGCCGCGAACCGGACGGAATCGGCGACGACTCCGCCGCAGGCGCCCGCGGCAAGAAGCGTCAGGCACGGCCGGATCCGCTTTCCCCCCTGCGACAGGAGGGAAAGGTTCGTCGCATCCAGCAATGCGATGTCACTCTTCAGGGAAGCCTCCAGCAAAGCGGAAACTTCCTCCAGCGGTCCGGCCAGGAAGGCCTTGATCTGGGAATAATCCATGCTATTTCAGGTGTTCCGCCAACGCGGCGACCGAGTCGGCGAAGATGATGAGCGCCCGGTCGCGGGGTTCCAGCATCCCGGTCGCCTCATAATGGTCCAGCAGGGCCTTGAAAGGATCGAAAAAGCCGTCCACATTCAACACGAGCAGTTTCCCGTCGTACCGGCCCAGTTTCACGAGGACGTGCGATTCGATGAACTCGTCCAGGGTGCCGATCCCGCCGGGAAGGGCGATCGCGGCGGAAGTTCCCGCCCGCATCCGCTCCTTGCGTTCCGCCATGGTATCGGTCCAGATGAGTTCGGTCAGGCGCGGGTACTCCAGCCCCTTCATGAAGCGCGGGAGCACGCCGATGTGCGTACCGCCCAGCCGGTCCATCTCGTCGGCGATAACCCCCATCGTCCCGCGGAAACTGCCGCCGGAGACCAGGGTCCACCCATACGCGTGCAGCGCGCGAACCACTTCACGCGCTGCCTCGTCGTACTTGGGGTCGATGCCGTAACTGGCTGAGCAGAAGACGACAGCCTTGCGCCGGGACATCCTGCCTAGAAGAGGATGGCCAGGGTGAACTTGACGCCCTGATAACTCTTGAGGTTCTGGTAGGACGGCTTGATCAGCCTCAGGGTGCCGTTGTCCAACTCACTCTCCTTGTACAGTTTTCCGAAATTCCGGAACAACTGGCAGGAAAGTTGGACATGGCTGGCAATCTCCACGCCGATACCGGCGCCTGCACCATACTCGAGTTTGTTCTTGGCATCTTCCTGGAGGGACTTGTTGATCGCGTCGGAAGATGTGCCGGAATCGGAGACGGACAGGGATTCTTTCCCAGTCAGGGCATAGCCGAGGTACGGTTCCACGAAGATGTACGGACGGAAGGCCAGCAGGTCCGGACCCCACTGGGCTCCGACGCTGAGTTCCACGAAACCGGTCTTGGACTCGACCTTATTGCGCTGATTGAGGCTCGCGCCCTTCACCTGGTAGGCCAGGGCGGGCTGGATGGCGAAACCGGCACCGAGATCGGCCTTGTACAGGACGCCGGCTTCATAGAGGACCATCGCTTTGTTGTCCTTGGGGGTGTCGGAGCCGTTGATCGTGGAAAGCGTCAGACCGCCCTTCAGGCCGAACTGCTGGGCATTGGCCACCGTGACAGCGGCGAAGAACGCGACAATGGCGATAAACTTTTTCATATCAGATCAGTTAAAGGGTAAATGACTTAGAAAAGGATGGCGAGGGAAAACTTGATTCCCTGGAAGTTCTTGAGTCTCTCGAGCGATTCCATCGATGCCCCGGCGGATTCGTCGAACATCTTGCCCAGGTTGTTGAACCACTGGGCGGACAACTGGAGATGGTCCGCGATTTCCAGGCCGCCGCCCACTCCGAACCCGTACTCGAACTTGTTCTTCGCCTGGCGGGCCCAGTCCTGGAAGGTCGCATTCCCCTTGTCGGTGGACGACACCCGGTAGCCGATGAACGGCTCTCCGAATACGAAGGGACGGAAGGCGGCGAACCGCGGTCCCCACTGGATGGACAGGGGAAGTTCCACGAAACCGGTCTTCAACTTGAAATCCTCCTCCGAGGCCGTGTCCAGATGGCCGACATTGGCTCCCTTCACCTGATAGAGGAGGGAAGGCTGGAGGGCGAAACCGGCACCGAGATTGACCTTGCCGGTGAGCCCGGCGTGATACAGGCTGATAGCGTCCGTCTCGGACATCTTGACCGAAGAAGAGGTCAATCCGAAGACAACACCGAACTGGGCGCTCGCCTCGGTGGCCACAAACAGGGATACCGCCACGGCGGCCACCAGGGAAAGAATCCGTTTCATCGGCTTACAGGTTTGCTTGAATCTTGTCCACGAGGGTGCTCTTGGGCATGGCGCCCACGGTACGGTCCACCAGCGCGCCGTTCTTGAAGAAGAGCAGCGTGGGGATGCTCATGATGCGATAGCGCATCGCGATTTCATCGGCGTCGTCCACATTGACCTTGACGACGGTGATCTTGTCGGCCATCTCCTCCTCCACTTCGTCCAGGAGCGGGGACAGCATCCGGCACGGGCCGCACCAGGTGGCCCAGAAATCCACGATCACGAGTTTCTCGCTCTCGAGAAGCCCGTCGAAATTGGTATTGGTAGCAATCATTGCCATATCCGAAATGTTTTAGCGTTTTGCAAATATAGAAATTTTTTTTTCACAAGGCTTCCTCCACGGGCAGCACATAGGCCCGCAGGCCCAACTTGGGATTGTCCCGGTCCGTCTGCCGGAGCCGGTCCATGATTTCCGGCGCCAGGCCGTCCGGGACGGCCGTCAGGACGGCGTGGTTCTGCGTCGGCCAGGCATGGTTTCCCAGGTGGGGTTCACCGGTCTCGCTGCCGCGTCCGCCGATCTCCTCCCAGACGGTGTATCCCCGCTGGCCGCAGTCCTCCAGGAGTTCCACGATCTCCTGGTTGTACGCTTGGTTGTAAACTATGAATATCGCTTTCATAAGGACAGATTTCTCGACAAGCCTGAAATGACAGTTATGCCCGTTTCGCCTTCCGGGCCTTCCGCCGCTCGAGATGCTCGGTAAGGCCGCAGTACAGGACCGGGATGATGACGAGGGTGATGAGGGTGGAGATGGAAAGACCCCAGGCCACGGTGACGCCGAGGCCGTTCCACATCTCGGAACCTTCTCCCCGGCCCCAGGCCATCGGCAGCATGCCGCAGACGGTCGTGAGGGTGGTCATGAGGATCGGGCGGAGACGGCTCCGGGCGGCGGTGACGGACGACTCGCGCACGCTCATCCCGCGCTCCTGGCACAGGATCGTGTAGTCGATGAGGACGATACCGTTCTTCACCACGATACCCAGGAGGATGATGATGCCGATGAGGCTCATCACGCCCACGGCCAGCCCGTGGAGCATGTTTCCGAGCGCCACGCCCGTGAAGGCGAACGGGATGGAGAACATGATCACCATCGGGCCCAGGAAGGACTCGAACTGGGAGGCCATCACCATGTACACGAGGATGACGATGAGGATCATCAGCAGGATCATGTCCGAGAACATGGACTGCTGGTCCTCATAGTCACCGCCGATGTCCCAGGACAGTTCGGGCGGCAACGGTTCGGCCTCCATCAGGGCGGTCACCGCCTCCACGCCTTCGCTCAGGGCGTGGCCGCGGGCCATCATGCCGGAGACGGTGATGTAGCGGTCGCGGTTCTTGCGGGTGATGGTGGGCGGGACCTTGGATTC
>JAFXMA010000099.1 GCA_017530725.1 Bacteroidales bacterium
ATATCGATACCCTTCTGGAGGTACTTCACGTTGGTCACGAAGAGGTCGTCACCCACGAGTTGGCAGCGGTCGCCGATGGCCTTGGTGAGTTTCACCCAGCCTTCCCAGTCTTCCTCGGAGAGGCCGTCCTCGATGGAGTCGATCGGGTACTTGGTGATGAGTTCCTCGAGATAGGCGATCTGCTCGTCGGTGGAGAGTTTCTTGCCGTTCGGATCCTTGAGTTTGCCGCCCTTCAACTGCTTGTAGTCATAGTAGAAGGAACCGTCCTCATTCTTGAAGCAGAATTCGGAAGCGGCGCAGTCCATGGCGATCTTCACGTCCTTGCCGGGCTCGTAGCCGGCTTTCTTGATGGCCTCGATGATGCAGTCGAGCGCATCGTCGATACCATTCAGGCTGGGGGCGAAACCACCCTCGTCACCCACGGCGGTGGAGAGACCACGGGCCTTCAGAACCTTCTGGAGGGCGTGGAAGACCTCGGCACCGATGCGGACGGCCTCAGCCTCGCAGGGAGCGCCGACCGGACGGATCATGAACTCCTGGAACGCGATGGGAGCGTCGGAGTGGGCGCCGCCGTTGATGATGTTCATCATCGGGACCGGGAGGACATAGGCGTTGGTGCCGCCGATGTAGCGGTAGAGCGGAAGGCCGAGTTCGGCAGCGGCCGCCTTCGCGACAGCGAGGGAAACGCCGAGGATGGCGTTGGCGCCGAGTTTGGACTTGGTCGGGGTGCCGTCGAGTTCGATCATGGTCTTGTCGATGGCCCGCTGGCAGGAGGCGTCCATGCCGACGATGGCAGGAGCGATGACTTCGTTGACGTTCTTCACAGCCTGGAGAACACCCTTGCCGCAGTAGCGGGGACCGCCGTCACGGAGTTCGAGGGCTTCGTTCTCACCGGTGGAGGCACCGGACGGAACGGCAGCGACGCCGACGACGCCGGAATCCAGGGTAACTTCAACTTCGATGGTAGGATTGCCACGGGAATCGAGAATCTCGCGACCGAAAACTTCTAAGATCTGCATAGTTTTATAGAATTAAAATGACATTGCTTCATGCAAGCGCCGCAAATTTACGAATAAAATTGCACATAATCAACGGACACGGTACACCTGGATGCCGGTTACCGCTTTCCTTCCCGTCACATATTCCTCCAGGGTCCTGGACTCCACGACCACCTTGTTCGCGCCGGTCGATGCGTGGATGAACCGTACCGGCTTCCCGGGATCGACCTTCGCAATCGCGCAGTGCGATACGTCCAGTCCCTCCACCGTCGTGTTGAACAGGATGATATCGCCGTTCCGGATGCCCTTCAGGGCCTGTGAGACACGGTTTTTTGGGATGTAGGACGATGGCAGGGCATTGATACCGTCCTCGATGGCCGCGATGGCATCGACATCCTTCATCCGGGCATATGCCTGCGGATGCCGGGACATATAGTTCACCGGATGGTCGTACCGGACCCCGCCGAGAGCCCCGGTCATATCCTCCAGCACCCCGCGGGCGACACCCTGCCGGGCCCATTCGGTCGTATAGTGAAGGCGGTCCTCATACCTGAAGCACACGCCGCCCCGGTATCGGCTTTGAAGAAGTTCGCCGGCAAGCGTCTCGAAATCGCCGCTTTGCCGCGCCGTCCGCACCAGTCCCAGGCACGTCTCCACGAACAGGATGCAGTCCGTCCGCGTGAGGTAGATGCACAGTTTTTCCTCCGGCAACTCCTCCAGCGTCCCCGCCACATAGGGCTGTCCGAGCAGGTCGCCCGCCGCCCGGACCATCTGCGCGCCGGCGCCTTCGTCGGCATGGGCCTCCAGGTCGGCCAGGACCTTTTCCGCCACCGCCCGGTCCTCCGGCGTGGTGACATAATCGACCGTGGCCCGCTTCGGCTGCCCCTGGCACGCGACCACGGGAAGAAGCAGGACGAGGATCAGAAACCATTTTTTCATACGCTAGAAGTATTTTTTCTCCTGCCGGTACAGGGCGACGAAGATGAAGATCAGGATCGTGAAGGCCCAGAGGGAGGAGCCGCCGTAACTCAGCAGGGGGAGCGGGATGCCGATGACGGGCATCAGACCCACGGTCATGCCGATGTTGATGAACAGGTGCATGAAGATGCAGGAGGCGACACAGTAGCCGTAGATGCGGTTGAAGTTCTCCCGACATCGTTCGGCGTCCAGGATGAGCCGGGCGATCAGGAACACATACAGGAGGATGACCACCATGCAGCCCAGGAAGCCCCATTCTTCGCCCACGGTGCAGAAGATGAAGTCCGTGGACTGTTCGGGGACGAACCCGAAGGCAGTCTGGGTGCCCTGCATGAATCCCTTTCCGGTGAGGCCGCCGGAGCCGATGGCGATCTTGGACTGGTTCACGTTGTAACCCACGCCCGCAGGGTCTTCCTTCATGCCGAGGAGTACCTCGATGCGGGAGCGCTGGTGGTCCTGGAGTACGTTCTGGAAGATGAAGTCCGTGGAGAACACGAGGGCTACGCCGATCACGAAAGCGGCCACGGACATGCCCAGGAAGGTGTCCTTCCGCTTGAAGGCGCGGACGGACAGGAAGGGAAGGAACAGGAAACTCAGGCCCAGGAGGATGTACATCGGTTTGACATCCAGCAGGATGGCCCACCGGTAGGTTTCGCTTTCATCCGCCCTGGGCACCCAGGTCACCCGCTGCATCCAGTCCATGTGCGCCTGGATGTAGTCTTGCAGGATGCTCCACAACTGCGGCAGGAAGGCCATCAGGGCGACGAAGCCCAGACCGGTGCAGAGCCGCGGCCACAGCGCCTTTCGCGGGCCCCGGAACGCATTGGAGAGCGTCAGGATGGCGATCAGGATGAGGATGGATATGTAGGGGCTGAGGGTCAAGGTCGTGATGAACAGCAGGATGACCAGCCCGATCAGGGCGAGCCACCAGCCGGAGAAACCCTCCCGGTACAGGACGAAGATGAAGCCGGCGTACACGAGGGCGGATCCGGTTTCGCTTTCCGCGACGATGATGAGCATCGGCACCGCGATGATGAGGGCGACCAGCAGGAAATCCCGCATGACGCTCAGCCTGAAATTCTGCCGGCTCATGACCGAGGCGAGCAGGAGCGATGTCGTAATTTTCGATATTTCAGCCGGTTGGAACTTGACGGGACCCAGTTCGAACCACGAATGGGATCCCTTCACGTCCTTGGATACGAAGATCACCACTACAAGCAGCGCACAGACGATCAGATACAACGGGACAGACGACCCTTCCCAGATGCGGGGCGGGAGGACGAACAGGATGAAGCCGGCGAGTCCGAACGCCGTGAGCATCCACACGAACTGCTTGCCGCTGCGGACGGTCCAGTCGAAGATGGAGGAGGGATTCTCGGAATGGATGGACGCATAGATGTTCACCCAGCCGATGAGCACGAGCAGGACATACACCACGATCAACTTCCAGTCGATGGACTGCTTCAAGCCCCTTTTATGCTTGTTCTCCCCGATCATCGTCCTAATCCTTCTTGACCCGCGACAGGAGGTTCGCTTCCTTCATCCGTTTCTCGAGGTCGGTCCGCTTGACCTCCCCCTTGAGATACTTCTCCACCATCAGCGAAGCCATCGGGGCCGCATACGTCGCCCCGAAACCGCCGTTCTCCACGTAGGCGGCGATGGCGATCTTGGGATCGTCCATCGGCGCGAAACAGATGAAGCAGGAGTTGTCCGCACCGCGCGGGTTCTGGGCCGTGCCGGTCTTGCCGCAGATGTCCAGGCCGTCCACGTGGGCGACCCAGGCGGTCCCGCCCATGCCCGCGCCGGAATTGACCGCCCGCCACATGCCCTTGATGACCTTCGGGAAATGCTCCACGGATACTTTCGTGTACTGTTTCTCGTAATACTTCGGGTCGATTTCCACGCCCTCGGAAGCCTTGATGATATGCGGGATGTAGTAGAAACCGCGGTTCGCGACCGTCGCGCACAGGTTCGCCAGGTGCATCGGCGTGGCAAGGATCTCACCCTGGCCGATGGACAGGGAGATAACCGTGGTGGAGTTCCACCGGCCCTTGCCGTAAGCACGGTTGTAAGTCTTGGACGAGGGGATGCTTCCGCTGAGTTCGTTCGGGAAATCGGAGCCCAGTTTGGTGCCGAAGCCGAAACTCGTCACCATGTCGTGCCAGTGGTCCATCGCCTCGCCGTAGTCCCCCTGGAACTTGCGGTTGTCCAGGATGTTCTTGAGCACGTAGCAGTAGTACGCGTTGCAAGACATCATGATGGATTCCTCCATGTTGAGGGGCGATTTGTGTCCGTGGCAGCCCAACTTGTGGCCGGCCCCGAAGTGGTAGCCCCGGCTGCAGGGATACGTCATCTCCGGCCGCAGCACGCCCTCTTCCAGGCCCACGAGGCCGTTCACCAACTTGAACACGGAGCCGGGAGGATAGGATGCCTGGACGGCACGGTTGTACATGGGCCGGTACGGGTCCTTCGAGATTTCCTGGTAGTATTTGCCGATGTCCGCCAACTGGCTCACGTCGATACCGGGGGACGACACCAGCGCGAGGATCTCGCCCGTCCCGGGTTCGATGGCGACGATGGCGCCGACCTTGTTCCGCATCAGTTCCTGGCCGTACTGCTGGAGTTGCGCGTCGATGGTGGTGACGACGTCACGCCCCGGTACGGCCTCCTTGTCGAACTCGCCGTCCTTGTAGGGCTGTTCGATCTGGTTCTTGGAATTGCGCAGGAAGATATGATAGCCCTTTTCCCCGCGGAGGTCCTTCTCCCGGGCAGCCTCGATGCCGGTGATGCCGGCATAGTCGCCCGACCGGTACTCTCCTGGGTGGTTGTCGATATAGGTCTGGTTCACCTCGGACACATAGCCGAGGAGGTTGCCGCCGGCGTTGATCGGGTAGTCGCGGATGCCGCGCACCTGGCCTTTGAAGCCGGGGAAACGGTACTGGACCTCGGCGAACTTGTTGTACGTCTCGGCCGGGATCTGCTTGATCATCGTCACGCTCTGGAATCCGATCTTGCGGCGGTTCTTCCGATATTCCTGCATCTTCCCGCGGATGAATTCCACCGTGGTGTCCAGGGCGGTCGCCAGGGCGAGGGTGTCGAACTCCACCTTCTCCAGGTCGCGGGGGTTCACCAGGATGTCATAGGCCACCTTGTTGCCCACGAGGATGTCGCCGTTCCGGTCGTAGATGACGCCCCGCGTGGGATAGATGATCTCCCGCACGGTCGTGTTGTTGTCCGCGTCGATCTTGTAATGGTCGTCCAGGACCTGGATGGAGAAGATCTTGGCCAGGAGGATGGCCGCCACTACGCCCAGGCCGATGAGCAGACGGGTGTGTCGGGTATCGGTGTTCATTTGCGGGTGTCGGGGGCCAGGACGTCGATGATCAGGAGCGAGACGGCCCATCCGGCGAAGAGCGAGACGCCGAATCGGATGGCGTTGAAGGAGAAGGGCCGGGTACCGGCTCCGTCAGCCCAGATGTAGATGGCCAGGAACAGGGCCTGGACCAGGAAGACGGCGAGCGCCACCTTCCCGAACCCGTTCTTCCGCACGGAGAAGTCTTCCTTCCGGGCGAAGAGTTCGCCGCCGAAGATCAGGCGGATGATCTCCTTCCGGACGAAGGCGACCGGGACGAGGGCGAGGGCGTTGAGCCCGAGGAGTCCCTCGGAGAGCAGGTCCACCGCGCTGGCGGTGACGAATGCGAGGATCAGGGTCCAGAACGTAGGCAGCCGCAGCGGCACGCACAGGATCATCACGGGAAGGATCGAAAGCATCACCCAGGCCGACAGGTTCAGGTAGTTGCAGATGAGCAACTGGATCGCCGCCAGCAGGAAGAAGACGAAATAGAAGCCCGCCTTTCTCATAGGTCGAAATCCTCCACTTCGTCAAAGGCCGCGTTATGGACGACGGTCACATAGCGGATGGCCGTGAAATCCTGGAACAGGTCCACCTTGATCTCGTTCGTGGCACCGTTGATGACCCGGGCTTCCCCGGCTACGCCCAGCGGGATGTCCGGCGGGAACATCAGGGAATGGCCGCTGGTGAAGACGGTGTCGCCGATGGCGTACTTGTACTGCAGCGGCACTTCCTGGAGGATGGCTCCGTGGGAACTCTTCCCGTCCCAGACCAGCAGGCCCGTCGCGCCGTCGTCGCCGAAGCGGCCGCTGATGGAGATGTCGCTGTTCTGGAAGGAGAAGGCGTAGGCGTGGTGCGCGCTGACCGCGTCCACGATGCCCACGACGCCGTTCCGGGTGATGATGCCCGACTTCTCCTGGATGCCGTCTTCGTATCCCTTGTTCAGGATCATGTAGTTGTGCTGCTTGTTGCGGCTGATCTTGATGACCTCGGCCGGGACATAGTCGAATCCCCGGACGCGGCCGTGGGCGACCCCGAGCGAATCCACGCGGAGGGCGTGGACTTCGGCGTAGAGGCCGTCCAGTTCCTGGCGGAGTTGCTGGTTCTCGAGGACGAGGTCCTCGTTCGTGCGTTTCAGGCTGAAGTAGCCGGAAATCGCCTGCGAACTGCCCCAGACGGTCCCCATCACCCCATGCGCGGCGCGGGCGATCCAGATGCGCTGGAGTTCCGCGTTGTGGTAGAGCATCTGCAAAGCAGCAACCTCCAGTAGAATGAAGGTTGCCGCGCTGATGATCCGGGGGAGGACTTTCCGCTCTTTCGGCATACTATCGCATCAGGAAGGAATAGTTGTCCGTATTCTTGAGGGCGATGCAGGTGCCGCGGGCCACGGCGCGAAGCGGGTCTTCGGCCACGTGGAACGGAATGTTGACTTTCTCGGTGAGCCGCTTGTCCAGGCCGCGGAGGAGGGCGCCGCCACCGCTGAGGAAGATACCGTTCTCCACGATATCGGAATACAGTTCCGGCGGGGTTTGCTCCAGGACCTGCTGGATGGAGGTCTCCAGGCGGGCGATGGACTTGTCCAGGCAATGGGAGATTTCCTGGTAGGGGATGAGCGCCTCGACCGGGTGGCCGGTCATGAGGTTCGGTCCACGGACGAGGAACGGCTCGGGCTCCACTTCCAGTTCGGGCAGGACGGAACCCACGGCGATCTTGATCTTCTCCGCCGTGGTCTCACCCACGCGGATGACGTGCTGCTGGCGCAGGTAGTTCTGGATGTCGGCCGTGAAGACGTCGCCGGCCACGCGGATGGAGTCCTGCTGGACGATACCGCCCAGGGAGATGACGGCGATCTCGGTGGTACCGCCACCGATATCGACGACCATGTTACCCTTCGGCGCTTCCACGTCCAGGCCGATACCGAGGGCGGCGGCCATCGGCTCGAAGATCAGATAGACGTCCCGGCCGCCGGCGTGCTCGGAGGAGTCGCGGACGGCACGGATCTCCACTTCCGTGGAGCCGCAGGGGATGCCCACGACCAGTTTCAGGTTCGGGGCGAAGAGGCTGCGGTGCCGGGCGTTGACCTGGCGGATGAAACCGCGGATCATCATCTCGGCCGCGTTGAAGTCTGCGATCACGC
>JAFXMA010000100.1 GCA_017530725.1 Bacteroidales bacterium
GGCCGCCTTCCAGGTGCCCTTCGGCACCGCGGTCCTCGCCGCCCTCCTCCTCACCGTCCTCGGCGTCCTCGCGGGCCTGATGCCCGCCCTCCGCGCCATGCAGATCAAACCCGTGGACGCCATGCGTGATGAATAATAAAACAAACATCATATGAAAAAATTCGGTAGAATCCTGACCATCCTCCTCGTGGCTGCCGTGTTCATCGGCACCTTCGCGTACCTGTTCCAGCGTTCGCGCCCGAAGGAGATCAAGTACGAGGAGTTGACGCCCGCGATGGGCACCATCTCCAAATCCACGGTCGTCACGGGCAAGATCCAGCCCCGGGACGAGGTGAACGTGAAGGCCCAGATCAGCGGCATCGTGGCCGAACTGTACAAGGAAGCCGGCCAGACGGTCGAGAAGAACGAGGTGATCGCCAAACTCAAGGTCATTCCCGAGATGAGCCAACTCAGTTCCGCCCAGAGCCGGGTGCGCCTGTCCGAAGTGAACCTCAAGCAGGCCCAGACCAACTATGAGCGCGAGAAGAAACTCTTCGACCAGCAACTGGTGAGCGCCGAGGCCTTCGACCAGGTGGCCCAGTCCCTCAAGCAGGCGACGGAAGAGTACAACGCCTCCGTGGAATCCCTGGAAATCATCCGGGACGGCGTCTCTTCCTCCAACAAATCCGGCAGTTCCACGCTGGTCCGTTCCTCGGTCGCCGGCCTGATCCTGGACATCCCCGTGAAGGTGGGCAACACCGTCATCAACTCCAACACCTTCAACGACGGTACCACCATCGCCACGGTCGCGGACATGGACGACCTGATCTTCGACGGCAACATCGACGAGACCGAGGTGGGCCGGGTCCATATCGGACTGCCCGTGCGGATCACCGTCGGCGCCCTGCAGGATGTCGCCTTCGACGCGGCCCTGGAGTACATCTCCCCGAAGGCCACGGAGTCCGGCGGAACGAACCTCTTCGAGATCAAGGCGACCGTCAAGGTCCCCGACGACATCACCATCCGCTCCGGTTACAGCGCCAACGCCGAAATCGAACTCCAGCGGGAGGAGAACGTCCTCACCATCCCCGAAAGCGCCATCCAGTTCGAGGGCGAGCGTACCTTCGTGTATATCGTCAAGGCCGATGGCACCTATGAGGAGCGGGATGTCAAGACCGGCCTTTCCGACGGGGTGGACATCGAGATCAAGGAAGGCCTCTCCCTCGGGGAGAAGGTCCGCGGCAACCAAATCCTGGACGACAAGAAAAAGTAGCGCCATGAAACGACTCCTTCTCCTCGCGGCGCTGCTTGCGCCCGTCCTTTCCTCCGCCCAGGACCTCCGTCATCCCTGGACACTCCAGGAATGCCTGGACTGGGCCCTGGAGCACAACCTCACCGTGAAGCAAAGCGCACTGAACGTTTCCCAACGGGAAATCCAGTTGAACACGTCCTCGAACAGTTGGCTTCCGAACCTGAGCGGCTCGGTGAACGAGAGCCTCAGTTTCGGCCGCGGCCTCACCGCCGACAACACCTATACCTCCGCGAACACCACCTCCACGGGCTTCTCCATCGGCGGCGGCATGAATCTCTTCGACGGCCTGGCCACGCCGAACAACATCGCCCTGGCGCGCCTGAACCTGGAAGCCGCCACCGCCGACCTGGAACGCGCCCGGGATGACATCCGCGTAGCCGTCGCCAGGGCCTATGTGCAGGTGCTGTATGATTACGAGATCGTGGAAGTGGCCCGCAAGCAGATCGAACTGGACGATGCGCAGGTCGCCCGGCTGGAAGCGATGGCCGCTACGGGCAAGGCCGCGCAGGCCGAAGTGTCCCAGCAGAAGGCTTCCCGCGCCCAGAGCGGCGTCACCCTCGTGCAGGCGGAGAACAACCTCCGGCTCGCCCTGCTGGACCTGGGCCAACTGCTGGAATTCCCCACCTCAGAAGGCTTCTCCGTGGAAAGGCCCGCCGTGGAAGTGGAGGAAATCCTCCTGGACATGCCGGAGCGCATCTTTGCCGACGCCGTGGACGTCCGTCCCGCCGTCCGGGCCGAGGAAATCCGCCTGAAAGGGACGGAACGGTCCCTGAAGATCGCCCAGGCGGCCCAGTACCCGTCCCTGAACCTGAGCGGCGGCGTGGGCACGAACTACTACACCACCAGCAACCCCGCCTATCCGCAGGACAAGTTCTTCGACCAGTTGTCCCACAACTTCAGCCCGTACATCGGCGTATCGATGAACATCCCCATCTTCACGCGGTTCCAGACGCGGAACAACATCCGCAGCGCCCGGCTGAACCAGGAACTCCAGCAGATCCAACTGGACAAGGCGAAGCAGAGCCTGTACAAGGAAATCCAGCAGGCCTGGTCCAACGCCGTGGCGGCGCAGGCCAAATTCCGCTCCTCCTCCGAAGCCGCGACGGCCGCCGAGGACGCCTTCCGCCTGGTCCAGGCGAAGTATGAGAACGGGAAAGCCACCATCACGGAATTCAACGAATCCCGGAACCAACTCCTCAAGACCCGTTCCGACCGGGTCCAGGCCACCTACGAATACCTCTTCCAGAGCCGCCTGCTGGACTTCTACCGGGGAGATGCGTTGCAGTTGTAGGGTTTTCTTCGTATTTTTGCGTTATGATTGCGCAAGAAACCATCGACGAAGCCGTCCGGCGGCTGTTTTCCACGATTGAATTCACCCGGGAGCCGGAGGGGCTGTACGACCCGCTCCGGTATATGGTCGCCATCGGCGGGAAGAGGCTGCGGCCGAAACTCTGCCTGACCGTTTACAGCCTGTTCAACGATTCGTTCGGCCCGGAAATCCTGGGGCCTGCCGCGGGCCTGGAGGTGTTCCATACCTTCACCCTCATCCACGACGACATCATGGACCGGTCGCCCCTGCGGCGCGGGAAGGAGACCGTGTGGAAGAAGTGGTCCCCGGACACCGCCATCCTGTCCGGCGACGTGATGTGCATCGACGCGTACAAGCGCATCGCCCAGGCGCCGGAGAATTCGCTGAGCGCGGTCCTGGACCTGTTTTCCACCACCGCCGCCCAGGTGTGCGACGGTCAGCAATATGACATGGACTTCGAGCATGTGCGGGCCGTGTCCATGCGCGAGTACCTGAAGATGATCGGCCTCAAGACCGCCGTCCTCATCGCCTGCTCGGCCAAGATGGGCGCACTCATCGCCAGCGCCCCGGCGGAAATCTGCGAAGGCTTGTATAACTACGGCTACAACCTGGGCCTCGCGTTCCAGGTGGCCGACGACTATCTAGACGCCTATGGCGACGAGAAGGTGTTCGGCAAGCCCATCGGCGGGGACATCGTGAACGGGAAGAAGTCCTGGCTCACGGTCCGCGCGATGGAAAAGGGCGCGAAGGGCATCGCAGAAGCCCTTGAGGCAGACCTTTCCCCTGCGGAGAAAATCGCCACCGTGATGGACCTTTACGATTCGGTCCATGTGGCCGAGGATGCCCGCGAAACCGTCGCCCGCTTCCATGAGAAAGCGCTCTCCGCCGCGGAGAAAGTGACCGGCATCGGCGGCTACACCGTCCTCAAGCGCTTTGCCGACGACCTGGTGGACCGCGTGAAATGAGGCCGGAGGAACTGGAGATCATGGCTCCGGCGGGGAGTTTCGAAAGCCTCGCCGCCGCCGTCGAAGGCGGTGCCGATTCGGTCTATTTCGGCATCGGCCACCTGAACATGCGGTCGCACTCCGCGAACAATTTCAAGGCAGAGGACCTGCCGGAAGTTATGCGCATCTGCTGCGCCTACGGGCTCAAGGCCTATCTCACCCTGAACATCACCCTGTACGGTGAGGAATTGGACGAGGCCCGGCGTGTGCTGGACCTGGCGAAGAAAACCGGCGTCAACGCCGTCATCGCCTCCGACATGGCCTGCATCCTGTATGCCCGCAGCATCGGCCTGGAAGTCCATATCTCCACCCAACTCAGCATCTCCAACGTGGAGGCCCTGCGTTTCTACGCCCAGTTCGCCGACGTCGTCGTCCTGGCGCGGGAACTTCGGCTGGAACAGGTGAAGGACATCCACGAAACGATTGTGCGCGAGCACATCACCGGCCCCTCCGGGAACCTTGTCCGCATCGAGATGTTCGCCCACGGGGCCTTCTGCATGGCCGTTTCCGGCAAATGCTACCTTTCCCTCGCGGCCTATGGGGAAAGCGCGAACCGCGGCTCCTGCATGCAAGTCTGCCGTCGCGGATACCATGTCACCGACGAGGAGACCGGCTTCGACCTGGTGGTGGACAACAAGTACATCATGTCCCCGAAGGACCTGTGCACCATCGAGTTCATGGACAAGATCATCGACGCCGGCGTGAAAGTATTCAAGATCGAGGGCCGCGCCCGGGCTGCCGACTATGTGAAGCGCGTTTCCTCCTGCTACCGCCGGGCCGCCGATGCCGTCTGCGACGGTACCTACACCCCGGAACTGGCGGAATCCCTGAAAGAAGAACTCGCCGGCGTGTTCAACCGCGGATTCTGGGACGGTTACTACCAGGGCGCCCGCCTGGGCGAATGGAGCGCCGTCTATGGCAGCCAGGCCACCCGCAGGCGGGAATACGTGGGCAAGGTCACCAACTGGTTCAACCGCATCGACGTCGCCGAGATCCGCGTCGAGACCGGCACCATCCGCGTGGGCGACGAAATCGCCTTCATCGGCAGGACCACCGGCTGCGTGGAGATCAGGGTCGATGACATGCGCGTGGACCTCAAACCCGTCACAGAAGCCCCCAAGGGCGTTTTCTGCTCCGTCGCCGTCCCGGTGGCGGACCAGCCCGTGGACCATATCAACGACCACCCCGCGAAAGAGGCGGACGAACGCATCCACCCCCGTCGCGGGGACAAGGTGTTCAAGTGGGTCGAGGATTAGAACTTCACCACCACCTTCACCGGGAAATGGTCGGACAGCGTGGCCGTTCCCTCCGTCAGGACCTCCGAGGAGATGACCTCCACGGGGACGGCGTCCTTGTAGGCGAAGACGAAGTCGATGCACTTGCGGGGGTTCGTGGTGGAGTAGGTGAAATCCGTTCCCGAGAGTTGGGTCCAGCCGGTACGCATCAGCCGGAGGGTCTCGCTGTCCGGTTCGGCGTTGAAGTCGCCGCACAGGAAGACGGGCTTCTTCGCCCCGGCATAGACGGCCTTGAACCAGTCGTTCAGAGCCTCCACCTGGACCCGCTGGGACATTTCCCCGACATAGTCCAGATGGACCGAGGCGAAGACGCAGCGGTCCGTCTCCACGACCGCGATGCTGCGCGGTTCGGAACCGTCGGACTTGGGCAGATGGACCTTGTACCGGGAAATCACCTTGTCACGGGAGACGACCCCGTTGCCATAGGCACCGCCCGCATAGGGGAAGGCCGATGCGAACTGGAAGGACCAGTCCCCCAGTTCGCCGGCCAGTTCCCGCAGTTGGAACGCGGCATGACGGCGGTTGCAACTGTCCAGTTCGTTGAGAGCCACCAGCGAGGCGCCCGTGTTGCGGATCAGGTCGGCCACCTGCGGGGTGGTGTCGTCCTCGTACTTGGAGAAGACGCCCACATTGTAAGAAAGAAGCGTCATCGTGACGGGCTCCTTCGACTTTCCACAGGAAAGGAGGGCCAGGGCCAGGAGGAAAAAGACTGTCGGCTTATTCATGGACCAGGATGAAATGGGAGCCTACCAGGCGCTCGCCTTTCGCGTCGGTGGGCCGGTTCACGACATGGGTTTGCGGATCACCTTCGCCCGCGATGACGAGGGTGGAGGAACCGCCGCCGTCCATGTTCAGGGCATAGCGCGGATTGAAGTTCTTCTTCAGGAACCGGGTGAGTTCCCGGGCGGACATCCCTTCGCTCACCCCCGCCCGACGGCCGTCCACGACGACCATCAGGAAGTGGTTGTCCCCTGTCAGCGCAACGGCGGTCCGGGGATGGCGGACGCCCTGGTGGCGGTGGGGATCCTCATAATCGTATCGGCTCACGTCCGTCTGGAAGCCCGCGAAACTCTCGCCCACGGGGTCGTAGTCGTCGATGAGCATCGGCGCGCTGGAAAAGATGTTCGGCGCCGTGCTGGTGGAATAGAAGGTCCGCTGCTCATCGACCGTCTTCCCTTTCCCATCGGCGGAAATCGTCACCCGGGTCCCGCCGTCGGTATAGACGGCCCCTTCGTTCTTCCAGTTGGGAACGCCGGTGGACATCACCGTATTGTTGGGCATGCAGGTCACGTATTCCCCATCGACCTTCACGACCACGGAAGCAGGCTCGTAGCAGGCGTTCATCGCCACGACGGCTCCCTTGTGCTCCTTGAACACGTCGGACGTCCGCTTATCCGGCAAGGTGGCGGAAAACTTGAGCGCGTAGCCCGGCACCGACATGTCCCAGTCAGCGATGAAAACCCGCTGCGCAGCACCGTCCATGGAACCTTCGAACCGGCGGTAGGTCAGGCCGGGCGCCACTTCGGTGACGGTCCACCCCTTCTCTTCGGGACGGAACACGAACTGGTCCGTGCGCGCCTTCAGGTAGGCTTTCACATCGTCCCAGCGATAGTACGGGAAACCTTCCAGGTCACCCAGATGCGCCTCTTCCCCATTGAGGAGGACCTTCACGAGGGTGTCCCCGGTCCTGCCCTTGCGGGGATTGAAGAAGATGAACTGGATGTTGGCGGCCATCGGGGAACGGAAGGTCTGGAACCAGTACACCAGGTCGTCCGGATCCGCCGGGGCGCGGTCGAAGCCGTCCAGGTCCATGATCAGTTCGAGCGCCATCACCACGTGGTCGTGGCCGTAGCGGAGGTCGGCGCCGCGGCTGCCCGCGGCCAGCCTCTGCGTCGCCTTCTCCACCATGTCGTCCACGATGGACGAGCAGGGGGTCCGGTAGGCGTGGTACTCGCGGAAACGCTCATAATTGTCCGTCTCCCAAAGGGTGGCGAACTCCTCCACCGTGAAGAAGTCCTTCACGTCCAGCCGGATATCCTGCGGCAGGCTGTTCATGCCGGCCACGAACATGTACAGATGGAAGAACACATTGTACGGATTCCGCTGCCCCAGGGCCTTCTCCGGGTTCTTGAAGAAACGGGCCAGGACATCCTTGTAGTTCGGGAAATGACGGAGGAAGAACCGCTCGGAACTCTCCGGATAAGGGAAGACCTCCTCGGGGCCCTGGTACTTGAACGGGTTCGAACCCTGGTTGGGCCGGGTCGCCTGCACGTCCGTGATGCCCTGGTGCTCATAGACCGTCGTCTCCGGCGCCAGGCGGGACAGGGCCGCGCAGCAGGAGGACATGCTCATGATGGAACGGACCGACGGAGAAGAGCAGGCATCGACGGAACTCCCCTTCCCGAACACGGTCGGGTAGTTCTTCACCATCGTCCGGGCAATCTCCTGGTGCTGGTTCCAGCCGATTTCGGTGAGGTCGCCCACCCGGTACTGCACATACTCCCAGAACGGTTCCAGGTCGGCGAGAAGTTGCTCGCCGCGGGCCGTCAGATTGCCTTCCTTCCGGCCTTCGGCAAGCATGTTCAGGATGATGGAATAGGCGTCTCCGGTATAGGCATACCGGGAGCCGTGACGGCCGTAATGGCTGATATAGACGGCTTCATACCCTTTCGGAACAGGTGTCAAGGCCTTCGGGGACAGGTCCAGCAGACAATCCAGTCCGGAGGACTTGTTCCAGTCCGCACGCACTTCCTCCCGGACGCCGAGGCGCTGGGCGCCGGCCGTCACGCTCAGGAGCAGGGAAAGAACCAGAATCAGGTGTCTTTTCATTTTTCAGTTTGGTCAAAAGGTTTCATACAAGTCGATGGCACTGGAGAACCGACGCTCCAGGTCGGCGAACGGATAGAGGCCGTCGGCATTGGCCGAAAGCCCCTTCAGACGCAGTTGGAGCGCCATCGGAGGGTCGTCCGGGGAGAGGATGGACACGTTCCGGAGTTGGTCGGCGGAAGCATAGACGAGCCAGATGTCGGCATACAGTTCCCCATCCCGCCCGCGGAACTTCTCGAAGAGAATCTTTCCGCCGATGGGGGTTTTCGTCTCGATGGCCCCGGGGGCACTGTACGGTTCCACACCGAGCGCCGCGAGGACGCTGCCGATATTGGAGTCGTGGCCGCAGAGGAAGGCGAACTTCCGGCCGGGTTTCCGGAGTTCCGCAAGGAGTTCCTGGAGCATCGGGTGCGCGACGTTCGTGGCCACGCTGGGTGTGGCAAACAGCAGTTCCTGGTACCAGTCTTTCACCGCGGAGATGTCGGCCCAGTCCTTCCCGGACAACTTATCTCCGAATCCGGCTTTCGCCGCGTCCGACTCCTCGTAATACTGGAGCGTCAGGGCATCCGAGGCGGAGCAGGCCATCTTCAGGCCGCCGCGCATCATCGGCTCCTTGCCCATTTCGAAATGGACGGATGACGGGAACTGTCCGAAAGACGTCGTGTCGTTCCGGGCTGCGGGACTGGCCTGGATATCCAGCACTTTCTCCAGCAGCGCATACTGCGCCTTCACCGGGCCGTCAGTGCCGCCCATGGCCTCGATTTCCGCATACGCCTTCGCGAGGAAACCGTCGGAAAGACGGGTGACCTGCGGGTTGAACACCGGGTCCATCGTCCCCAGCGGGGTATGCTGCTCCACGGGGATGTCGGCCATCGGGAACATCCCGGCGGCGAAGGCGCGGGCGGTGGCGAGGGTGCGTTGGATGGAATTGGCGTAGAAGCGGACGTCGTTCCCGACTGGAACGGCATTCTTCCCGAAGAAGCCTTCCGCGATGAGCCACTCCCGGAAGAACTGGCCCATTTCCATCTCCAGCGTGCCGCCTCTGAGCGACAGTTCGCCGGGAGCGGAACTCCAGTCGAACCATTCGTGCGGGGTGATCCGCGACAGCACGGACCCCGGTCCGCTGAGAGGCGACCGGATGTTGTGCCGGCTCAGGATGACCAGTTCCTCCCGCGCGTAGCGGTCTGCGAAGCCGGCCGGGCGCGGCATGAAGGCGGTGCCTTCGGGGGCAGCGCCTCCCGGCGCGAGCCGGGGGCTGCAGGCGGCAAGCAAGAGGACTGCCGCCGCAAGGAAGGACAACCGTTTACTCATTTCCTGGCGTTCTCTTCAAGGACTTTCTTCAGGATGGGTTTGATCACTTTCTCCATTTCCGTGTAACCGGCGGCGTTGGGATGGATGGAATCCTTCTGATACGCCTTCTTCAGTCCCTGCTGCTCATCGACCAGGACGGAATAGTAGTCGGCATAGGCGATGCCGGCCCCGCCGGCCCATTCCTTGATCATCCCGTTGAGCACCGGGATGTGTTCCTCGGGCCGGAAATCCGGGACCTTGGGGAAACTGTTGGAAGGCGGCACCGACCCGACGATGACGGGAATCCCGGCATCGAGGGCCATCTTCGCCATCTTCTTGAGGCGTTCCAGGATGGATTCGGCCGAACTGGCGGCGATGTCGTTGGTCCCGCCTTCGATGACCACGCAGTGCGGGTCCAGGTCGATGACGTCGGCCTTGAAGCGGGCGAGCATGTCGCCGGTCTTGTTGCCGCTGATCCCCTTGTTCACATAGTCGTTGGACGAGAAGAACTCCGGGTGCCCCACGCCTTCCACGTTCCACTGCCAGGTGATGCTGTCGCCGATGAAGACGGCCACGGGGCCCTGATGCCGCGTGTCGATGGAAGGCTGTTCCGGGTCCGGCGGCGGAGGCAGGTCCGGGCCCGATCCTTTCTGGCAGGACACCGCCAGGAACGCCCCTGCAGCCACCAGGGCTGCAAGCGATAGATTCCGGATACGCTTCATCAGTTCTTCACCACGTAAAAGAAGGTCGGCACGGAGCGTTCACCGGTATGGTCCGGAACGTTCTTCACCTCGTCGGAATCCGTCGGATAGTTCACCACGTGGGTGGACGGGTCGCCCTGACCCTGCACGCACATCGTGGAAGAACCGCCGCCGTCCAGGTTCAGCGCATACTGCGCATTGAAGTTCGTCACCAGGAACTGGGTCACCTCCTTCGCGGACATTCCCCGGCTCACCGAAGGACGGCGGCCGTCGATGACCACGAGCAGCAGGTGGTTGAACTCATTCTTGGCGATGACGGTGCGGGGATGCGTATTGGTGCTCTGGTGGACATACGGATCCTCCGAATTACCGGATGCCTTGGGGTACCGGGTGATGAACGTCTCCCCCACCGGCTCATAATCGTAGATGAGCATGGGCGCACTGGAAAGGAGGTTGGGATTCCTGGAATCCTGGGCCAGTTTCATATACGCTTTCTGCTGGTCGAGATAGGAGAGGCCTTTCCCCGTATAGTCGAAGCGGACATCCCGGGTACCGTCCAGGATCACGCAGCCTTCGTTCTTCCAATTGGGCACGCCGGTGGTGCCGATGGTGCTGTTGGGCATCATGAACGCCGTGCGGCCATCCACGCGGATGACGATGGATTCCCGCTCGTAGCCCGCGTTCATGGTCACGATGGCCTTCTTGTCCTTCATGACCGCAGACGCCGTGGAACGGTTGTCATACAGGGCCAGTTTCACGGAATAGTCCTTGTTGGACAGGTCCACGTCGGTGACGAAGACCCGCTGCGGAGACTTGGTGACGGGGTCGGTGCCGGAGAAGGTGAAATACCGGATTCCGTCCTCGATGGCCGTGGACGTCCAGCCGGTACCGGAAGGATAGACTTCCTTGCCCCGGTTGGCGTCCCAGGGGTGCGTTTCCGTACCTCCGCCTTCGCCGCCTTGTCCTCCCTGTCCACCCTGTTCACCGCCGGAAGGCGGCGGAATCAGGTCGGGAAGCGGGTCCTTCCCCCCGCAGGACCAGACCAGCAGGGGGATGGATACCGCAATCAGATAAAAGAGTTTCCGTTTCATGCTACTTCAGTTTGGGGGCGTCTCCGCTGAGATCCCACACCTCGGCGGACCAGCCCAGATTCGTAGCCTGGGCAGAAATCGTGCCTTCGTTGCCGGCATAGTTGTCCTTGACCTCCCCGGCGCCTTCCACGACGGTACCGGCGAACGGCAGGGTCGCGTTCCAGCCGATGCAGGCGGAAATGGAGGCGCTGTCCACATCCACGCGGCCGGCGAAGATACCGGTATTCTCATGGGTACCGCTCACCGTCCCGGCCGCATAGCAGCGCTCGACGACGATCAGTCCCTTGGCAATGCCGATGAAACCGCCGATCTCCGTCTGGTCACCTCCGATGACATCCATCGTGGAGTAACTGTCCGCTATCCGGCAGGACAGCGATGCATTTCCCTCCGGATAGCCGGCAAAACCGGCGACATGACCGCCGTTCGCCGTGATGGAACCGCCGATGACCGCGCACTTGTTGATGTCGGGGGCATAGTTCACGCCCACGAAACCGGCGGAGTTGAGACCGCCCTGGATGGTGGCGTTCTCCACGGTGCAATGCGTGAACACGGCCCCTTCGAAACGGCCGGCCTGGCCGACGAAGCCGCCTACACGCTGGGAGGAAGGTGCGTTGATGACCGCATCCTTCACCGTGCAGCGCTCGAACACGGTCGCCTTGTTCATGTTTGCGGCGAAACCGCCCGCATACCGCTTCGCGGCGGTATGGTTGATGGTGACGCCCTCCGCGGAGCAGTCTTCGAAGCGGGCCCCGGCACAGTCCGGAACACCCACGAAGCCACCCACATTGTCAACGGAAGAGGTAACCGTCGAGTTGAGGATGTGGCAGTCGGAGACCGTGGTGGCCACGGCCACCTGGCCGATGACACCGCCGAGGTAGGCTTCGCCCGTGATGGTGGAGTTCTTGACCGTGACGCCCGTCAGGGAGCAGGGTGCCAGGTTCTTGTTCGTGCCCAGATAACCGGCCGCGACACCTGCCTTGTTGTTGCCGGCATTGATGTCGGCACCGTCGAAGGTGACATCCTTGAGCGTACCGTAGAGGACGCCCGCGAAACTCGCATAGGCCGTAGGCTCGGTGATGGTGAGCCCCTTGATGGTCTTGCCGTTACCGTCGAAGTCGATGAACTTGTCGAAACTGCCTTCCGCGTTGAGCGGGACCCACTCGGCCCCGGAGAGATCCACATCCCGGACCAGCCGGAAATACTTCGTTTCCCCGCTGACCAGGTCGCCGCGCACGGCGCGGAGGGCGGTCGCATCGGCGATGAGCCAGGGCGATTCGGCCGTTCCTTCACCGCCAGCATAGTGGCCGGTGCCCGACCAGCCGGTGGCGTCCAGGACGATGGTGTTCACCTTGCCGGGCAGGAGGGAGGCCTCCGCCGGCAGGGTGACGCTGCGCTGCCAATGGTTTCCGCCATCGGCGACGACCACGACGTTCAGCGTGGAACCGGCCGGAACCTTGACTTCCTGCCAGGGCAGGGTCATCCAAGCCGTGAGTACCCGGTCTTCACCCAATGTGACATCTTTCAACGCCAGGGAGAGCGAAGCCGTCAGGGTACCGGCGTTGTCGGCGCAGAATACCGGACCGTCGGCCATGAGGGACACGCTTTCCGGAGCGGTGATCCCTTCCGGCAGGGTGAGGGCGAACTTGAGGACGCCGCTCTGCCGGAAAGCACCCTTGTGCTCCGTCGCCCAGGCGTCGCTGAATTCGAAGGTCTCGAACGCATCGACCCCGGACAGGAGGGCGCAGTACTCCAGATGGTCCATCGACCCGTTTCCCGTCTGGACCTGACCGGTCCAGGCGGCCGCCTCCCACTCCGCGACGGAGCCGTAGGTGCCGGGATACAGGATGGAGAAAACGTTGCCGGCCACCGGCTTTCCGGTGAAGTCGGCCTGATGGGCCGTGAAGCCGTCTTCGATGTCGAACACGGACGAGTTCACGCCCACGACGGTGATCTGGTCCCTTTCCTCCCAGTTCCAAGAAAGACCCGCTTCCTTCGCCCCGGCGGCCACACGGGTCGCCGGACCGTCAGGAATGGAAGCCGAGATGGTGATGGTCCCGGAATCGGGGACGACGGCCGGTTCCACGGCCTTGTTGCAGGAGAACAGCAGCGGAAGAAGGGCCGCCGCCCATGCGCAGATGGAATAGTCAGTTTTCATGATCGGTCCTCCTTCTTAAATGAACGGGTTTTCGTCAAAGTCACCGAGTTGGCCGTTCGAGCCGGCCTGGTCCACCACGAGCGGGGGCTGTCCCATATGGACGGGATAGTCGCCGCTGAAGTCCCAGACCTCGGAAGACCAGCCCAGTTCCTGGGCAACCTGCGACAGCGTCTTGCCAGCCGCAGCGGCCTTGCCGTGGTACGGGAAGTTGTAGTTCGCACCTTCCACCTCCACGACCACGAGCGGCGTCTCCTCGGAGGCGTTCTCCTGGTCGTACAGGCCGAAGAGGTCGGAGTAGTCCACGAAGTCGAGGTCGGGCCTGCGGACGCAGTCGGTCAGGAAGTTGTGCGTGGCGGTGAAACCGACGACGGCGCCGCCGCTGTAGTGGGACATGTCGCCGGGCGTCACGCTGGCGGCCCGGACGAAGGTGTTCCAGGCGACGCTCTTCTCGACCACGTTCTTGGGCATGCGGCCGGTCATGTTGTCACCCTTGTCCTGGTTGCAGTGCCCGGCGATGCCGCCGAGGGCGAAGTTCGCCGTCACGGCCGCGACCGAGAAACTGTTGTAGATGGCGCTCTCGTCCTTGATCAGACCGCCGCAGATGCCGCCGACGCGCTGGTTGCCGATGACCGTACCGGCCGTCCAGCAGTCGCGGACGACGGCCTTGCCGCCGTCATAGCCGAACAGGCCGCCGACATAGTTCCTGTCGGACGTGACCTTGCAGAACGCAGAGGAAGCCGTGACATTGGCATTGCCCAGGATACCGAACATGCCGCCCACGCCGGTCTTGTTGCCGGTGAGGGTAACGGAGCCATCGACATGGACGCGGAGCACTTCCGCGTGCTTGTCACCGGTACCGGCGTAACCGCCGATGATGCCGCAGGCGCTGTTCGCCGTGCCGACGATCTTCGCCTTGGAGAAGGTCACGTCGTGGCAGGTGCCGAACAGGACACCGAAGAAACTCGGATAGTTCCCGCCGTAGTCGCAGGTGAAGTTGGAGATGGTGTGACCGTCGCCGTCGAAGTCGATTTCCTTGTCGTACGGGGAGGCGTAGTTGAGCGGTTCCCAGCCGGTGACCTCGGCCATGTCGATGTCGGCCACGAGTTTGAACCAGCGTTTCTCTCCGCCCTTCAGGTCATCCCGCATGTACCCCAGTTGGGTGGCGTTGGAGATGAGCCAGGGTTCGGCCTCGGTGCCCTTGCCGCCGTCGTAGCGGCCGGCGTCGAACCAGCCCGTCCCGTCGAGGGTGATGGTGTTCACGAAACCGCTCCTCAGGACCTTCTCATCGGCCAGGGTGATGTCGCGGAGCCAGGTCTTCTCCCCGGCCGCCACCGCGAAGGAAAGGACGGTCCCGGCAGGCAGGGTATCATCGAACCAGGAAGTGGTCATCCAGGCGGTGAGGACGAGGTCCTCGCCCAGGGTGACATCCTCCAGGCCCAGGTTCAGTTCCGCGGAGAGGGCTTCGCCGTTTCCGGCATGGAAGAGCGGCGTGGCCGTGGAGATGGTGACCTTGTTCACGGTCTCCGTTCCGGCAGGCAGGGTGAGTTTCAACTTGAGGACACCGCCTTGCCTGAAGGTCCCGCCGTGGGCGGCCGCCCAGTCGGCTCCGAACGCGAAGGTGTCGAAGGCATCGACGTCGGAAAGGACGGCGAAGTACTTCAGATGCGCCTTGGAGTCGTTGCCTTTCTGGACCTGGCCCTCGAAGGTCAGGGCTTCCAGGCCGGAAAGGGAAGTCACCGTTCCCGGATAGATGATGGTATAACTGTCACCCGAAACCGGTTTGCCGGTGAAGGTGGCCTGCTGGGGGCCGAATCCTTCATCGATGTCGAACACGGAAGGCATCGTGCCGATGACCGCGATCTTGTCCCCGGCCTCCCAGGACCAGGAAAGACCGGTCTCGGCATCGCCGGCGGCGACGCGGGTTCCGGGCTGGTCCGGGATGGAAGCCGTGATGGTCACCGTATTATCGGGGAGAGACTCCGCCGCCTTGTTACAGGAAAGCGGCAACAGCGGCAGCAACGCTGCGCAGAGGATGTAGGCTATTCTTGTTTTCATGACGGTCGCAGTTTAATAGATATCATTCTCACCGTAGCCCGGAAGTTGGCCCTGTCCGTGGGCCTCTTCCTCAGGCACCACCTCCGCATTGGCCTTGAGCGTGGGAACGGCGCCGCTGAAGTCCCAGATATCGGCGCTCCAGCCCAGTTCCTTCGCCACCTGGGACAGGGTCTTCCCTGCCTCGGCGGCACGGCCGTGGTACGGATAATTGTAATTGGCGCCTTCCACCTTGTTCACCACCAGCGGCATGTCCGGAGAGGCGTTGCCCTGGTCGTACAGGGTGAACATGTCGGAGTAGTCCTGGAAGTCCAGGTCCGGACGGCGGATGCAGTCGATCAGGTAATTGCGCACGGAAGTGAAACCGATAACGGCACCGACGCTGTAATGGCTCACGTCACCGGGAGTCAGCGTGGTAGCATGGACGTATCCGTTCCAGGCGATGCACTTGGAGAACACGTTGTCCGGACGGGATTCCTCCGGGGTGCCGCTCTTCTGGTCCAGGTTGCAGTGGCCGGCGATGCCGCCGAGGGCGAATCCGGCATTGACCTCGCTGAGGGAGTAGCAGTTGACGACGGAACTCTCGTTCTTGATGAGACCGCCGCAGATGCCGCCGACGCGCTGGGCACCGGTCACGGAACCGGCCGTCCAGCAGTTGGACACCTCGGACTTGCCGCCGTCGTAGCCGAACAGGCCGCCCACATAGTTGTACCCGGAGGTAACCACGCAATCGGCGGAAGACGCGGACACCGTGGCGTTGCCCAGGATGCCGGCCAGGCCGCCGATACCCGTCTTGTTGCCCTTGAAGTCCACGACGCCCTGGACATGCACCCGCGTAATCTCCGCATGCTTGTCACCGGTGCCGGCATAGCCGCCGATGATGCCGCAGGCGCTGTTGGCGGAACTGGTCACATAGGCATTGGTGAAGGTCACGTCGTGGCACTTGCCGTACAGCACGCCGAAGAAACTGGCGTAGTTGGTGAAGTCCACGCTGAAGTTGGAGATCGTATGGCCGTCGCCGTCGAAATCGATCTCGAAGTCGTACGGGCTGGCATAGTTGAGCGGGACCCAGGCGGTCACGGAGGACATGTCGATGTCGTTCTTCATCTTGAAGTACACCTTGTTCTCATGCTCCAGTTTCTCGGCCATCTTCTCCAGGTCTTCCGCCGTGGACAGGATGTACGGGTATTCGGCCGAGCCGTCACCGCCCTGCGGACCGGTGGAGATCTGGACGACGGTCACGAACGCGCACGGGGAACCGGAAAGGGCCCAGTTATCCGTGCCTTCGACCTTGTCGATGGTGACCGGAAGCACGTACATCTTGTCTTCCTCCATTCCGGTTGCCGTGATCCGCAGCCGGGCGGAAGAGGAAGCCTTGTTGTAGCGCGGCAGCATCACCGTATTGTCGAGGATTTCGAACGCGGAGGAAGGCAGCAGTTCGCAGTCGGTGCCGTGGGCCGCGTTGTAGGTGGCGACCGCATCGGGATCCACCTTGAAGGAGAGTGTCAGATAGACGTCGGAGACGGCCTCCGCCTTGGCGAGCAGGTTGAAGGTCTTGCTCTTGTTCGGGAGCAGTTCGACCGTCTCGTCCGCCCCGTCCAGGCAGGCATAGAACACGCCTTTCATCGTGGACACGTTCGGCTGCTCCTTTTCGCGGCAGGCGGTGAAAGCCAGCGCGGTGCAGAGCAGAAGGAGATATGTTGCGATTCTTTTCATGGTCGGGTCCGTTTAGAAATTCAAGCCGTCATCCCAGCCCGGGTTCTGGGTCAGGGCGCCTTCCGTAAGGTTGCGGTCGTCCGTCGGGATGGGATACAGGTAGTCTCTGTTTTCATTCCAGGAACGGGCGACGTCACTGTGCAGCAACACCATGCCGGCGTTGCCATCCTTGAGGATAACGTCGGAACCCAGTTTCTTGGTGACTGCAGCCTTGGAGGTAGCGGAGGCGGAATAGACCTCGAAGTCGTCCGTTCCGTTGCCGTCCAGGTCGTACACGCCCACGCCGGGGAGATACATGCCGTAGAAGGGGGCCTCGAAGACCTTCCCTTCCTTCCAGCGCATCAGGTCGTAGTAGCGGTGGCCTTCCTGGCACAGTTCGATGCCGCGCTCGCGGCGGATCTCCAGGATCACACCCTTATTGGCGTCGGCGGCGAGCACCGGACTCTGGTAGCCGCCGAAAGCGGGATCGGTCAGGAACGCGTCCGGAAGGGCGTTGGCATCGGCCATGCCCAGGTGCGGCATGCCCACGCGGTCACGCAGTTTGTTCACGGACAGGTCCAGGTCGGCCTGCGTCAGGGTGCCGGCTTCGGCCAGGGCCTCGGCGTAGTTGAGGAGGACTTCCGCCGCGCGGAAGATGATCAGGTCGATGTCGGAGTTGTTGTAGGAGTCCTGGTCCAGGGTGGTCACGTACTTGTCCGGATGGTAACCGGTGAAGGATACTTTGAGGTCGGGAGCCGTGAAGGTATCCTGGCCCATGCGCTTATACCCGGGAGTACGGATGCTCTGGGCGAGACGGGGATCCCGGTTCTGGGTCTCCTGCTGGAAAGTCATGGTCTCCCAGCCTTCCTTGTCGGTGAAGCGAGAGCCGTCCTTCATCAGGTAACTGGCCACCAGTTTGCGGGTCATGGCAGGGCAGCCCATCGAACCGACGGTCATCGTGTTGCCGGAACTGTGGATGGCACCGTACGCCTTGTTGTAGTCACGGGCCAGGATCACTTCGTCCGTCAGGTCGGTGGCATTCATCGTGGTGAACAGTTCGCGGTAGCAGGTGTTCACGTCTCCGGAGTGCAGGCCGTAGCCGCTGGACTGGATGAACTCCAGGGAGACCCTGGCGCATTCGCTGAGGTACCACTTGTAGTCCTTGGCGCCGGCAGGCAGGGTGGCGAGGGTGGGATCCCCCGCATGATACTTGCGGAAGGTTCCTTCGAACAGCAGGATGCGGGATTTCAGGGCCATGGCCGTCCACTTCGTGACCTCATAGACACTCTTGGTGGTGGGGAGGTTCGCGATGGCGAAGTCCAGGTCCTCGATCATCTTCTCCATGATCAGTTCGCGGCTGTCCCGGGGCTTGTTGAGCAGTTCGGTGTCCGTGGAGCCCACGGGCTTGTCATACCACGGGACGTCGCCGAAACGCTTGACCTTGGCGAAATAGAAGTAGGCGCGGAAGAAACGGGTGAGGGCCTCATACTTGATGCGGACCTGCTCATCCGGGCAGTTGCCGACGTTCTCCAGCAGGGTGTTGATGTTGCGGAGGGCCGACCAACTCCAGCCGCTGCCGCTGGCCGGGACCGTGCGCTTGCCCATGCCCTCGGTGGACATGTTGTTCTGGGTGTAGTGGTCGTCATTGGCGACATACAGTTCCGAGGAAGGGAACAGTTCGTAGAAGCCGATGGCGAAGGCCTGGAGTTCACTCTCGCTCTTGAAGAACGTGTCGGCGGAAAGCCGGTCCTTGGGGACGGCGTCCAGCAGGCGGTCGCAGCCGGAGAAAGCGAATCCGGCCAGGAGTATCAGCAGGGGAATGAATATCTTTTTCATAGCGGGATCCATTAGAGGGTTATGTCGATACCGAGGATGAAGTTCTTCTGCCAGGGATAGATGCGCATGTTGCCGCCGGTCATGGCCATTTCAGGATCCACGTACTTGCCGTGCAGGCCGGGCGCCCAGTAGAACAGGTTCTCGCCGGTGAAATACAGGCGGAGTTTGGAGATGGAAATCTTCCGGGTGAGGTTCTCCGGAAGCGTGTAGCCGAAGGTGAGGTTCTTCAGGCGCAGATAGCCGATGTTCTGGAGGTACCGGTCGTTCACCACGCCCAGCGGACGGTTCGCGTTCATCGCGATATAGCCGCGGGGGCGCGGGAAGAAGGCGTTCGGATTCTCTTCGCTCCAGCAGTCGTTCAGGAAGTCCTTGGGGATGAAGGTCATGTAAGGACGGGCGTAGGGGCCCCAGAAATTGCGGGCGTCCGCCGCCGAGTACCAGTCCATCTTGCCGATGCCCTGGAAGAAGACGGCCAGGTCGAAACCGAACCAGGAGGCGTTCAGGTTCACGCCGTAGTTGTAGCGCGGCTTGCTGTTGCCGATGATCTGCCAGTCACCGCTCTCCCCCACCTTCTCGGCGCCCTTGTTGATGGCGCCGTCGCCATCCCGGTCGGCGAACTTCATGTCGCCGGCGAAGAGGCCGTTCGGGAAGATCTGCGCATCGTTCACCTTGCTCTGGTCCACGGCATAACTCCTGGCCTCCTCATCGGTGGCGAACAGGCCGTCGATGTGGTAGCCCCAGATGTCACCGTATTTCTGGCCCACCCAATAGGTCTTCGCAAAGAATTTGTCCGGGTTGTTGAAGCGGGTGATGTGGGACACATAGTCGGAGAAGACGACGCTCGCGCCATAATGGAAGGAATCGGGACCCAGTTTGAAGGAATCCCGCCAGCCCAGGGATATCTCATAGCCCTTGGTCCGGAGGTCGGCCACGTTCTCCTGCGGGGTGGAAGCGCCGTACACGGCCGGGAGAGGCTCGCCGGCGGTGAGCATGTCCTTAGTGTCACGGATATAGCCTTCGGCGCTGAATTCCAGGCGGTTCCCCAGGAAGGCCATGTCGATACCCAGGTTGCTCTGGATGGAGCGTTCCCAGGTGAGACCGGAGGAAACCGGGGCAGACAGGGAGGCCTGCGGCAGGTTCGCACCACCCAGCAGATAGGAGGACTTGCCGCCGGTGGAGACGGTCCGGATGGCCGGATAGTAGGAACTCATCTGCTGGTTCCCCAACTGGCCGTAGGAGAAACGGACCTTGAAGTTGTCCCACCAGCCCCGCAGCGGGGCGAAGAACGGCTCTTCGGACACTCTCCAGCCCAGGGAAGCGGACGGGGAGAACACCCAGCGGTTGCCGCGGAGGAAGCGGGAGGATCCGTCGTAACGGCCGTTCAACTCAAGCAGGTAGCGCCCCTTGTAGTCATAGTTCAGCCGGGCGAAGTAACCGGCCAGTTTGTACTCGTTCTGGCCGCCGGAGGTTTCCATGCGCTTCCGGCCGTCGGGATCCGTGGGATCGGCGCCGATCAGGTTCTGGTCGTTCAGTTCCGTCGAGTACAGATAGTAGCCGATGGCGCCCAGGTCCTTGATCCAGCGGGTCTCGTAGTTCACGCCGGCCATCAGTTTGAAGTTGTGGGCCTGGTTCCAGGAATTCTCGTAGGTGGCGTACAGGTTGTAGGCCTGATAGATATTGGTATTGGCGCTCTCGGAGAGTTTGTCCTGGAACGGGGACGCATCGTCCTTCACCTTGATTTCCATCGGATACGTGGAATAGTAGCCGGGCACCGCGCGGTTCATGTACCGGTTGTACTTGAGCGTGTAGGTGTAGTCACCCTTGACGGTGAATCCCTTGAACGGCTTCAGGGTGAAGTCCACGGTCTCGCTCAGGTTGTCCACCTTGTCCTCGTTGAAATTATCCTCGGCGAGGAGCATCAGGAGACCGTCCATGATGGTGTATCCGTTGTACTTGGTCGTGTACAGGGTCGATCCGTCCGGATTCGTGGCGGGATAACTCGCGAGGCCGTGTCCGGAACTCTTCGCGAAGTTGTTGTTGATGCCGCCCTGGCCCGGATAGAAATAGGAACTGTTGAAGTAACTCGTGTTGGAGCCGATCCGCAGCCAGTCGGTCACGTCGAAGGCGATCTTCGCGCGCAGGTTGATGCGCGTATAGTTATCGGGCTTCTCCTTGAACATGCCCTGCTCGTAGGTGTAGCCGCCGGACACCAGGTAACTCACATGGCTCGTGGCGCCGCTGGCCGAGATGGTGTGGCTCGTGGTGGGCTTGATGTCGTTGTAAAGGACGTGCCACCAGTCCGTGTTCGCATAATAATTATAGACGTCCTTGCCGTTCTCCTGGGTGATGACGACCCAGGGACGCTCCGGATTCTCCACCTTGTCATTCCGGCGGGCCCACAGTTCCTGCATGTCCGCATCGGAGTAGTTGGCATACTTGGTACCCGGGCTGTAGGTGCCCCAGAAAAGGTTGTTCAGATAGACGGAGTCATAGCCGCGGGTCTCATAGTCGGTCCGGGTGGTCGGGGCGGTGACGCCGAAGCGGCCGCTGTAGGTGACCTTGGCGCGGCCTTCCTTCTCCCGGCTGCCGTTCCTGGTGGTCACGAGGATCACACCGGCCGAGCCACGCGCGCCGTAGATGGCGGCAGCGGCGGCATCCTTGATGACGGAGATGCTCTCCACATCGACCGGATTGAGATACTGGATGTCCCCTTCCACGCCGTCGATGAGCACCAGCGGGCTGCCTCCGTTGATGGAGTTCCAACCACGGATGTTGAGCGACGCGGCCTGGCCCGGACGGCCGGAACCCGAGGTGATGTTCAGGCCCGGGACGGTTCCCTGCAGCATGTGCCCCACGTCGAGGGCGGAACGGTCCTTGAGTTCATCGGCCTTCACCACGGACACCGCGCCCGTCAGGTTGGCCTTCTTCTGCGTGCCGTAGCCCACGACCACGGCATCTTCCAGCAGGTTGGTGTCTTCCTCGAGCACCACCAGGATCTGGCGGCGTCCCTGGACGGGGACCTGCTGCGACTGATAGCCGAGACAGGAGATTTCGAGGACAGCGTCGGGGTCGACGCTGATGGAGAAGGATCCATCCGCGTCCGTTGTCACGCCGGTACTGCCGGAAAGCACGACGGCCCCGACGACGGGACCGCTGGCATCCGACACAGTACCGCGTACTGCGATCTTCTGGGCATACGCGCCAAAAGAGACGGTCATACCGAGAAGTATGGCCAGTACGCTGAACAGTTTCTTGGATAACATATGAGTATGGTTAAAAGTGATTTCGCGGTCAGCACAAAGTTATGGATTCTCAGCCAAAAAAGGACCGCGCCCCCGGGAAATAGTAGATTCCACGCCGGTCCTTACCCCAACAAATCATTGATAATCAAATATAACCCGATTGCTCCGCGCCCGTTAAATAGTAGATGGAATCGTTGGATTAAAACGGGATTCTTCGTATTTTTGCCTCGGTAACAAACGATCTCCCCATGCGTTCTGCGTCCCTTCCGCGGCTTGCGGCCTGCCTCCTTCTCATCCTTCCCGCCTGCCGGGACCGCGGAGGCCGTGCCCCCGAATGGGAAACCGCCCTGAAGGAACTGGACCGATCGCTGGCGCGGGAACCCGTCATCAGCCAGGCGCACAAGGCAGACCTGGCGGACTTGAAAATCCAGTTCAAGCACACGACGGCCCCCCTTGCCCGTTACCGCCTCTGCGACAGGATCTTCGACGGTTACCTCAAGTACGATGTGGATTCGGCCCTCCGGTATGCGCACCTGAAGGAAGCGATCGCCGCCGATACCGGCGACGCCGAACTCCGCATGGACGCCTCGCTGGACCTGGCCCAACGCTATCTGATTTCGGGCATGTACCATACCGCGCTCGAAGCGGTCGGGGCGGTCGATACGGCGGCGGTCCGGTCCACCCACAGGCTGGCGTCCTACTACCAGACCCTCAACTCCATCTACCACGGCATGGCGCTGGCGGCCAAGGACCCGGAACTCTCCGGGCGATTCCGGGCGGAGGAACTGCTGTACCAGCAGCGCAGCCGGGCCGCGCTGACGGAGGACATGCTGGACTACTATACGGTCAATGCCGGCATCGAAATCGAGAACGGGCACCCGGAACGGGCCCGGCAACTGATGACCGAACGCCTGGCCGACGAGCGGCTCTCCCTCCAGGACCAGGCCATCGTGCATTACTGGATCGCCAAGACGTACCGGGAGGAAGGAAACCGGGAGAATGAACTGAAGCACTACGCCGTCAGTGCGAACTGCGACCAGATGGCGCCGGTCAAGGCATCCCGGTCCCTGATCCGGCTGTCCCGGATCCTGTACGACCGCGGCGACCTGGACCGCGCGTACACTTACATCGTCCGGGCCTACGAGGACGCCACCCGGTCCGACGCCCGCACCGCCCTGGACGAAATCAACCAGTCGCAGCCGGACATCATCGCCGCCTATGAAAAGTTGGAACAGCGCCGCCAGCGCCAGTTGAAGGCCTTTCTGGCCGTCACCATCCTGATCCTGGCCGCCCTGGGCTTCGCCCTCCTGCGACTCTACCGGAACCACAAGCGGATCGGGCGGATGCAGCGGCAGATCCTGGAGAATGTGGAACGGCTCAAGGAATCCAACCAGATCAAGGACACCTACCTGGGGCGTTACCTTTCCATGTTCTCCGAGCACATCGACGCCCTGGAGCGCTACCGGTCCGGACTCCGGGTCACGGCCAAGTCCAAGGACCTGGACGACATCCTCCGCGTCCTCAAGTCGGACGCGTACATCGACATGGAACGGAAAACCCTGTACGACGAGTTCGACGCCACCTTCCTGGGCGTGTTCCCGGACTTCGTGAACCAACTGAACGGCCTCCTGCGGGAAGAGGGCCGCATCGGCCAGGACCTTCCGCCCGGGAAACTCTCCAACGAACTGCGGATCTTCGCCCTCATCCGCCTCGGCGTCACCGAATCGGCCCAGATCGCCCGCTTCCTGAAGAAATCACCTTCCACGGTGTACAACTACCGCGTCAAACTCAGAAACGCCGCGGCCTGCGACCGCGACGAATTCGAGAAAAGGCTGATGGAAATCGGGAACCCCGGGTAGGCTACCAACTGATCGCGGGCTTCGTGAGCGCCTCCTTCAACTGGTCGTCGGTGCGGAGACGCACCTTGATCCCGGCCTCCTGGAACCAGTAGCGGACGGCGATCTCCTCCTCGATGAAGGGCATGATCTCATCCTTCTTGAGGCGGAGGAAGGTCTCCTTGTCCATATCCAGGGACTTCTCCAACGCGGTCAGTTCGGTGGACATCGCTTCGGAAAGGCCGTCCTCGGCAAGGACTTTCTTCATCTCGTCGAAGAGGGCGCGGGCGGAGGAACGGTAGTCGAATTCCTTGTCCTTCGCGAAGGCGATGAAGTCCTCATAGGCGTCGAAGTGGAAGTCATCCACCGACGGAAGCGCCTCGTGCTCACGGACATATTTCATGGCGTACTGGTCCGTGATGCCACTCAGGACGACGGAATAAGTCAGGCGGGAATACTTGTGGCCCTTGACCTCGAAATCGGGGGTGATGCCGCCGCCGTCCCGGACCGTGCGGCCGTGGAGGGTCTTGAACTCGTGCGTGAGGGAATCGGGGATGTGGCCCACGCTGCCGTCCTCGTTGCGGTGGCTGTAGTCGATAGCCTGCACGCAGCGGCCGGAGGGCGTATAATACTTCGCGGTGGTCACCTTCAACTGACCGTCGTACGGCAGCGGACGGATGCTCTGCACCAGGCCCTTCCCATAGGTGCGCGTACCGATGACGGTTGCGCGGTCGAGGTCCTGCAGGGCGCCGGAGACGATCTCGGAGGCCGATGCGGAGCCGGAATCGACCAGCACCACGATGGGAATCTCCAGGTCCACGGGATCGGTCGTGGTCTTGTACACCTGTTCCGTTCCCGCCGCACGCCCCTTGGAAGTCACGACCACGGACCCCTTCGGGACGAACAGGGAGACGATGTTCACGGCCTCGTTCATCAGGCCGCCGCCATTGCCGCGGAGGTCCAGGACCAGGCGCTTCATCCCCTTCTGCTTCAGCGTATGGTAGGCGTCACGGATGCCCTGTCCCACCCCGTCGGTGAACTTGGTCATCAGGACATAGCCGTCCCGGTCGTTGATCATGTCCACATATTCGATCGAGGGGAGGGCGATGCGCTCGCGGGTCACGGGAACTTCGATGACCTCCCCCGCCTGCCAGGTGGGACCGCCGCGGAGTTTCTTCACGCGGAAAACCACCTGCGTGCCCGGCTTGCCGCGCATCTTGTCGGAGCACTGCTGACTCGTCAGGCCATGGGTGGTTTCCCCGTCGATGGTCTCGATCTCGTCGCCGCAGCGGAGGCCGGCCTTCGCCGCCGGGGAGCCGGCGTAAGGCTCGTTGATCTGCACGTTTCCGTTCACGTCGGGCTTGTAGATGACGGCGCCGATGCCGCCGTAGGTGTTGGACAGCATCATCCGGAAGTCCTCCTGCTCTTCTTCGGGGACATACACGGTATAGGGATCCAGGGCTTCCAGCATCGCGTCCACCCCTTCCCGCTCGATGCGGCCGACTTCGAGGGAGTCCACATAGGAACGGTTCAGTTCCTTGAGGATGGCGTTATGGAGTTCGATCCACTTGCCCAGGGAAAAACTCTTGGACTGGGCCGATGCGGTGACGGAAACGGTGAGGGCGGCGAGGGCCGCAAGGAAATATCTCGATCTTTTCATATGCAATCTGTTCCAGGGACGCCATCGCACAA
>JAFXMA010000101.1 GCA_017530725.1 Bacteroidales bacterium
CTCGAAGTCATAGCCGTAGATCTCCAACTGGACGGCGCTGCGGCCGCCCATGCCCATGCCGCCTTCCGTGACGGTGGACTTGTTGATCTCCGGGAAGAGTTTGAGGTCGGCGCGGATGAGGTCGGCGATTTCCATGGTGGAACGCTTGCGGTCCTCCATCGAGCCGATGTTGATGTTCATCGAGATGAGGTAGGCGCCGTTGTTGCGCATGGACGCGAAGGCGTTCTGGCTGTCGGCCTGGCCGAAGTTGTAACTCAGGACCTTGACTTCGGGCACGTCGGCGATGATCTTCTCGTAGATGCGCGCGGCAAGGTCACGGGTGACGTCCTGCGCCGTGCCGATGGGCAGTTCCACGGAGACCTGGATACGGCCCTGGTCCGCCGTCGGGAAGTACTCGGTCTTCATCCGCGGGGCGTAGATGGCGATCACGGCGGCGAAGATCACGGCCGCGGCCAGGAGCACGATCCGCTTGTGGCCCATGCACCAGGCGATCATCGCGGAGTACCCGCGGGAAACGGCGTCGAGGAAGCGGTTCACGGGGTCGAAGATGAAGTGGTACAGGCGGCCGCTCTTGTTCTCGTTGGTCAGGAGTTGCGAGCACAGCATCGGGACGAGCGTGAGGGCGGCGGTCGTGGACACGATCATGATGATGGACACGATCCAGCCCAACTGCTTGAACATGATGCCGGCCATGCCGGAGATCATCGTCAGCGGGAGGAACACGCACAGCATCGTGAGGGTGGAGGCGATGACGGAGATACCGACTTCGGCGGTGCCGTGGACGGCGGCCTCCTTGGGCTTCTCACCCCGTTCGAGGTGCGTCGTCACGTTCTCCAGGACGACGATGGCGTCGTCCACGACCATGCCGATGGCGATCGACAGGGCGGACATCGAGATGATGTTCAGGGTGTTCCCCGTCGCAAAGAGGTACATCAGCGACGCCAGGAGGGCGATCGGGATGGACAGGACGACGATGAGGGTACCCTTCCACCGGCCCAGGAAGATGTACACGATGAGCATCACCACGAGGAAGGTGATGAGGATCGTCTCCTTCAGGGAATTGATGGTACGGAGGATGTTGTCGGAGGAATCGACGACCGTGGTGATCTTGATGTCGGACGGGAGGTTGCGCTCCAGTTTCGCCATCTCGCGCTTGATGCCGCGGATCACGTTCACGGTATTGTAGCCGGACTGCTTCTGGATGACGATCTGCGCGCCGCGGACACCGTTCGTGTAGGACTCCTGGGATTTCTCCTCCAGGCCGTCGCTCACGCGGGCGACGTCACGGAGATAGATCACGCCCCCGTTCACGTAGCCCAGGACCACGTTCTCCAGTTCGGAGGGGTCCGCGAACTCCTTCTTGATGCGGAGGGTGTAGGTTTCGGAGCCGATGTCGATGCTGCCGGAAGGGACGTTCCGGTTCTCGGCGGCGATGACCGAGGAGATGGAAGCGATGGAGAGCCCGTAAGCCTCCAGTTTGTTCGGGTCGCAATAGACCTGGATCTCACGCTGCGGGGCGCCGTTCACGGAGACCGTACCCACGCCGGTGACGCGCGCCAGCGGGGTGGCCACCCGTTCGTCCAGGATCTTGTCCAGGGCCGATACGCTCTGGTTCGCCGTCGCGGACAGGATCAGGATGGGCATGTCGTCCGCGCTGAACTTGAAGATGGTCGGCGAGGACGCCCCGTCGGGGAGCGTCTGGCTCACCATGCTCAGTTTGTCGCGGACGTCGTTCGTCGCCACTTCGATGTCGGTGCCGTACTCGAACTCGAGCGTGAGGACGGAGATGTTCTCACGGGAGTTGGACGTGATGTCCTTGAGGTTCGCGACACCGTTCAGGGAGTTCTCCAGGACCTTCGTAAGGTTGTTCTCCACGTCCTCGGCGCTCGCTCCCGGATAGGAGGACATCACCATGATGACGTTGGACTCCACATCCGGGAAATTGTCCACGGGCAACTTGGTCAGGGAGTATATGCCCAGGATGGCGAAGGCCAGGAACACCAGGGCCGTCGTCACCGGATGGTTGACGGATGTTCTGTAGATGCTCATGCTACTGGAGGACTATTACCTTGACGCCGTCCTTGAGGGTCGCCTGGCCCTTGCGGACGACCTGGTCGCCCTCCTGGACACCGTCGATGATCTCGTACTCCGCACCGATGTGGCGCCCGAGGGTGACCGGGACATAACTCACGGTGCCGTCGCTGTTGAGCAGATACACGAACTTCTGCCCGGTCCCTTCCTGCTTGACGATGCACTGGTCGGGCAGGACGACGCGGTGGTTGGTGCCGAAGGTCACCTTCACCCGGGCGAACATGCCCGGACGGAGCGCCCGGTCGGCGTTCTGCACGAGCACCTCCGCGTTGAAGGTGTGGGTGAGGGCGTTGATGGTCGGGTACAGGCGGTTCACCTTGCCGGTGAAGGTCCGGCCCGGGAGGGCATCGACGGACAGGGTGACCACGTCGCCCTTCTTCACCTTGGTGTATTCGCTCTCAGAGATGCCCACGAGGAGTTTCACCGGAACCACCTGCTGCACGGTGAACAGGGGCGCGCTCATCGCGAACATGTCCCCCACGTCGAAGTTGCGGGCGGTCACGTAGCCGTTGATGGGGCTGCGGAGGATGGTGTTCTCCAGGAGGTTCTGGTAATTCGTCTTGCGGACCTTGTAGCCGAGTTCGGCGGCCTCGAAGTCGGACTGCGAGACGCCGCCTTCCTCATACAGGCCCTTCAGGCGGGCGTATTCCACGTCGTCGTTCTGGATCTGGAGTTCCAGTTGCTCCAACTGGAAGCGGTCCATCTCCGCAAGGACCTGGCCCTTCACGACATAGTCGCCGACTTCCACGTTGATCTTGCGGATACGGGCGCCGGTCTGCGGCATGATGTTGTTGGTGGCATAGGCCTCCACGGTGGAGGAATAGGTGCTTTCCTGGTCAACGTCACGGGCGGAGGCGGAAACGACCTCGACGGAGGGGGTGACATCCGCGCCGGGAGCACCGGGGAAACCGGCAGGCTGCTGCTGGGCGCCGTTGCCCCTGCCGCCGCAGGAAACCACCGCCAGGGCGGCCAGGATGGGGAAAATGATCTTGCCGTTCATATATTATCTTTCGTTAAAATCGTAACCGAGGGTCTGCTCCAGGCCGGCCTTCGCGATGACGAAGTTGTAGATGGCCTGGGAGACGGCGAGTTTGGACTGGGTGAGGACCAGTTCCGTGTTGTTGAGGTCCGTGAGGGTGCTCTTGCCAAGTTGGTAGGACTTGACGGCGATGTCGTAGGCCTTCTCGGCGGTGGCAAGGGCTTCCCGCGAGGCGTCGTAGGTGCGCATCGCGGTGTCCATCGTCCCGAGACTCTGGCGGATGCCGATGCGGAGTTGCCGTTCGGTGTTCTCGCGCTGGAGTTCCAACTCATCGGCCTGGACACGGGCCTGCCTGACCGCGTGGTACCGCTGGCCGCCGGAGAAGATGGGGATCGAGAGGCTCACGCCGATGGTGGAGGAAGGGAACCACCGCCACTGGCTCAGGTTGAAGATGTCGCTCTGGGACAGGTAGGAATAGGAGAAGGTGAGCGCGAGGGACGGCAGGTAGGCATACTGCTGCATCCGGATCTGGCGGGCCATCATCTCGGCCTGCTGGGCCAGTTGGCGGAGCGTGGAGTTGCCTTCCAGCGTAGCCTCGTTCCCCTCGGCGATGTCGCTGAACATCTGGTCGGCGTAATCGGCCAGGGAGCCGGCCACGTCGATGTTCCGCTCCAGGTCCACGCCCATCACGGCCTTGAGTTGCCAGAGGGCCAGTTCCACGGAGTTCTCCGCGTTGTACAGGTTCGGGATGGCGGCCGCGACGTTCGACTTCGCGCGGGTCAGGTCCAGTTCGGAAGCCTTCGCCGCATTGTATCGCATCTCGGTGAGACGGAAGTTCTCCACCGCGTTCTCATAGACGGAGTTATACACGTTGTACGCCTCCTTCGCGAAAAGGATGGCGTAGAAGGCCTGCTTCACCGAGGCGACCGTTCCCAGCCGGGACTCCCGGGCCTGCTCCACGGCCAGTTCCACCTGGTCGCCGGTCAGCCGGAGGCTCTCCCACAACTGGAAGTTCACCAGCGGCATCTGGGCGCTGAGCCCCAGGGTGACGGAGTGGGACCGGCCCATTTCCATCGGCTCGGAGGAACCGCCGCTTTCCTTGTCCGCATCCGGGTCCACATACGGGACGAACGGGACACCGGTGCCGGCGTAGAGTTCGTTGATGTAGTACATGATGGGGTTCATCAGCGAGGCCATCATGCCGGCCATGCCGCCGCCTGAGGAACCGCCTTCGTCATCGGTCTTGTCCGATCCGAAATAAACCTTCTGCTTCTTCAGGGCATAACTGTACATGCCCGATGCGCTCACCTGCGGAAGCAGGGCGCCGTACGAGCCCTTCCGGGCATACTCCTGCCGTTGGATCTCCATGTCCGCGACCTTCACGGCGGTGTTCTCGCTGAGGGCGACCTTCAGGGCGTCCTCCAGGGTGAGGACCACCTTCCCTGTCTCTTCCTGCGGAGCCGCTTCCTGATACTGCGCGAACGCCGGCAAGGCCAGGAAGGCGCTTGCGGCGAGAACGGCTGCGTGTTTCAAATACATATACTAACTGACTGATATTCTCTTAAAAAGTGACTGCCGGATACTGCAAAAATCAAACCTATTTGAGCGGTTTTGCGTAATGGGTCACATCTTTCCTGGCCTTGGTCGCCTCCGGGTGCACTGCCCGGGCGGGAATCCGCGTCTTCCAGGCCCACACGAGGAAGAAGACTCCCAGCAGGATGAAGGGTATGGACAGGAGTTGGCCCATGTTCAGGGTCATCGCCCGCTCGAACTCCACCTGCGGTTCCTTGATGAATTCGATGAGGAAGCGGCTGCCGAAGCAGACGACGAGGAAAATGCCGATGAACTGCCCGCGGAGCATGCTGTCCAGTTTCTTCCAGTACAGGCCGATGAGCGCGAATCCCAGCAGCAGGTAGGTGAAGCCCTCATACAACTGCGTCGGATGCTTGGGCTCGGTTTCCCCGCGGAGTTCGAAGACGAAGCCCCAGGGAAGGTCCGTCACATTGCCGTAGATCTCGGAATTGAACAGGTTTCCGAAACGGATGAACGCGCCGGCGAAAGCCACCGCGATGGCCAGATGGTCCAGCAGCCACACGAAGTCGAAATCGTTCTTCCGCCCGTAGTGCCGGGCGAACCACCACATGCCGAGGATCAGGGCGATGGTGCCGCCGTGGCTGGCCAGTCCGCCCTTCCAGGGCATGAAGATCTCCCAGAAGCCCTTCCAACTGCCCAGGTAATAATCCGGCTGGTAGAACAGGCAGTGCCCGAGACGGGCACCCACGATGGTGCAGATCAGCAGCGTATAAAGCAGCGGATCCAGCAGTTTCTTGTCCAGTTTCTCCCGGTCGAAGAACCACGAGAAGATGAACCACCCCAGGATGAACCCGCTCACGAACAGGATCGAGTACCAGCGGAGTTCGAAATTACCGATATGCAGGATGGCCGGATCGACGTGCCAATGGACGACAAGTTCACGCATAAGCATCACAGTTACAATTCCCTTTTAGTTGGAATCTACAAAGATAATGCTTTTATGGGATAAATGAAAACGTGCGGGCGCATATGCCCGCACGTATAAGCCGCACGCAGCGGATTTATCGTTTCAACCGCACGAAAATGCTCAGCGGAAGGACTTTGCCGAAGGAATCGCGGAGGGCGAGTTCGCCGCTTTCGAGGGCGAGGAAGGCGCCGTCGTGGCCGGGGGCGGCGGCGAAGCCGGCGTCGGGCCTCAGGCCGAAGGCTTCGCGGACGGTGGTTTCGCCCAGCATGGCGGAGTAGCCGTTCGAGTAGAGGTTCAGGACCAGGAAGGAGTCGCGGGGGGAAAGGATCTGCGCGACGTTCTTCAGGAGGTCGAACAGGAGTTCGTCCAGTTTCCACTTCTCCCCGTCGGGACCGTGTCCGTAGGCGGGCGGGTCCAGGATGATGCCTTGGTAGCGGTTGCCCCGCTTGGCTTCGCGCCTGGCGAACTTGAGCGCATCTTCGACGACCCAGCGTACGCCGTCCAGGCCGCTGCGGTCCATGTTCTCGCGGGCCCAGGTGACGACCTGTCGCACGGAGTCGAGGTGCGTGACGTCGGCGCCCGCGGCCTTGGCGGCCAGCGAGGCGGCGCCCGTGTAGGCAAACAGGTTCAGCACCTTGGGGGCGCCCATGCCGTTCGCCTTGCAGATGCGGCCCAGGCGCAGCGTCTCCCGGTAGATGAACTCCCAGTTGGGCGCCTGCTCGGGGAAAACGCCGACATGCTTGAAGGAGGTGAGACCGAGCCGCAGGGCGATGTGCAGGTCTGACGCCGCATGCGTCTCGGGGTCCTGTGCACCGTTATAGGCGATGCCCCACTGGTCGTCCATCTTCCGGACTTTCTCCCACGTGCCGCTGTCCTCCTTGCCGGCCTTGCCGAAACCCGCACCCGGGCGGAACACGACGTGGCTCTGGCGTTTCCACTCGCCTTCGGTGAGCGACGGCGCCCACAGGGCCTTCGGTTCCGGTCGGCGGAGCACATACTTGCCGAAGCGCTCCAGTTTCTCGCCGTAGCCCGAGTCGATGAGTTCGTAGTCTTTCCAGTATTCCGCAGGGTATTCGATGGTCATGGCCTTTGATTTTTATGCAAAGATAGTTAAATTTGTGGACTGGAAAATTCTTAACTCCTTTATCTGATATGCAACAGTTCATCGACAGTTATGACTTCACCGGCAAGAAGGCCATCGTGAGAGTCGACTTCAACGTTCCCCTCGACGAGAACTTCAACATCACCGACGACACCCGCATCCGCCGGGCCATGCCTACCCTCA
>JAFXMA010000015.1 GCA_017530725.1 Bacteroidales bacterium
GGCATCGCCTCCAACTATGTCCAGTCCGACCTGGGCCTGAGCGACTCGGTCGCCAACATCTTTCCTTCCCTGGTCTTCTTCTGGTTCCTGATCTTCTCCGTCCCGACGGGGATGCTGATGAACAGGATCGGCCGGAAGAACACGGTGCTGCTGAGCCTCGTGGTGACGGTCATCTCCCTGCTCCTTCCCATCTTCGGCGAGAGTTACGGGCTCATGCTCGTCTCCTTCTCGCTGCTGGGCATTGGCAACGCGCTCATGCAGACTTCCCTGAACCCGCTGATCACCAATATCATCAAGGGTGACCGGCTGGCCAGCACGATGACCTTCGGGCAGTTCGTGAAAGCCATCGCCTCCTTCATGGCTCCTTACATCGCCATGTGGGGCGCCACGGCGGCCATGCCTACCTTCGGCCTCGGATGGAGAGTTCTCTTCCCCGTGTATATGGCCATCGGCATCCTGGCTTCCCTCCTGCTTCTCCTTTCCCCGATCGAGCGCGAGGCGGCTCCGGACAAGGCTTCTTCCTTCGCGGACTGCTTCCGGCTCCTGGGCAAGCCCGTCGTGCTGCTGTCTTTCCTGGGCATCATGTGCCATGTGGGCATCGACGTGGGAACGAACACGACGGCCCCGAAACTCCTGATGGAACGGGTGGGCATGACGCTCACCGAGGCCGGTTTCGCCACCAGCCTGTACTTCATCTTCCGTACGGTGGGCTGCCTGTCCGGGTCGTTCATCCTGGCGAAGTTCAGCCATAAGAAGTTTTTCCTCGTGAGCGTGGTGATGATGGCCCTCGCGATGGTGGGCATGTTCTTCGGATCGACCAAGGCCCTCCTGTACGTGGCGATTGCGCTGGTGGGCTTCGGCAACTCCAACATCTTCTCCATCGTGTTCTCCCAGGCGATCCTGGCCGTTCCCGAGAAGCAGAACGAGGTGTCCGGCCTGATGATCATGGGCCTGTTCGGCGGTACGGTGTTCCCGCTCCTGATGGGATTCGCCTCCGACGCGGTGGGCCAGGCCGGTGCCGTTGCGGTGATGGCCGTGGGCGTCGCCTATCTGCTGTATTATATGACGACAATGCACAAGTAGTTATGGGAAAGTATGTTATCGGTATCGGTGAAGCGCTGTGGGATGTGCTTCCCGAAGGAAAGAAACTGGGCGGCGCGCCCGCCAATTTCGCTTATCATGCCCGTCAGTTCGGCCTGGAAGGCATTGCCGTGAGCGCCATCGGCCACGATGCCCTGGGCGAGGAAATCGTCGAGGCATTCGAGGAACATCAACTGCCGTATCACCTGGCCCGGGTGGAGTATCCGACCGGAACCGTCCAGGTCACCCTGGATGCGCAAGGCGTTCCCCAGTACGAAATCAAGACCGACGTCGCGTGGGATAATATCCCGTTCGATGATGAACTGGCTTCCCTGGCTGCGGACTGCAAGGCGGTTTGCTTCGGTTCCCTGGCGCAGCGGAGCGAAGTATCCCGGAATACCATCGGCGCGTTCCTGGATGCCGTCCCCGCGGATTGCCTGAAGGTATTCGACATCAATCTCCGTCAGAGTTTCTACACCAAGGAAGTGCTGGAGGCGTCTTTCCGGCGCTGCGACATCCTGAAGATCAATGACGAGGAACTGGTGACCATTTCCCGCCTGTACGATATCCCGGGGCTGAGCCTGGAGGAAAAGTGCTGGCATATCTTCGACGAGTACGGGCTGAAGATGCTCATCCTGACCTGCGGGACCAACGGCAGTTATGTCTTCCACGCAGGCGGCATGTCGTACCAGGTGACTCCGAAGGTGGAGGTGGCCGATACCGTAGGTGCCGGCGATTCCTTCACCGGTGCCTTCATCGGCTCCATCCTGCAGGGCAAGTCGGTGGCCGTCGCCCATGAGACGGCGGTCAAGGTATCTGCCTATGTCTGTACCCAGAAGGGGGCCATGCCCGTGGTTCCCGATGGACTAAAAGCGATTTGATTTGAGAATCAGACCTATTCTTCTGCTATGTATCGTCCTTCTTCTCTCCGGTTGTTCCGGGGGGAAGAAGGAACTTGTCATCGGCGTATCCCAGTGCAGTGACGATATCTGGCGTTCCAAACTGAACGAGGAACTGTCCCTGGCAGCCCATTCCTACGGGGCGCAACTCCGGCTGACGTCGGCCGGCGATGACAGCGAGCGCCAGATGGCGCAGATCCGGGCGCTGGTCGCCGAAGGGGTGGACCTGCTGATCGTCTCGCCCAACCAGAGCCATACGATCACGCCGGCCATCGAGGAAGCCTTCGATGCCGGCGTTCCGGTCATCCTCTTCGACCGGAAGATCGATTCCGACAAGTACACCGCCTTCATCGGGGCGGACAATGTGCTGATCGGCAGGATCCTGGGGGATTACCTGGCCAATATCCTGGGTGGGAAAGGCCGGGTGGTGGAAATCCAGGGACTCCGGGAGTCTTCTCCGGCGGCAGAGCGGCACAAAGGCTTTGCCGAGGCGCTGGAGGCGTATCCCGGCATGGACCTGGTCGCTTCGGACTATGGCGACTGGCTGCAGGAAGGCGGTGCGCGCGTCATGTCCCGATGGGTGGAAGAAGGGGTCAGGTTCGATGCGGTCTTCGGTCAGAACGACCGGATGGCCCGGGGCGCCTGGGAAGCCCTGGGGAAGCCGGAGGGGCTGCCGCTATTGGGAGTGGACGCCTTGCCGGAAGGGGGGCTGCAGGACGTGCTGGACGGGGTATTGACCGCTACCTACATTTATCCGACCCGGGGCGACCTGGTGATGAAACTGGCGATGGACATCCTTGCGGGCGACGAGTTTCCGCGGGAGACGATGCTGGAATCGGCCCTCGTGGACAGCCATAATGCGGCGATGGTCCTCATGCAAGAGCATGAGATTACGGACCAGCGGGAGATGGTGGAGAAAGTGAACGCCCAGTTGGACAGTTCCCTGATGGAATACAATACGCAGCGGCTGGTCCTGTACCTGCTCATCGGCCTGACGGCCCTGCTGATCCTGCTGTTCGCCGGCTCTTTCTTTTTCTACAACCGCATGCGCCGCTTCAATGCGGAACTGGAACGGCGGAACGAGGAACTGCACCTGCTGTCCCGTAAACTGGAGGAAACCACCGACGCCAAGTTGGAATTCTTCACCTCCGTCAGCCACGAATTCCGGACTCCGCTATCCTTGATCGCCGGCCCTCTGGAGCATGTCATGAATGCTTCCGGCCTGAATCCGGAGAGCCGTGCTTCGCTGGGGATCGCCCGGGAGAACGTGGACATCCTCCTCCGGTTGGTGAACAGTATCCTGGATTTCCGGAAGATTGAGAGCGGGAAAATGCCTATGCGGGTGTCCCGCATCGACCTGCCCATGGCCGTGCAGCAATGGATGTTGGGATTCAAGGGCCGCAGCCTGCGCTATGAAGGGCCGGAGTCGCTGATGGTGGAGGCCGATATGCACCTGACGGAAAGGGTGCTTTTCAATCTCCTGAGCAACGCCTTCAAGCATACTTCGGCCGAGGACAGCATCGTCGTCGGAATCGCTTCCGAAGCGGACAAGGTCCGCCTTTCTGTGACCGATACAGGTGAAGGCATCCCGGCCGATAAGTTGGGGCTGGTCTTCGACCGTTTTTACCAGGCAGGTGACCGTTCCTCCGGGACGGGTATCGGCCTGGCCCTGGTGAAGAGCATCGCCCAGTTGCATGGGGGAAGCGTCGGCGTTGAGAGCCGGGTGGGCGAGGGGACCACTTTCACCGTGACATTGCCCTTGGAGCAGCCCGGCGTGGAAATCGTAGCGGCCGAGGATGCCGGTAAATACCAGGAGCAGTTCAGCGTTTCCCATGCCGACAGCGGTCCTTCCCGCCGTGAATCCGAGCAGTTGGAACTGATGACCGATACGGAAGACCAGCATCCGACCGTGCTGGTGGTGGATGACAACGAGAGCCTCCGGACCTTCATCGCCTCGTTGCTGAAAGATGAATACAGGGTCCTGCTGGCCGCCGACGGAAAGGAAGCGCTGGATGTGGCCGGGCGGCAACTCCCTGACCTGGTCATCAGTGACGTGATGATGCCGGTCATGGACGGACTGGCCTTCTGCCAGGCCCTGAAGACCCAACTGGCGACCAGCCATATCCCCGTCATCCTCCTGACGGCGAAAAACATGGACGACCAGCGGGCCGAGGGATACGCCTCCGGAGCCGATGCCTACATCAGCAAGCCCTTCAGCGAGAAGGTGTTGCTTTCCCGGATCGGGAATCTCCTCAAAAGCCGGCTGCAACTCAAGCACTACTACCTGGAAAACGGCTCCATAGACGCTTCGGAGCAGGAAAACGACTTCCTGTCCCGTTTCCGTTCCTATGCGAAGAAGCATCTGGCGGATCCGGACCTGAATGTCGAACAACTGGCGTCCGAGATCGGCCTGTCCCGGGTTCAACTGTACCGGAAAGTGAAAGCGCTGACGGGCTACTCGCCCGTGGAGGTAATCCGGATCATGCGGCTCAAGGAAGCGGAAAAACGGCTGAAAAGTTCAGATAAGACCGTCGCGGAAATCGCCTACGAGGTAGGCTTCAGTTCCCCTTCCTATTTCTCCAAATGCTACCGGGAACTCTTCGGCATCCTGCCGGGGACTTCCCGATAGGTGTTTGGGCTTGGGGCGTCAGGCCTTCTTGATCACCCAGGTCACTACCCCCCAGATGAGGAACTGGTTGTCGGGCCCCACCGGGATGGGCTTGTACTTGGGATTGTGCTCGTTGCAGGGCAGCAGGAGAGCGCCGTCCTCATGGATTTCCACCCGCTTGACGGTATATTCCCCGTCGATGAAACAGACCGCCTTGCAGTCGTTGTACGGCTCCACGGCGCGGTCCACGATGAGGATGTCGCCCTCGTCCATGTCGGCATCCACCATGGACACGCCGTCCACGCGGAAGAAGAAGGTCGATGCGCTGTGGCGCACCAGCAGTTTCACGAGGTCCAGTTTCTCCCGGACATCCTCGGCCGGGGAAGGGAAACCTGCCTTGATTCCGCCCATGTAAGCGAACTCGAAGGAGGAAGTATCAGTGATGGGATGGGGTTCCATAGGCTATGGTTGGTTTTCTAGGTTGGGGAACGCCGCCCGGAGGATGGCTTCCCGGTTATGGGGATCCGAGGCGAGGAACCGACCGTCGCGGGTGAGTGCGAAGACACGGTCGGCCACCCGGAGGGCATCGTGGAGGTCGTGGCTGGAGAACAGGACGGCCGTTCCGGTTTTACGGGCGACATCCCGCAGCGTCCGCAGCACGTCGATCCGGTTCTCCACGTCCAGATGCGCCGTGGGCTCGTCCAGCAGCAGCACCTCCGCCTTGCGGGTCAATCCGGTCGCCAGGCATGCCTTCTGGAACTCGCCGTCGCTCAAGGTTGAAATATCCCGTTTCCGCAGTCCCTCGATCCCCAGCATCCGTAGCGCCTCTTCCATCCTTCCTTCGGCCTCCTTCGAAATCCTTCCCCGCCAGTCGCTCTCCCGGTAGCACCCCGTCCGGATGAACGCCTCGACCGAAAAACCCTTGACCTTGGGGATGTTGGTGGGAATCAGGATGGCCCCTTCTGTCGCCAAAGCCTTCAACAGCGTCGTCTTCCCGGTTCCATTGGGCCCCGCCAGCAGCACGCATTCGCCCAGGGCCAACCCGAAGGAGATGTCCCGGACCAGGTCACGGCCGTCGTGGCCGATCGTGAGATGGTGGACCTCAAGCATGGCGTTGACGCAGCAAGATCAGGAGAATCAGGGGAATGCCGATGAGGGCGAGGGTGGAGCCCACGGGGAGGGGGATGGGCCAGAGGTTCGCGAGGATGTCGGCTGCCAGGGCGAGGGTGGCGCCGGTGGCCAGGGAGCAGGGGAGGACCTGCCGATGGACGGACGCCCCGGTGATGCGCCGCGCCAGGTGCGGGGCGACGATGCCCACGAATCCGAGCGGGCCGCAGAAGGCCGTTACCGTGCCGGTCATCAGGCAGCAGGAGAGCATCGACAGGATCAGGATCCGCCGCGTCGATGCCCCGGAGAACGTAGCATATTCCTCGCCGAACAGGATGATGTCCAGGCCCTTGCCATTGCAGATGGCCAGGACGAGGCCGAGTACGAGCGCACCCGCCATCAGTGCAACCTCGACATACCGGCAGCCGGAAAAACTGCCCGCCATCCAACTGAAGAACAGTTTCAGGCTCTCTTCACCGGCCGTGTACTGCAGGACCGAACTCAGCGCGCTGAAGATAAAGCCCAGCATGACGCCGAATACCAGGAGCGTCGTCGCGGACCGGAAACGGGCCGATACCGCAACCACCAGTGCCGCCGCCACGAATGCCCCGAGGAACGCCGCCACCGCCACGGTGAACCCCGTGAAGAAGGCTGCCGACGTGCCCAGCGCCATCGTCGCGATGGCCGCACCGAGTCCCGCGCCGCCGCTCACGCCCATGATGTGCGGATCGGCCAGCGGATTCCGGAACACGGCCTGCATCTGCGCCCCGCTCACCGCCAGCGCCCCTCCGGCCAGGACTGCCGTCAGCACCCTCGGCACCCGGAGTTTCCACAGCACCGCTCCCGTTGCCATGGACATCCCCCCACCCCCGGCCAAAAGGTCGAGCAGCAAGAGAATCACCAACAGTGCTCCCGGCAGATACTTCATTGATAATCCTTACTCCTCCGGCAGGAACATCGGATCCCAGGCGGGGAGGAGGATGGGCTTCTGGTCGAAGTACTTCATGAGGGTGGCGGGGACGTACTTCTTGTCCACCACGAGGCGGAACATGTACTCGTCGAACCACTCGTCGGTCATGATGATGTTGCCCTGATAGCCGGAGTTGGCGCCCCAACTGTTCTCCACCATCCACTTCACCGGCTTGCCGTCCTTGAGGTCCACGGCGATGAGCGTCATCGCGTGCGTGGAGGCGCTGGCGTGGGTGTAGATGCGCTCCTTCTTGTTCATGCCGAAGGTGACGCCCATGAGGGATTCGTAGTCGTAGTTGTCCAGGTCCGCGAAGCCTTTGTCCCGGAGGAGGAACTTGCCCACGTCGCAGGAGAAGTAGAGGGCCGTGTTGTCCTTGATGGAGGCGATGGCCATCTTCTTGATCTCATCGACCGGGAGATTCAGGTAGAGCCAGTTCTCACCGTCGTACACGTGGCGGTCGTAGTCGATCTCATAGACCTTGTAGTACTCGTGGTTCGGATCGTTCATGACCATGATGTAGTTGTTCTCCAGGTCCGTACCGATGTACTTGTCGTAGAAGGACTTGGGCGTGTAGTTCTCGGTCGAGACCACGTTGCCCTTGGAGTCCGTGCGGGTCCAGGTGAACTCCTGCGGCGGAACGCCCAGGCAGAGTGCGAGGATCCGGTAGATTTCCTTGAGTTGCGCCACCTTCATGGCCTGCAGGTCGGCGCCCTTGGGGGCCTGGCGCAGGCGGAGGCCGTCCTCACGGAGTTTGTTCGCGATCTGGGCCCGCATCTGGGATGTGCTATTGGCATTCATGCTCTCCGGGAAGACCTCGGCAGGAACGACGCCGTACTTCATGATGAGGTTCGACACGCCGGTGAACTGGCCGCCGTCCCCGATCGGATTCGAGAAGAGCCAGTCGACGGTGCGGTCGTCGTCCGGACGGTCCTTCGTGTCGATGATGCCCTGCAGGAACAGGTTGGCCTTCTCCAACTGGTCGTAGAAGAAGATGTAGTTCTGGGAGAGGACGACCGGGCCCATGTCGAACTTGTCGATCATCTTGGCGCGCAGCACATTGAGGCCGGTGAACAGCCAGCAGCGGCCGGAGGAAGCCTGGTTGGTGCGCCCCTTGGTCTTCACCATGTCCGAGAAGCGGGTGTCCATCGGGAGGTTGTCCGCGTTCAGGGCCAGGGTGTTGATGGGCGTGGTGTTGAGGGCGTTGCGGAGGGCCTTGTCGGCGGCCGTTCCTTCGTAACCCTTGCTGATTTCGCCGAGGAGGCGGGCGTCGATGCCGCCCTTCCTGTTCTGGGCGCTGAGGGTGAGCGTGCCGGCGATGGCGGCGAGGATGAGCAGTGCTTTCTTCATGATGCTATTGATTATCAGTTGTTTTGGTCAATGAGGGAAGGAGGGCGATCAGGTAGCCCACAATGGCCACGCCGACAGCCGTCCAGATGATATCCGACGCTTTCAGGATGACCGGGTAGGCGCTGATGATGTAACTCCCGGGCATCCGGATGAGGCCGAACTTCTGCTGCAGGAGAACGCAGGCGATGCCGAGTGCAAGGCCGACGACGAGCCCGAGCAGCGAGATGAGCCAGCCTTCCAGGAGGAAGATCCGGCGCGTCATCTGCTCCGGGGCGCCGAGGCTGCGGAGCGTGCCGATGTCGTCCTTCTTCTCGATGATGAGCATCGTCAGCGAACTGTAGATGTTGAAGGCGATGATGACGACGATGAAGATCAGGATCATGTAGATGGCGAGTTTCTCGTAGCGCATCATCTTGTACAGGGCCTCGTTCTGGCGGTAGCGGTCCTGGACTTCGTAATCCGGGCCCAGCCGGTCCTGCAACTGCGTTACCAGCCCCTTGAGGTCCTTTTCGGTCGTCCCTTCCGTCACGCGGATCTCCACGCCAGACACCTCATCGTCGTAATCCAGCAGTTCCCGCATCGTTTCGATGGGGACAAGGACCAATTCGGCGTCCAGTTCGGCGTTCAGGGCGAAGAGACCGGCCACGGTCACCTTCGTGCTCCGCAGGGAGGCGGCGGGATTGGACAGGGAGATGGATCCTTCGCGGTCCGGATAATAGATCTCGAGGGGGGCGATGAACCGGGGGTTGATGTCCATCGACCAGGCGAGGGCACTGCCGATGACGGCCCGCGGCAGCGTCCCCCGGTGCAGGGAGAAGATGCCGTCGGTGATGTGGTTCCGGATGGGGCTTTCCTCCTCGAAGACGCTGTCCACGCCCTTGACGCGGGCGAGGCTCTGTTTGCCGTCGAACGAGATGAAGGCCTGTTCCTCGATGACGCTGGACATGTTGTACACCATCTCCTGGTCGTACAGCCAGGCGAAAGCCGTGCTGTCGGGGACGAAGGCCTTGCCGGCCGCCGGTTTCACGACGAGGTCCGGCTGGGCGTCCCCCAGGCTGTCGGATACGAGTTTGTTGAACCCGTTGAACACGGACAGGATGATGACGAGCGCCGCCGTCCCGATGGCCATGCCCGCCACGCTGATCCCCGAAATGATGTTGATCACATTGTGTGACTTCCGGGCGAACAGGTAGCGGAGGGCGAATCTGAGCGGCAGGTTGGACATACCATCGTCATTCCGGGCTTGACCCGGAATCTATTTCTTCAGCAGTTCCTCGATATGGGCCGCATAGTCCAGGCTCGTGTCCAGGTAGAACACGAGTTCCGGCACGATGCGGAGTTGCTTGCCCACTTCGCGGCCGAGTTCGCCGCGGAGGGCCTTGTTGTTCTCTTCCAGGAGCGCCATGACGGCCTCCTGCCTGTCGGACGGGAAGATGCTCACGTACACCTTCGCGACCGAGAGGTCGGGGCTCACGCGGACTTCGCTCACCGTGACCAGGGCGCCGCCGAAGGCGGCCATCCCCTTGGCGCGGATGATTTCCGCGAGATCCTTCTGGATCTCCCGTGCGACTTTCAACTGTCTTGTGCTAGCCGGTTTTTCCATTAGATCACGTTGATGATGAAATAGTTCTTCTTGCCCTTCTGGGCCAGGATGTAGTGGCCGTTGATGATGTCGGCAGCAGTCACGTCGGCGTTGATGTCTCCCACCTTCGCCTTGTTCAGGGACACGCCGCCGCCCTGGACCATCTTGCGGGCTTCGCCCTTGGACGGGAACACGGCGGTCTTGACGGCGAGGAGGTCAAGCACGTTGCAGGGGAACTCGTCGGCCTTCACCTCGAAGGAGGGAACATTGGCGAACACCTCGCGGACGGTGCGCTCGTCCATGGACCGGAACACCTCGGCGGAGACGTTGCCGAACAGGAGTTGGCTGGCGGCGATGGCGTTGTCGTAGGCTTCCTGGCCATGGCACATCACGGTGACTTCCTTCGCGAGGACCTTCTGCAACTTGCGCTGGCCGGGATCCTCCCGGTGCTCCGCGATGAGACTCTCGATGGTCTCGCGGTCCAGCATCGTGAAAATCTTGATGTAGCGCTCCGCGTCGTCGTCGGCCACGTTCAGCCAGAACTGGTAGAACTCGTAC
>JAFXMA010000102.1 GCA_017530725.1 Bacteroidales bacterium
GCAGGGGCGGCCTCGTCCTGGGCGGAAGCGATGTTCGCAGTGAAGGTCATGAGACCGGCAACTGCCAAAAACATGAAAAACTTTTTCATAATCGTTTTTGTGTTGTTAGTTATAAATTGAATTGAGTTAGTTAATAAATTCTCAGTTTCGGTGCCTTCAGTTCAAAAGTCCGTGCAATTTAGCGAAAAAAAATCAAACGGCAAAGGATTATTTGCTTATTTCGCCAAACAAGTCCTCTCCAAAGCGGTTTTTGACCCATTCCCCGTCGGTGCTCTGACCCAGCAGGACGAAGAGTTTCCCGAGGGCGGCTTCGGTGGTGATGTCGTATCCGGAGACCACGCCGGCGAGTTTCAATGTCTTTCCCGTGGCGTAGATGTCCATGTTGACAGAGCCTGATTTACACTGCGTTACATTCACGAGCACCTTGCTCTTGCTCGCTTCGCGGAGGAGCGAGAGGAACCAAGGGCGGGACAGGGCGTTGCCCGAACCGTAGGTCTCCAGGATGACCGCGCGGATCTCCGGGGCGAGCAGGAAGACGGTCACGACTTCGGGCGTGATGCCCGGATGGATCTTGAGGATGGAAACGCGGGTATCCAGCCGGTCATGGACGGTGAGCGGCTGCGTCCAGTCCTTCGGGTAGCGTATGATGCCGGTGTTGTACCGGATGCGGATGCCGGCCTCGGCGAGGGGCGGGCAGTCCGGGGAGGCGAAGGCGTCGAAGGCTTCGGCGCTGAGTTTGGTGGACCGGTTGCCCCGGATGAGGATGGAGTCGAAGTAGATGGACACTTCCGGGACCATCGGGTGGCCTTCTGAGTCCTTCGCGGAAGCGATTTCCACGGCCGATATAAGGTTTTCCTTGCCGTCGGTGCGGGGGACGCCGATGGGCAGTTGGCTCCCCGTGAAGATGACGGGCTTCCGCAGCCCCTCCAGCATGAAACTCAGGGCCGAGGCCGAGTAGGCCATCGTGTCGGTCCCGTGGAGGATGACGAAGCCGTCATAGTCGTCGTACCGGTCCTGGATGAGGTTCGCGAGCCGTACCCACAAGGAGGGCTCCACGTCGGAGGAGTCGATCAGCGGGTCGAAGGTATAGGAGTCGATCCGGACGGCGAACTTGCGCAGTTCCGGGACTTCCTCGGCGATCTGGCTGAAGTCGAAGGGCTTCAGGGCCTGGTCCACCGGATCCTGTTTCATGCCGATGGTACCGCCGGTGTAAACGATGAGGATGGAGGATGCTTTCATATCCGGTACAGGGTTTCAGCGTTGCGGGTGGTGGCCGTCTCCACCTCCTCGAAGGAAAGGCCCTTGAGTTCGGCGACCTTGGCGGCGACCAGGGGGAGGAAAGCGCTCTCGTTGCGCTGCCCGCGGTGCGGGACGGGTGCGAGATAGGGCGCGTCGGTTTCCAGGACGATATGTTCGAGCGGGATGCGCTTTACCGTTTCCGCGAGGGAGGCTTTCTTGAAGGTGACGACACCGCCGATGCCTACCGAGAACTCACCAGCCCGGCGGGCCCGCTCATAGACCTCGAAACTGCCCGAGAAGCAGTGCAGCACGCCCCGCAGGTGCAGGTGGCGGCAGTCTTCGAGGATGGCGAGAAGGTCCCCCCAGGCATCCCGGAGGTGGATATTGACCGGGAGGTCCCACTGCGAAGCGAGTTCCAACTGGACGCGGAGAGCCTCCTTCTGGAGCGCGCGGTCCTCGTCGCCTTCGTGGTAATCGAGGCCGATCTCACCCACGGCGACGACGCCCCGTTCCCGGTAGGGGAGCATCTTGTCGATCTCCTCCTTCCAGTCGGAACCCACCGAGCAGGGATACAGGCCCACCATCGGGAAAAGCACCCCGGGATACCGGTCATTGACTGCCCAGAGGGCGTCCCTTTCGCGGCTGTCCACGTCGGCCTGGACCATCTTCCCCACCCCGGCCTCCAGGGCGCGCGCCACGGCGGCGTCGGCGTCCGGCAGCAGCCATTCGTCGTAGAAATGGGTATGGGAGTCGATGAGCATCGGTCGGTTCTGGTACGACCGCAAATTTAACTAATTTTTGTCGGAATCGTGCACCGGCGCAGGATGTCGGTCTCCAAAAAGCCGTCGGTCTCCAGGATGGCGGCCCGCTCCTGCACCTCCGGCCAGGTCCAGCCTGTTTCCCGGACGATTCCTTCCAGGGAGATGCCCGGATGCCCCTTGACGACCAGGGCCAGCGGGATCAGCGGGCTGTCGGCCCCGTATTTCCGCCCCAGGAGCGTCTCCAGGCCCGCTTTCCGCCGGCGGGCGGTCTTTCCGAGCCCAAGCCGCTCCACCAGGTCCTCCGGGTCGGTGATGATGTCGGCCATCCGCTGGCGGATCAGGGAATTGCACCCGGCGGACCGGACGTCGTCCGTCCGGCCGGGGAGGGCGAAGACGTCCCGGTTGTAGTCGCAGGCATACTTCGCCGTGATGAGGCTCCCGCCTTTGGTCTTGGACTCCACGACCACGGTCGCCCGGGACAGTCCCGCGATGATGCGGTTGCGCCGGACGAAGTTCAGGGCGACGGGGGAACTTCCTGACGGATAGTCGGTTACCACGGCGCACCCGGGTGTCCGGACCATCTGGGCGGCCAGTTCGGCATGCTGCCAGGGATACACTTTCTCGATGCCCGTCGCCATCACGCCGACGGTCGTGAGACCGCATTCCAGGGCCGTCCGGTGGGCGATGCCGTCGGCTCCGAAGGCGAGTCCGCTGACGATGCAGGGCGGTACCGAGGCTTCGCCCATCGCCAGCACCAGCCGCCGGCACCAGTCCCGCCCGTACGGGCTGAGGTCCCGGGTGCCCACCACCGAAATGCACGGGCGCATCTCGAAGACGGCGGCCGGGGGAGAGCAGGCGTTGAAGTACAGCCCTAGGGGCGGGTCTTCGCATTCGGCCAGCAGGGAGGGGTAATCCCCGTCCCCGAAGCCGATGAACCGGAATCCGCCGTTTTCCATCCGCTCCAATTCCTGCCGGGCCCAGTCCAGGAGTTTCCCGTCCAACTGCTCCGCGAAGTCCCGGTAGTGCCCCAGGGCTTCCCGGACCTCGGCGCTCTTCCGGGTGAAAACGGGGGCGGCCGCCCCGAAGCGGGACAGGAGGGCGTGGCCGGCGGCGGGGACATAGCCCAGCGCCTTGTTCAGGGCGCAGAGGGCCGTCAGTTCGTCTTTCTCAAGCATGGCGTTTTTTCCGCCAAGGTAGCGAAAGGCACGAAAAAACAACACAGGCTGTTGATAACTTGTGTTGTTTCAGTAGGTAATTTAATGATTCTTGCGCTACAGGATCAGGAGCGCGTCGCCGTAGGGACCGAACCGGTAGCCTTCTTCGAGGGCGACCTGGTAGGCGTGCATCACCTTGTCATAACCGCCGAAGGCCGCGACGCACATGAGCATTGTGGACTGCGGCAGGTGGAAGTTGGAGACGGCGGCGTCCGGAACGGAGAACTGGTACGGCGGGAAGATGAACTTGTTGGTCCACCCGTCGAACACGTTCACCTCGTGCGTGGTGGTGACGTAGGTCTCCAGGCCGCGCATCACGGTCACGCCCACGGCGACGACCTTCTTGCCGGTGCGCTTGGCCTTGTTGATGTCGGCGGCGGCCTTCTCTCCGATGATCAGGCGCTCGGAGTCCATGCGGTGCTTGGAGAGGTCCTCCACATCGACGCGGCGGAAATGGCCGATGCCCATGTGGACGGTGATGAAGGTCTTCTCGATGTCCTTGAGGATCATGCGGTTGAAGAGTTCGCGGCTGAAGTGCAGGCCGGCCGCGGGGGCGGACACGGCGCCTTCGTGCGCGGCGAAGATGGTCTGGAAGTTCTCCGCATCCTCCGGCGTGACCTTGGGCTTCACCCAGCCCGGGACGGGCGTCTCGCCAAGGGCGAAGAGGGCCTCCTTGAAGTCCTCGTACGGTCCGTCGTACAGGAAGCGCAGCGTGCGGCCGCGGGAGGTGGTATTGTCGATGACCTCGGCCACGAGCGACTCGTCGTCACCGAAATACAGTTTGTTGCCGATGCGGATCTTGCGGGCCGGGTCCACGATCACGTCCCACAGGCGCTGTTCGCGGTTCAGTTCGCGGAGGAGGAAGACGACGATGTCGGCCCCGGTCTTCTCCTTCTTGCCGTACAGGCGGGCCGGGAAGACCTTGGTGTCGTTGAGGACGAAGGTGTCGCCCTTGCCGAAATAGTCCACGATGTCCTTGAAAAGCCGGTGCTCGATCTCTCCGGTATCCTTGTGGAGGACCATCAGACGGGCCTCGTCCCGCCAGCGGACCGGCTCCTGTGCGATGCGGTCCTGCGGCAGATCGAATGCGAATTGCGATAGTTTCATGGTTCAGTACTTGTCAGAAGTGATACTACTTAAATACGTCTCCCGACGGAAAAAAGTTTCACTTTGCCTCCTGAACACAACCGGATTGTCATTCTGAGCGAAGCGAAGAATCTATTTCTTCCCGTTCAGCGACTCGAGCCTCGCCTTGGCGGAAGCCCGGTCCACGTCGTTCTCGCCGTACTGGGCCATCATCGCCAGATACTTCTTTTCCAGTTTCACGTCCTTCTTCGTCCGGGCGAGCAGGACGCAGTTCCGGATGGCGGTCACGTCGTCCGGATGCTTCTTGAGCACCTGGTTGTAATACTTGAGGGCCTTCTTGAAGTCCTTCTTGGACACCAGCCAGTAGGAACCGAGGTTGTCCAGGAACAGGGGATCTTCCTTGGAGTAGGTGAGGCAATGCTCCGACAGGCTCCGGAAGGCTTCGGCCGATGAATCCGTACCCAGGCGGAAGAAGGTGAAACAGTAGTCCTGGATAAAGGCCTTGAACACCTCGTCATCGACCTTTTCCACGGAGGGGTGGGTCCAGGCGGTGCGTTGCTTGTAGTTCTCGTCCACCAGCGCCTTGAGGGAGGCAAGGGCCATGTCCGGGCTGCCTTTCTCGTAAGCGGTGAGGGCATCGACGCGGAGCAGGCGGAAGTCCAGCCGGTTTGGCTCCAGGGCGACGGCCTTGTCCAGGGCTTCCAGCGCGTGACCGAACGCTTCGTCGTCATAGACATAGTCCTCGAAGAAATTGTTCTTCCGGCCCAGGGAATCGGTCATGGGCAGGAGGGGGTCACGGCCCAGGTAGCGGTCCTGGGGCAGTTGGATGACCTTGGAAGTCTGGCATTTGTCGAACCAGAAGGAAAAGCGGGCCATGAGTTGCTGCGTATCCTCCGGATAGTCGGCGGCCCATTTGTCCAGCAGGGTTTCCACGCCCACGCCGGAGGCGCCGACACGGCTGATGAGGTTGTTGTAACGGCGGATGTAGTCCTCCTGCGACGGGGTCTGGGCGAGGAGGAAGAGGGGCAGCGCGAGCGCCGCGAGGAAAGTGAGGATTCGTTTCATCGGATATCCATTCTGATTCTGCGGTCTTTGGGATAGAGGTTGTTGCAGCGGCGGCCGAGATTCTTCCCGGGGCCGAGCGGATGGCCTTCGTAGGTCAATGTAAGCATGCCCGCCGGGGCGTCGGGGATGCTGATGGCATCGCCGTGGAGGTACCGGAGGGCGGTTTCCCGGTCCAGGTCGAACGTGGGATACGGGTCCGGCGGGGGGACGGGAAGGTCCGCCTTGAAAAGGGAGAAGACATCGGCGGTCCGGACGCTTTCCGGTTCCCCGTGCTTGCGGAGGGCGGCGGCGTACTGGCCTTCGCCTGGGACATAGCCCGGCAGCAGGGCGTAGCCGTGCTCCGTGCGTATGACCGGCGGGAAATCCCCGCAGTCGAGGATGTCGGCGCCCAGTCCGGAGGCGATCCAGGCCACGGTTCCGTCGTTTTCCTGCCGGTTGAAGGTGCAGGTGGAATAAAGGAGGATGCCGCCCGGTTTCAGGGCGGACCAGACATCCGAGAGGATGCGGCGGCTGCGGGCGGCGCAGAAGTCCACCGTTTCGGGCGACCAGTCTGCGACGGCCTTTCCATCCTTGCGGAACATGCCTTCGCCGGAGCAGGGGACGTCGGCGACGACGATGTCGAAGACAGGCTTCCCCGAGAAGACTGACGGGTCCCGCGAGACGACGCCCACCCGGGGATCGCCCCAGGTCCGCACGTTCGAGCGCAGCACGCCGAAACGGCTGCGCATCACTTCGTTCGCGAGGAGAGAGAAGCCGTCCCCGAAGCGCTCGCGGAGCGAGGCGGCGAGGTCCGTCGTCTTGCCGCCCGGGGCGGCGCACAGGTCCAGGACGGTCACGCCCGGACCGACGGACGGGAGCACCTGGCGGAACAGTTCCCCGACGAACATGGCCGAGGAATCCTGCACGTAGTAGCACCCGGCATGGAACAGCGGGTCCAAGGTGAAGTTGGGCCGTTCCTTCAGCAGGTAGCCATAGGGACTCCAGGGGATGCGTTCTCCGTCAGGGAAAGGACAGGCGCCCAGTTTGGAAGGGTTCAGGCGGATGGACACGGAAGGGTCGGCGGACAGTGCGTCGAGCACCGTCTGCACCCGTTCGGGGCCGATGGCCTCCGGGAGCATCCGGATGAAAGCCTCCGGAAACATCAGAATTTGAACTGGGAAGGGTCGAAGCCTTCGGGCATCTTGCCGTTGGATGCATCGACGAGACCGTCCACGACCTTGTTCAGGCCGTCCTTGATCTTCCCGCCGAGCATCATCTTCATCATCAGGTTCAGGTCCGCCTCCAACTTGATCCAGAACTCGGTCTTGTAGGGCTCGGAGGGGGCGGGGTCGAAGTGCAGTTCGATGTGGAAGGCGAAGGGGGCGCCGTAGTCCACCAGTTCGATACGGGAATAGGGTACCCGGTCGTGGACCTTCACCCCGATGTTGAATCCCTGCACGGTTGCGGTGAGGGTGTCGAAATCCGCCTGGACGGCTTCTTTCTTGTCCTCGGGAAGCATCGCGAGGAAGTTGCGCATGTCCACGAACGACATGTACAGTTCATATGGCTGGCGGGAGACGATCCCGTGCTTGCTTTCAATTTCGGTCATAATAAACTATCTTTGCAGCATGCAAATATAGCAAATATTATGCACAAGATATATTTCGGGAAAAGAAGCATAGTCATCTGCGCCCCGGACGACGAGGCGCTCTCCGACCCCAATTCCGTCGAATTCCACCTCGGGGACAAACTGGATGTCCACGCCCTCGTACGGATGTTCGAGGTGCAGGATTCCCTGCAGCGCATCTACATCCCTTCTGACGACGCCCAGCGGACTTACCGCCGCCTCTGCGCCGAATTCAAGGAGGTCAATGCGGCCGGAGGCCTGGTGTCCAACCGCCGGGGTGACTACCTGCTCATTTCCCGAAGCGGCCTCTGGGACCTGCCCAAGGGCCACCAGGAGGCCGGCGAGGACATCGAGGTGACCGCCCTCCGCGAGGTGCAGGAGGAAACCGGGGTGGACCAACTCCAACTCCGCCGGCTCATCTGCATCACCGACCACTGCTATCTCCGGGACGGCCTGTGGCATCTCAAGCACACCTGGTGGTACGATATGCTGTACACGGACCCGACGAACCTCACGCCCCAGCGCGAAGAGGACATCACCAAGGCCGCCTGGGTGGCGAAATCCAGCCTCCCGCCGTTTCTCAAGAATACGTATCCCTCGATCGTGGAGGTTTTCCGCGAAGCGCGGATCTAGATTCCGTCACGCTGCCGTCCCCGGTGCTCGTGCTCGTAGAGTTCCCAGGAGTTGAACAGATTCTGCCAGATGGCATAGAGCCCCCCGGCGACGGAAGTCACGGGGGTCAGGTAGTTGTATCCCAGCCAGATGAGGAATCCGGTATTCTTCTGGCCGAGGCCCTGTCCGGCGGTGATGGAATCCACGCGGCCGCGGCCGATCTTCCGGCCGGCGATGAATTGCAGCGCACAGGTCACCATCGACACGGCGACGATGCCGGCAAGGGTCCATGGACCCGGATAATTCATGACGAGCGCGTGTGTGGCGAGCACCATCGCCAGGGTGAGTCCGACGAACCAGAAGTAGAACGAATTGGGAGCGAACCGCATGAGTTTCCGCTGCAACTTGTGCGTCGTGTAGCGGATGGTCCAGGCGACAAGGCCGGGAAGGACCAGGATGGGGAAGACCTTCAGGGCGATGCGGAGGACGTAGGTCCAGAAGCCGAGGTCCGAGGAGGGGCGGATCATCGGGATCACCATCGGGATAAGGAAGGTGGCGGCGAGGTTCGTCAGGCACAGGTAACTGACCGTGGCGGCCAGGTCGCCGTCCAGTTTGCGGGTGATGACGCCCGCCGCGGCGGCGCAGGGGCAGATGAGGCAGATCATCGCGCATTCCGGGAGAATGCGGGCCGTCCCGGCCGGAAGGAGGACGCTGAGCGCGGCGAAGAGGATGAAACCGAGCACCTGCACCAGCAGGGCCCCGAGGTGCCAGCGGCGCAGCCGGATGTCGTGCGGGGAAATCTGGACGAACTGGAAGAACAGCAGCAGGGCGATGACCAGGCGCTGTCCCTCGGAGGCGGCCTTGTGCAGGACCGCCCCGTACGGCTTCAGGAAAGTGGTGAAGTGGTAGCAGAGATAAAGGCTGATACCTGTCGCGATGGCCAGGGGCAGCATCCAGTCCTTGAAAAACTGAACGGCTTTATTCATGCAGCAGGGGTTTGAAAACCTTGTCCACCAGCGGGTCCGTAAGTTTCATGCACAGGCCGGTGAGGGCGGCGAGGATGAGCGTTCCCTCGCGGATGACGATTTCCTCGCCATGGCCGAACGGGGAGCCGAAGCAGATCCAGGCGAAGGCGGCGGAGAGGGCCACCAGGAGGATGTCCTCGCCGATCTTGGCGTTGCTGAACTTGATGCCCGTCACGGAGGAGAAGGTGTCCACGACCTGGTCGCCCGCGAGGATCCAGGTCTTGCCGATGACCTCGAGGCGGATGCCGACGGCGGTGAGTAGGACGGCCACGAGGATGAGGACGATCTTCATCAGGTAGGAGGTGATTTCCACGCCGTGGAGGAGCCAGATGCAGGCGTCGCACAGGTAGCCGAACACGAAGGCGGCGGCCAGTTGGATGAGGTAGTGGACGTCCAGCACCTTGCGGCGCATCGCCATCTGCGCGGCGATGAACAGCAGGTGCATCATCCAGGTGAAGGTGCCGAAGGAGATGGCGGTCCATTTCAGGTTGAGGACGGCC
>JAFXMA010000103.1 GCA_017530725.1 Bacteroidales bacterium
ACGGACGTGCCGGAGTCCATCGAGATCCTCCGCCACCTGAAGCCCCATTACGAGGAATTCCACCACATCACCTATACGGACGAGGCCGTGGAGGCCGCCGTCCGGCTCACGGACCGCTACCTGACGGACAAATCCCTGCCGGACAAGGCCATCGACGCGCTGGACGAAGCCGGTTCCATGGTGCGGCTGAACCTCGCCCGCAAGAAGGGCGGCAGCGACACCGTGACCGCCGAGGACATCGCCTCCGTCGTGTCCAAGATGACCGGCATCCCGGTGAACAAGGTCGCCGAGTCCGAAGGCAACCGCATCCTGAAGATGAAAAAGCGCCTCCAGGCGCGGATCATCGGGCAGGACGAGGCCATCGACACGGTCGTGCGGGCCATCCAGCGCGGCCGGGCCGGGCTCAAGGACCCGCACCGCCCCATCGGCACGTTCCTGTTCTTCGGACCCACCGGCGTGGGCAAGACCCAGTTGGCGCGGTCCCTGGCGGAATACCTGTTCGACTCGGAGGAGAACATGGTCCGGATCGACATGAGCGAGTACATGGAGAAATTCTCCGTCTCCCGGCTCATCGGCGCGCCTCCGGGATACGTGGGTTACGAAGAGGGCGGACAACTGTCCGAACGGGTGCGGCGGAAGCCCTACTGCGTCGTCCTGCTGGACGAAATCGAGAAGGCCCATCCCGACATCTTCAACCTGCTCCTGCAGGTGATGGACGAAGGACGGCTCACCGACAGCAACGGACGCGTGGTGGACTTCAAGAACACCATCGTCATCATGACTTCCAACGTGGGCAGCCGCGAAGTGGAGGAATACGGTAACGGAATCGGATTTGCGACGGCGGGAAGGAAGGTGGAGGCGGACCGGAAGAACGTGGTCGCCAAGGCCGTCAAGAAGGCGTTCCCGCCGGAGTTCATCAACCGGGTGGACGAGCAGATCTACTTCAATTCCCTGTCCCGGGAGGATATCGAACGCATCATCGACATCGAACTCAAGGGGCTGAAGAAGCGGTCGCTGGAGGCGGGTTACCGGATCACGGTCACCCCTTCGGCGAAACGGTTCGTGGCCGAAGCGGGCTACGACCCCGCCTACGGGGCCAGGCCGCTGAAGCGGGCCATCACCAAGTATATCGAGGATCCCGTGGCCGAGTTCATCATCTCCGACCGCATCCTGGTCTCCCGTTCCAAAGAGGAACTGGCGGACGTGCGGGAAGTGAAGGTGACCCTCGCGGCGGACAAGGAATCCATCGCCGTGTCGCTTAAAACTCAGTGACGCCTTCCACCTCGAGGCCGAGGTCGTCGATGAGGTCCTTCAGGGCCTGGAAGGAAGCGTCGGAGGAGAGGAAGGAGCCGAGGGCGTCGATGTTGTAATCCGTGTTTCTCATGGCAGTACCGTTTTGTTTTCTGATGCAAAGGTACGGCCACATTGTGCCAAAGAACGGCACAATAAGGAAAAATCGCTATTTTTTCCTGCGCTCCCGCTTCCGTGACTCCCGGATGCGGTAGGCGCTCTCGACCATGAGTTGGTCCTGGAAGCAGCCGCGCGCCGCGAGGAAGTTGCAGATGGCGACGATGAGCGGGAAGATGACGGTCCACTTGAAGGTGACGTTCTCCGGCGCCGTGAAATAGAAATAGGCCAGCCAGCCCGTCATGCCCAGGGCGACAAGCCCGGCCAGGGTGGCGAGGCGCATCTGGAGGATGCGGACCTTGAAGGTGACGAGCGCCAGGGCGGTCATCGCGAACAGGATGCCCAGCAGGATGGCGAAGAACGGTTTCCGAATCTGCAGATAGGTCACGTACTGCATGCCGTCGGGCGCCGCCACGGTGTAGGCGTCACTGAAGAAGAGGATGAACAGGAGGACGGTGGAGACCGCCAGATATAGGGTTTGGATGCGCTGCCACATAGGTCGATGATAAATTTGTGCAAAGATAGGAATTGTCTGGGGAAAAAACTATATTTGTACGTTACCGCATAATTTGTACAGCCATGAGAATCCCCGAATCCGAACTCATCATCAACGGCGACGGCTCCGTGTTCCATATCCACCTGAAGCCGGAAGAACTGGCCGACAACGTCATCATGGTCGGAGACCCCGGCCGTGTGGACATGATCTCCGAAATGCTGGAAGACATCGAATTCCGCCACGCCTCCCGCGAATTCGTGTCCGTCACCGGCCGGCGGAACGGGAAGCGCATCACCGTCCTGTCGCACGGCATCGGCCCCGACAACATCGACATCGTGATGACCGAACTGGACGCCCTCGCGAACGTGGATTTCGCCACCCGCGAGGTCAAGCCCGAACACAAGGCCCTGAACATCCTCCGCATCGGCACGTCCGGCGCCCTGCATGCGGACATCCCCCTCGGATCCTATATCCTCTCCCACTACTCCGTGGGCTTCGACGGCGTGATGAACTGGTACGCGAACCGCGAGAAAGTCACCATCCCCGAGGTCGAAGAGGCCTTCAAGGCCCATATGAACTGGGAAAAGACCCTCCAGTCCCCCTACTTCGTGAAAGCGTCGGACAAGATCATCGACCTGATGAAGGACGTCACCGTCCCGGGCGTCACCATCTCCGCGCCGGGCTTCTACGGGCCGCAGGGCCGCGTGGTCCGCATGCCGCTCGCGATGCCCGACATGCTGGAGCGCATCGAATCCTTCCGCTTCCAGGGAGGCGGCATGGAGCGCCGCATCACGAACTTCGAAATGGAAAGCGCCCCGCTCGCCGGCTTCGCCGCACACCTCGGCCACAACGCCTGCACGGTGTGCTGCGCCATCGCGAACCGTTATCTGAAGAGTTCCAACCCGGACTACAAGCCGTTCATCCGCCGGCTCGCCGAAATCGCGGTGGACCGGATGGCTACGCTGTAGCCTGGGGATTGGGAATGACCGCGAACGTCAGTTTTCCGCGGCAGCAGAGTTTTCCGCCCACTTCCAACTGGGCCGAGCAGTGGAAAATGCCGGCCTTGGTCTCGTCCAGATGGCAGGTGACCTCGCACAGGTCGCCGGGGCGGACCGTATTCTTGAACTTCACCTGGTCGATGCCGCGGTAAACGGCCAGATGGCCCGGCAGCGCCTCGAGCATGAGCCGGGTGCAACTCTGCGCCATGATTTCACAGAGGATGACGCCAGGGACCATCGGATTGCCCGGGAAATGGCCCCGGCAGAAAAACTCATCCTCCCGGATGCGGTACCGGCCATGGCCCGTACCGTCCTCGTCCATCCAGACTTCGTCGATCAGGAGCATCGGCTCCCGGTGCGGGATATGCTGTTTGATTTCTTCTCTGTCCATGCTATTCTGCGTATTTGCGGAACGCGACGCAGGCGTCGTGTCCGCCGAAGCCGAGTGAGTCGGAAATGCCGATGGTGATGTCGCTCTTCACGGCGACGTTCGGCGTATAGTCCAGGTCACATTCCGGATCCGGGCAGTCCAGGTTGATGGTGGGCGGGATGATGCCGTCGCGCAGGGCCAGCACGGTGGCGATGGCCTCGGCCGCGCCGGCGGCGCCGAACATGTGGCCGGTCATCGACTTGATGGAACTGATGTGGGCCTTGTAGGCATAGTCGCCGAGAGCCACCTTGTAGGCCAGGGTTTCGGCGATATCGTTCAGGTGCGTGCCAGTGCCGTGGGCGTTGATGTACAGGTTGTCTTTTTCCGGGTCGAAGCCGGCTTCCTCCAGGGCGAGGTTGATGGCGCGGGCCTGAGTGGTGCCGTCCGGACGCGGGGCGGTGGCGTGATAGGCGTCGCAGGTATTGCCGTAGCCCACCATCTCGCCGTAGATCGTGGCGCCGCGCGCCAGGGCGTGGTCCAGGGACTCGAGGATGAGGATGGCGGCGCCGTCGCCCATCACGAAACCTTCCCGGTTCTTGTTGAACGGAAGGGAGGCATACTTGGGATCCGTCGCACGGGTGAGGGCCTTCGCATTGGCGAAGCCGGCCACGCCGATGGGAATGGAAGCATGCTCGGAACCGCCGGCGATGATGGCGTCGGCATAACCGTGGCGGACGGCGCGGAACGCCTCGCCGAGGCAGTGCGACGACGTGGCGCAGGCCGTGACGATGTCCAGGCACGGTCCCTTCGCCTGATGGCTGATGGCGATGTGGCCCGCCGCGATATTGGAGATCATCGTCGGGATGAACAGCGGGGATACCCACCGGCCGGTGGGATCCTCGACCATCTTGGCCGTCTCGCGGTACTGGATTTCGAAACCGCCGATGCCGGAGCCCACATAGACGCCCAGGCGGAACGGGTCGATGTTCTGGTCATCCCCTTCCGTATGCAGGCCGGAAGACTGCATCGCCTGGTAGGCGGCGGCCATGGCGAACTGGGTGAACTTATCCTGCTTGCGGACGAAAGCCTTGTCCATGCCGTACTGCTCCGGGTCGAAATCCTTGACCTTGCCGGCGATCGTGACGGGCATGTCCTTGAAGTCTTCGACGAAATCGATGCCGCAGACCCCGTCCACGAGGTTCTTCCAATATGTCTCGATGTCATTTCCCACGGAGGAAATGATGCCCATTCCGGTTACTACTACTCTTTTAGGTTCCATATCTACGTCAATAACAAGATGCAAATATACGAAATATTTGGGGATTGACGTAATCCTACCACTCGAGCAGGGCGACCGCGGACTGGAGACCGGCGCCGAAAGCGCTGAACATCAGCCTGTCACCGGGCTTGAACAGTCCCGCCCGGTTACACTCGTCCAGGAGGATGGGGCAGGAAGCGGACGATGAATTACCGTGGTCGCGGATGTTCGAAGGGAACTTGTAGGACGGGGCTCCGATCCGTTCGCGGATGCCCTCCACGATACGGAGGTTCGCCTGGTGGATCATGAAGTAATCGACGTCCTTCATCTCTATCCCGTTCTTCCGGAGCATCGTATGGATGTCCTGCACGGCTGCCGTGACTGCGAAGCGGAACACCTCCCTTCCCATCATCTGCAGCGGCACTTCGCTCACCTCGCGCGTGTCGAAGGGCGTCCGGGCCAGCGGACGGTACTGCCAGATCTTCGTCGGGTCGGGCTGGGCGCGGAGAATCGTCCCCTTGAAGTTGTCTCCCCGGGTGAACACCGCCGCCCCCGCCCCGTCACCGAACAGGACGCAGGTGGAGCGGTCCGCCCAGGAGGCCATCCGGGTGGGCTCCTCGGCGCAGACGATCACCACGTTCTTCACCCGGCCGGCCAGGAAATAGTTCTCCGCGATGTCCATCGCGTAGATGAAGCCGGGGCAGGCGCAGTTGATGTCCATCGAAGGACAGGTGATGCCCGTTTTCGCCGAGATGATGCATCCCAGGCCGGGCGTCAGGTATTCGTTGACGACGTTGGAACAGATCAGGAGGTCGATGTCCGCGGGAGAGAGGGCCGCATCCTCGAGCGCCTTCATCACCGCATCGGCGGCCAGGTCTTCCAGCCGTTCGTCGGAAATGATGTGCCGGGTCTTGATGCCGGTCCTGGGATAGATCCAGTCGTCGGAAGTATCGAGGAACTGGGAAAGGTCGTCATTGGTGACCACCTTGCGGGGAAGCGCACTTCCGGTACCGATGAGTTTCATTCGTCCTTGTCGATTTAGGTTTCTAGTACGGTTCAGATTTGTGTAACAAATGTAGGCTTCGGTCCCGGAACGCCGAAAAAAAAGTGGTGAAAAACCGCCCCCGAAGGGCATTTTGGGGCAAAATCGCCCTAAAAGGGGTGAAATCTCCAAGAAAATTGAGTAACTTTGTTTGATTTAAACGATGGAAGAAGGTTACTCCAAATACATTCCCGGGTATCTCCGGGAGCGTTACCAACTCCTGGGCACGGTCACATTTGCCGCGCTGTTCTCGGTGGTATTCCTCCTGGTGTCCATCCCCTTCTCCAACAACGCCTGGTTCCGTCTCGGCAACAGCACCTTCTTTGGCTTCACCGCCCTGTTCGCCCTGCTTTCGCTGTTCATCCTCATCGTTAGCAAGGTCGTCATGTACAAGACACGGCATCTCTTCCCCATGACTTACTGGGCCTACGCCGCCTGGTGCATCGCCGAAATCGTCCTCATCACCGTCCTGTACACGGTGTTCACGGTCACCATCGCCCAGCCGGAGGACCAGAGCGGTGTGGTCATCTTCCTCCACGCCCTCGTGTACGCCTTCGTGTGTCTGGGCATCCCCTACCTCGTCGCGGGAATGTTCTTCACCATCATCGACCAGAACCGCACCATCCGGCTGATGAACATGCGGGACGTCGTCACCGAAGAATCCACCGACGAGGCCCCCTCCGACCAGAAATTCACCCTGTTCGACAACAACGGCGTCCTCAAACTCTCCGTCTCCAGCGCGAACCTCTACTACGTGGAATCCGACGACAACTATATCAAGGTCTGGTACGACGACAACAAGGGAGAACTCCAGACCTACATGCTCCGTTGCCGCCTGAAGACGGTGGAAGAGAGTTTCTCAGGCTCGGACCTCATCCGCTGCCACCGGAAGTTCATCGTGAACATGGGCAAGGTCAAGGTGCTGCAGAAGGTGGGCGCGACCTACGAACTCACCCTGGACAACGAGGCCATCGCCCCGATTCCGGTTACGAAGACCTACATCGAGAACGTACTGGAACGGTTCAAGGAAAAGGATTGAGATTCTTCCGTCGGTCTCCGACCTCCTCAGAATGACAATTTACTCGTGCGTGGCGAAACGCTGCTCCGCGAGTCGCTCCCACTTGGTGCCGGGGCGGCCGTAGTTTGCGTAAGGGTAGATGGAGATGCCGCCGCGCGGGGTGAAGAAACCGGTGACCTCGATGTACTTCGGGTCCATCAGTTTGACGAGGTCCTTCAGGATGGTGTTCACGCAGTCCTCGTGGAAACCGCCGTGGCTGCGGAAACTGAACAGATACAGTTTCAGGGACTTGGACTCCACCATCCGGCGGTCCGGGACATAGGAGATGCGGATCTCCGCGAAGTCCGGCTGGCCGGTGATGGGGCACAGGGTGGTGAACTCCGGGCAGTTGAAACGCACCCAGTAGTCGTTGTCGGGATGCTGGTTCTCGAAGGTTTCGAGAACGGAGGGGTCGTAATGCTGGCTGTAAACGGTCTCGCCGCCCAGCGCTTTCAGTCCTTCGTCTTTCCGGTCCATATCATTCCTCCTCACCGGCTTCCTTCAGGCGTTCTGCGTTCTCCGCGATCTGGAGTTGGTCGATGCACTCCTGGATGTCACCGTCCATGAAGACGGGCAGGTTGTACATGCTCCAGCCGATGCGGTGGTCCGTCACGCGGCCCTGGGGATAGTTATAGGTACGGATCTTCGCGGAACGGTCGCCGGTGGATACCATGGTCTTGCGCTTCGCGGCGATGCCGTCCAGGTATTTCTGATGTTCGAGATTGTACAGACGGGTGCGGAGTTCCTCCATCGCGCGGTCCAGGTTCTTGAGTTGGGAGCGCTCCTCCTGGCACTGGACCACGAGGCCGGAAGGGATGTGGGTCAGACGCACGGCGGAGTAGGTGGTGTTCACGCCCTGGCCGCCCGGTCCGGAGGCGCAGAAGAGATCCTTGCGAATATCGGCCGGATTCAGTTCCACGTCGAACTCGCCGGCTTCCGGGAACACGGCCACGGAAGCGGCCGATGTCTGGATGCGTCCCTGGGTTTCCGTCTGCGGGACACGCTGGACGCGGTGCACGCCGGATTCATACTTCATCACGCCGTACACGCCGTCCTGGCTGGAAGAGAGTTTGAACACGATCTGCTTGAAGCCGCCGGCCGTGCCGGGAGCCTGGTCGGTGACCTCCAGTTTCCAGCCCCGGCGCTCGGCAAAGTGCTGGTACATCCGGAACAGGTCGCCGGCGAAGATCGCGGCCTCGTCACCACCGGTGCCGCCGCGGATTTCCACCATCGCGTTCTTGGAATCGTCCGGATCGGCAGGGATGAGGAGCAGTTTGATGTTCTGCTCCATCTCGGGGAGTTTCGGTTCGATCTCCGCGACCTCGTCGCGGGCCATCTCCTTCAGGTCCTCGTCCTTCTCGTTCATCAGGATGTCCTTCGCCTGCGCGAGTTCGTCCAGCATCCGCTTGTACTCGAGCCCCGCAGCGATGATGGGCTGCAGTTCCTTGTAGTCCTTGTTCAACTGGACAAACTTCTTCATGTCGGCGATCACTTCCGGATCCGCCAGCGAGGCTTCCAGTTTCCGGTATTTGTCCTGAAGGCTCAATACCTTCTCCAATAATGTATTCTCTGCCATAATCCTGTCAATTCAAACTGCAAAGATACGGAAAAGATTCCGTATTCCCATATCACAGTCCCTTCGCCTTGCCTTCGTCCCAGATGGCGTCCATCTCGGCGAGGGTCATGTCGGCGAGACGGAGGCCGCGCCGGATAGTTTCTTCCTCCATATAGTTGAAACGGCGGCGGAACTTGCTGCAGGCGCCGTTGAGGGCGGCTTCCGGGTCGATGCCGTACAGGCGGGAGGCATTGATGACGGCGAAGAGAAGGTCGCCGAACTCTTCCCGCATGTGGGCGGGATCGTTTTCGGTGCAGGCGTCTTCCGCCTCGCCGAGTTCCTCCCTGACCTTCGGCCACACGTCTTCCTTCTGCTCCCAGTCGAAACCGCAGCCGCGGGCCTTTTCCTGGAGGGACATGGCCTTGAGGACGGCGGGCATGGCGTCGGGGATGCCGGACATCACCCGCTTGTTGCCGTCTTTCTCCTTCGCCTTCACGAGTTCCCAGGTATCGGCGATTTCCTTGGCGGTGGTGGGCTTGCCGGCCTCGGGGCCGAACACGTGCGGATGGCGGAAAACCATCTTGTCGCAGACCTTGTTGATGCTGTCCGCGATGTCGAAGGAACCTTCCTCCTGGCCGATGCGCGCGTAGAAGACCATGTGGTACAGCAGGTCGCCGATCTCCTTCGCCGTCCCCTTCCGGTCGCCCTTGAGGATGGCGTCGCTGAGTTCGTACACCTCTTCCTCGGACAGCGGACGGATGGACTCGAAGGTCTGGGCGGCATTCCAGGGGCACTGTTCCCGGAGCGTATCCATGATGTCCAGCAAACGGCCGAAAGCGGCCACCTTTTCTTCGCGGGTATGCATTTTATTCATAAAATTTTTACAAATATACAAAGAATCTGCCTATATTTGCACGTTTTACGCCATGAAACCCTTAACCTACATATCGGCCGACGAAGCCGTCCGCGGCGTCCGGAGCGGGGACCACATCCACCTCTCGAGCATCGCCAGCGTCCCTCACGTCCTCATCGACACCCTGTGCCGCAGGGCCGATGCGTTGCGCGACCTCCACTTCCATCATTTCCATACGGAAGGGCCCGCCCCATACGGGTCCGCGGACTATGAGGGCGTCTTTTTCGACCAGGGTTTCTTCGTGGGGCCGAACGTGCGGAAAAGCGTCCAGGAAGGCTACGCGGACTATCTCCCGGCGAACCTGTTCGAGTCCCAGTCGATGTACCGGAGCGGCGCGCTCCCCTGCGATGTCGCCATGGTGCAGGTGTCCGAACCCATCGACGGGATGGTCTCCCTCGGCACGTCCGTGGACTGTTCCATCGCCGCCCTGGAAGTGGCCCGCCTGAAACTGGCGGTCGTCAATCCGCACGTCCCCTTCTCCTACGGCGATCCCATCCCCGTGGAGCGTTTCGACGCCTTCGTCCGGGACGATACCCCGCTTATCACCAAGGACTATGTGGAGCCCACCGCCATCGACCGGCTCATCGGCCGGAACTGCTCGGAACTCGTCCCCGACGGGGCCTGCCTGCAGATGGGCATCGGCTCCCTGCCGAACGCCGTGTGCTCCGAACTCGCGAATCACCGGCACCTCGGCCTGCATACGGAAATGTTCGCCGACGGCGCCCTGGACCTCATCCGGAAGGGTGTCATCGACGGTGCCGCGAAGAAGATCGACACCGGCAAGGTCGTCGCCTCCTTCCTCCTCGGATCGCAGGAAGTGTATGATTTCATCGACCGGAACCCCGCCGTCCTGATGCGGGAAATCGCCTATACGAACGACCCTTGGATCATCGCCAGGAACCCGAACGTCGTGTCCATCAACTCCGCGACGGAGATCGACCTGACGGGCCAGGTGTGCGCCGATTCCATCGGCACCCGCATGTACTCCGGTACCGGCGGCCAACTGGATTTCGTCCGCGGCGCCAAGATGTCGCCCGGCGGCAAGGCCATCATCGCGATGGCGTCCCGCACCGCGAAACTCACCCCCAAGATCGTCCCTACCCTCAAGCCCGGCGCCGGCGTCGTCACGCCCCGTGCCGACGTCCAGTGGGTCGTGACCGAATACGGCGCCGTGAACCTCTACGGCAAGTCCCTCCAGGAGCGGGCCCGCCTCCTGATCTCCGTCGCCCATCCGGACGACCGGGAACAGTTGGACCGAGCCGCATTCGAACGGTTCGGTCCACACTGGAAGTATTAAAGGACGTCCCTACGCCTCCGCCACACGGAATGCGGCGAGGTCGGAGGCCTTGAAAGCGCGGATGTAAGCGCTCTTTCCCATCACGGTTTCCTCGGCCATCTGCGTCATCACGCGGGCGGACTTCGCGAAGAGGTCCGGCGCCTGCGAGGCATCCCGCTGCAACAGCAGGGACATCACGATTTCACCGGTCATGTCATACAGGCGACGGGCGAGGAAGTCCAGGACTTCCTGGTCCTCGAAGGCCTTGACGGCCGCGATACTCGCGTCATAGATGTCGGCGAGGGCCGCGGTACGGGCCCGGAGGGGTTCCATCTCCGCCGATACGGGCTCGGCGAGCAGGCCCCGGATAATCTCCGAATAGGCGCCGTTCGTGATGTAGCGGACCGCCGCCACGACCTGGAGTTGGGTGGTTCCTTCATAGATATTGAAGATGCGCGCGTCCCGCATGAGGCGCTGGCACTTGTACTCCATGATGAAGCCGGACCCGCCGTGGACGGAAACGCAGTCGAAGGCGTTCTGGTTCGCGTATTCAGAACTCATGCCCTTGCACAGGGGCGTGAACGCGTCGGCCAGGCGGCTGTATTTCTTCATTTCGGCGCGCTCCTCCCCCGTCAGCGGACGGTCGCGCTGGATGTCCTCCAGGCATTTGTACACGTCCACATGGGCAGCGGTATGATAGAGCAGGGTGCGGCTGGCGTCGAGTTTCGCCTTCATCCGGCTGAGCATGTCGTACACGCCCGGGAAGTGCTCGATGGTCTGGCCGAACTGGGCGCGTTCCGAGGCATACCGGGCCGCCTCGTTGTACGCTTCCTGGCTCAGGCCGGTGGACTGGGCGCCGATGCCCAGGCGCGCACCGTTCATCAGGGCCATCACATACTTGATCAGGCCCATCCGGGTGCTGCCGCACAGTTCCGCACGGGCGTTCTTGTAGGTGAGTTCGCAGGTGGGAGAGCCGTGGATGCCCAGTTTATGCTCGATGTGGCGTACGTCCACGCCGCCCTGCCGCTTGTCATAGATGAACATCGACAGGCCGCGGCCGTCCCGGGTGCCCTCTTCGCTGCGGGCGAGGACGAGGTGGATGTCGGAGTCGCCGTTGGTGATGAACCGCTTCACGCCGTTCAGGAGCCAGCAGCCCTGCTCCTCGCTCCACGTCGCCTTGAGCATCACGCGCTGGAGGTCCGAACCGGCATCAGGCTCGGTCAGGTCCATGGACATGGTCTCACCGGCGCAGATGCGCGGGATGTACTTCTGCCGCTGCTCCTCGGATCCGAACTCATACAGGGTGTCGGCGCAACTCTGCAGGCTCCAGATATTCTGGAACGAGGCGTCGGCGGCGCTCACCAGTTCGGAACACATGCTGAACAGGATGTTGGGCAGGTTCAGGCCGCCGTACCGGCGCGGCTGCGCGACGCCGGTGAGGCCGGCCTTGCGCATCGCATCCATGTTCTCCACGGTCTTGGAGGCATAGATCATCCGCCCGTTCTCCAGGTGCGGCCCTTCCTGGTCCACGCTCTCCGAGTTCGGGGCGATGATGTTGGCGGTGATGTCTCCCACCACTTCCAGCAGGCGCCGGTAGTTTTCGATGCAGTCTTCATAGTTTACGGGAGCGTCCGGATACAGGTCCTTGTCCGCGAATCCCTTTTCCCGAAGTTCCACGATCCGGCGCATCAGGGGATGCTGCAGGTAGAAGGCGATCTCGGGATGGTCGGTATAGTAATTGGCCATGGCTTACTTGCTGTTTTTCTTGTAATATTTGATGAGTTTCGGGACCACTTCCTCCACCGTGCCCACGATCACGTAGTCCGCGATCCGGTTGATGGGGGCATCCGGGTCGGAGTTCACGCTGATGATGATGCTGCTGTCCTGCATGCCGGCGATGTGCTGGATCTGGCCGCTGATGCCGCAGGCGATGTACACCTTGGGATGGACGGTCACGCCGGTCTGGCCGATCTGCCGGTCCGCATCGCAGAAACCGGCGTCCACGGCGGCGCGGCTGGCGCCCACTTCCGCGTGGAGGACCTTCGCCAGGTCGAACAGCATCTGGAATCCTTCCTTGGAGCCCATGCCGTAACCGCCGGAAACGACGATGGAAGCCCCCTTGAGGTTGTGCTTCGCCGCTTCCACATGATGGTCGAGCACCCGGACCACATAGGCCTCCGGGCTCACATAGCGGTCCACCTCGGGATAGGCCACTTCCCCACGGGCCTTCCCCGCGTACAGGGCCTTCTGCATGACGCCGGAACGGACGGTCGCCATCTGCGGACGGTGGTCCGGATTCACGATGGTCGCCACGATGTTGCCGCCGAAGGCGGGCCGGATCTGGTACAGGAGGTTCTTATACGACTTCCCGGTCTTGACATCGTCGAAATCGCCGATCTCGAGTTGCGTGCAGTCGGCGGTAAGGCCGCTGGTGAGGGAAGAGGATACGCGCGGACCCAGGTCACGGCCGATGACGGTCGCGCCCATCAGGCAGATCTGCGGTTTCTCCTCCTTGAAGAGGTTCACGAGGATATCGGTATGGGGAGCGGACGTGTAAGGGAACAGGTCCTTCCCGTCAAATACGAACAGTTTGTCCACCCCGTAAGGGAGGATCTGGGACTCTACGGCACCCTTGATGCCGGTACCGGCCACGACGGCGTGCAGTTCCACGCCCAGTTCGTCCGCGAGTTTGCGGCCCTTGGTCAGGAGTTCCTGGGAGACCTCGGCCACGACCGTGCCCTCGATCTCGCAATAAACGAATACGTTATCCATAGTCTTAGCCGATAATCTTTTCACTGATGAGTTCCCGGACCAGGCCTTCCACATCCGCGTCGGACGCCGTGAGGGTCTTGCTTTCCTTGGCCTGGAAGACGATGTTCTGCACCGACTTCACGCGGGTCGGAGAGCCGGCGAAGCCGCACTGGGACGGGTCCCCGTCCACATCGGCCACCGTCCACTGGGTGAGGTTCAGGTAGGGCCGCTCCGCATACAGGTCGGCGTGGGGATCGTTCTCCGGACGCTCGGAAGGGCAGGTAGCCCACTTGTATTGCATGACGAGCCGCACGTTCTGGGGGCGGCAGGGTGCCGCCGTACCGTTCACGGTGACGACGAGGGGAAGCGGCGCTTCGACCGTTTCGACGCCGCCGTCGATGGAGCGGAGGATGGTCGCTTTGCCGTCCTTTACATCCAGGATTTCCTGGGCATAGGTGACTTGTGTCATGCCCAGTTTCTCGGCCACCTGGGGGCCCACCTGGGCCGTGTCCCCGTCGATGGCCTGGCGGCCGCCGATGACAAGGTCCACCCCGCCGATCTTCCGGATGGCGGTGGCCAGGGCATAGGAAGTGGCGAGCGTGTCGGCGCCGGCGAAAAGCCGGTCGGTGAGGAGGTAGCCGGTATCGGCACCGCGATAGAGGCCCTGGCGGATGATCTCGCCCGCCCGGGGCGGGCCCATCGTCAGGATGGCTACGGTTGAGCCCGGGTTCTTCTCTTTCAGGCGGAGGGCCTGTTCCAGGGCGTTCAGGTCGTCGGGATTGAAGATGGCGGGCAGGGCGGCGCGGTTCACGGTCCCTTCGGCCGTCATGGCGTCTTTGCCCACGTTGCGGGTGTCCGGGACTTGTTTGGCCAGGACAACGATTTTCAAAGTCATTTTAGGATTCAGGTTTCAGTATGATGGGAAAAGGGGGAACCTCTATTTGATGAGGTTCCCCAGGATGCTCCTTGTGAGTTCTTTGGTAATGGTGTTGGTCGCGGACTTGGTGGCCTTCTGGACCGCCTTCTTGGTCGTGGACGTCGTGCTTTTCTTCTTGGTTCCGGTCACGGAATCGGCCACGGAGGCGGCGACGACGCCGGTGACGGCGGTGATCACGGACTTCAGGACCTTGGAGGCGATGCTGTTCTTCTTTTTCTTGGCTTGCTCTTTCTCGGCCTTCGCCTGCTCCTTTTCGAGCCGGGCCTGTTCCTTGGCCTCGATGGCGGCCTGCTTCTCGGCCTCCTTCTGCGCCTGGAGTTCGGCCTTCTGGCGCTCGGCTTCCGCCGTGGCGGCGACCAGGATCTCATAGGCGCTCTCGCGGTCATCGACCTTGTCGTAGCGGCCCCAGAGGCGGGACTGCTTGATAATCTGGGCACGCTGGTCCTCGGTGATGGCGCCGATCTGGCTCAGCGGGAAGAGGATCTTCGCGCGCTCGACCATGGACGGGGCGCCCTTCTCGTCCAGGAAGGAGACGAGGGCTTCACCGGTCTCCAGTTGGAGGATGGCTTCGTAGGTGTCGAAGGCCGGATTCACCCGGAAGGTTTCCGCGGCGACCTTGACGGCTTTCTGGTCCTTGGGGGTATAGGCACGGAGGGCGTGCTGGACCCGGTTGCCGAGTTGGCCCAGGATGTTTTCGGGGATGTCGGTCGGGCTCTGCGTGACGAAGTAGATGCCCACGCCCTTGGAGCGGATGAGGCGGATGACCTGCTCGATCTTGGCGGTCAGGGCCTTGGAAGTGTCCTCGAAGAGCATGTGGGCCTCGTCGAAGAAGAAGACGAGTTTCGGAAGGTCCATGTCACCGACTTCCGGAAGGGTGCTGTACAGTTCGGACAGCAGCCAGAGGAGGAAGGTGGAATAGAGTTTCGGCTTGAGCATCAGTTTGTCGGCGGCCAGGACGTTCATCACGCCCTTCCCGCCTTCGCACTGGAGAAGGTCGAAGATATCGAAGTAAGGACGGCCGAAGAACAGGTCCGCACCCTGGTTCTCCAGGCCCAGGAGGGCGCGCTGGATGGCGCCGATGGAGGCCGTGGACACGTTGCCGTACTGGGTGGTGAATTCCGCCGCGTTCTGGCCCACGAAGTTGAGCATCGCGCGGAGGTCCTTCAGGTCGTCAAGCAGGAGGCCGTTGTCATCCGCGATCTTGAAGACGATGTTCAGGACACCGGTCTGCGTATCGTTCAGTTCCATCAGGCGGCCGAGGAGATCCGGACCCATGTTGGAGATGGTGGAACGCATGGGGTGGCCCTGCTCGCCATAGACATCGAAGAAGCGGACCGGACAACTCTGGAACTGCGGGTCCTCGATGCCGAACTCCGGCAGACGCTTCTGGATGAAACCGGAGAGTTTGCCCGCCTGGCTGATACCGGAGAGGTCGCCCTTCATATCGGCCATGAAGCAGGGCACGCCGGCCTGGCAGAAGGTTTCGGCCAGTACCTGGAGGGTGACGGTCTTGCCGGTACCGGTGGCACCGGCGATAAGGCCGTGACGGTTCGCCATCTTGCCGACGATGGAAATGGGGCCATTGGCGGAGTGGGCTACGTACAGCCCGCGTTCTTTATCAAGCATGTCTATCTGTTTTTACGATATTTCCAAAGATAGAAAAGAATTGCCGAAATGACAAAAGTTCCGACGGCAATCCACGGGATGAAGGTCGCGGGAAGGCCCAGGCCGATCTTGTCCACGAGGATGAATGTCAGGCAAACGGACGTCATGAACAGGCCGGGAATCAGGGTGATCAGGTAGTACAGGCCTCCCTTGTTCTTCACCAGATATACCGTCGCGGTCCAGAACATGAACACGGAAAGCGTCTGGTTCGCCCAGCCGAAGTAGCGCCAGATGACGTTGAAACCGTTCGCATCGGCGATGTTGTACCACAGGAGGAGGGCCGACAGGACGAAGAGCGGGACGGCGATGTACAGGCGCTTCCGCATCGGGCCCTGGTCCAGGTGCAGGAAATCGGCGATGATGAGGCGGGCGCTGCGGAACGCCGTATCGCCGCTGGTGATGGGGGCGGCGACGACACCCAGGACGGCGAGGATGCCGCCCAGCAGGCCCAGCCAACTGCTGGAAACCTTCGTGACCACCGTCGGGGCGGCCGCCGTGATGTCGGAGCCCACGGCCGCGGCGCCACCGTCGAAGAAGAAGTAGGAGGACACGGCTGCCCAGACCAGGGCCACGAGTCCTTCGGTGACCATCGACCCGTAGAAGACCGGACGGCCCAGTTTCTCATTGCCGATGCAGCGGGCCATCAGGGGGCTCTGGGTGGCATGGAAGCCGCTCACGGCCCCGCAGGCGATGGTGATGAACAGGCACGGGAAGATGGGCTGGTCCTTCAGGCCCACCGACGGGCCGCGGTTCTGCAGGCCTTCCCAGAATTCGGGGATGGAGGGCCACTTCACGAGAAGGCACACCAGCAGCGCCACCGCCATGAACAGGAGGGCGGCGGCGAACACGGGATAGATCCGGCCGATGATCTTGTCGATGGGGAGCAGCGTCGCGATAATATAATAAATGAAGATAACCCCTATCCAGAGCATCATCGATCCCTGGCTTCCGTCGCCGGCCATGTCGCCGAGGATGACGGCGGGGCTGTACACGAACACCGCGCCCACCATCAGCAGGAGCAGGACCGAGAATACCAGCATCACTTTCTTCGTCCCCTCACCGAGGTACCGGCCCACGAGGATGGGATAGCCGGAGCCGCCGTGACGGACGGAGAGCATGCCGGACAGGTAATCATGGACGGCACCGCCGAAGATGCAGCCGAAGACGATCCACAGGTAGGCGGACGGGCCGAACTTCGCGCCCATGATGGCGCCGAAGATGGGCCCCGTCCCGGCGATGTTCAGGAACTGGATCATGAACACCTTCCAGGTGGGCATCAGGATGAAGTCCACGTTGTCGGCCTTCGCGACGGCCGGCGTCACCAGGTTGGGGTCCGGTCCGAACACTTTCTCCACGAAGGCGCCATAGACCAGGTAACCCACTACCAGGGCGGCAATGCTGATGAGGAACGAATACATAGCGTCTATTCAGGTTTTTCGAAGAAAGAGAAATGCACGCGGCCATAGACTTTTTCCTTCTTGAAGCGAGGGTGCTCCCGGAAGGAGTGCTCTCCGCCGTGCTCCAGGATGAAGTAACAGCCGGGATGGAGGAGATCCTGCGCGAACACCTGGTCGGGAAGGGTTTCCAGGCCGTCCAGGGCGTAGGGCGGATCGGCGAAGATGAGGTCGAACTTTTCGCGGCAGATGGGGAGGAAGTCGAACACGTTGTCCCGGACCATCGTCACGTTCGTGAGCCCCAGGCGCTGCGCCTCGGTCTTGATGAAGGACGCATTCTCACGCGCCATCTCCACGCAGTACACGCGGGACGCGCCCCGGGAGGCGAACTCGAACGAAATGGCGCCGGTACCTCCGAAGAGGTCCAGCACCTTGAGGTCCTCGAATTCGTATTCGTTGTCCAGGACGTTGAACAGGCCCTCGCGGGCGAAGTCCGTGGTCGGGCGTGCCTTGTAGCCTGCGGGCGGCAGGATGGTCTTCCCTTTCAGGCGTCCGCCGATGATCCTCATAGTTCGACGACCGCCTTGAAATAGCGGTACAGGGACAGTTCGGCCTCGGAGGTGAGGGGCGTGCGGAAGCAGACCGTCGTCACCTCCGGATTCAACTGGAGGCGCTTCAGCGCAAGGAACAGGAAATATTCGGCCGTGGTGAAATCGGGGGCGGCATAGACGTTCGCCAGTTGCAGGCTGCGGCCCTGCGCGACGGCCAGGTGCAGCCAGCCGTCCCGGTAGGAGGCGACGACCTTGTTGTAATCCTCGCAGGCGGGCAGCGCCTTGAGGATGTAGTACATCTCCGGGAGGACGGGCGCCTGGGCTCCGGAGGCCGTCAGGACGGTCTGCGAAAGGACCCTGGAGAGGGATTCGCCGATGGAGTTGGAGAACAGCAGGACGGCTCCGAGTTCGGGGATGCGGACAAAGCCCGTGGCATCGGAAGGTTCCAGGGAGACCACGTCCGACAGCATGGCCCGGACGGCCTCGGGGCGGAAGAAGGATTCCGGGACGAGGGTGCACTTGGGCGTGAGGAGGGAGATGTCCACCGTTTCGTAACGGCGCTGGAACTCCGGGGTGGTGAACAGACGGTCGGCGGACAACCAGGCGGAAGAGCGGACCTCGCCACCCTCCCGTACCTTAAAAGAATATCCACTCAAGGAAACTTGAATGGATATTCCTGAAACGGGTGTACGCGGACTTTCCATCGCGGACGATTACTCCCAGTTACCGGCGTTGTTGTTCGGTGCGGTAACGGAACCGACCTGCAGGCCTTCGTACCGGTTCTGGTCCTTGGCCTCGGCATCGAGATTGATGCGGAGTTGGTTGTCCATGCCCTTGAGGAGGGCCTTCCAAGGCATGCGGGCCTCGAACAGCGGAACCTGGACACCGGACACAGTCTTCACGATGGCATCCATCTGGACGGGCTGCTTGCCGGAGAACGGGATGTACTTGAGCGAGTCGATGTGGAATTCGGGACGGTTGTTGAACAGAGTGTCCTTCACATTGATCGGAGTGCTGATGGAGAACACGAGTTTCTCACCCTTGCGGTAGAGTTCCATGAATTTCGCATTCTGCTCTTCCTTGCTCAACTTCTTGAAATTCTTGTCGTTCTTGTACTTGTTCGTGTTCGCGACGGCGAGGGAGTCGTCGTTGGAACCGACCTGCATGATGATGTCCATCTTGCCGGTGTTGTAGAAGTTGATGAGGGAGTCGATGTCGGCCGTGAAGCGGTTGTTGACGCCCTTGAAGGCGACCTCGAGGGTACGGATGTCCTTGAGGCGCTGGACGGCGACCTCCTGACGACGGGCCTTCTCCTTGTTGAAGTTAACCGGCTTCATGATGCTGTTGTAAATGCCATAGACACAACCGACAGCGGCAAGGGCGAGAAGGATCTCGACGATGATTTTGACAGTCTTGTTCATTATTTTAGTGTTTTACAATTTTTTCAAAGTTCGGACAAAGTTACAAAAATCATTTATGAAAAGCAATATATTTTGTATTTTTGCATCGCAAAAGAAAAGATGGATTTGTACGGAATCGACAGCGAAGCCGTCCGGAGGCTCGACGCTCTCCTGGAAAGCGGCGTGACGGTGACGGTCACGGCCCATACGCACCCGGACGGGGATGCGCTGGGCAGCGTGTCCGCCCTCGTGGGCTATCTCCGGGAATGCCGGGGCAAGGACGCCGTCGCCGTCCTGCCCGACTCCCCCGCCGCCACGGTCCGTCCCATCGTCCCGGCCGGCGTTCCGCTGCTGTGCTTCGACACGCAGCCGGATGCCTGCCTCGCCCGCATCGCGGCCAGCGACCTGGTGGTCCTGCTGGACGCCAACGGGTTCTCCCGCACGGAGGGCCTGCAGGAGGCCTTCGAAGCCTCCCCCGCCCCGAAAGTGCTCATCGACCATCACATCGGCCCCGACACGGAGCATTTCCAGGTGGTCTTCTCCACCCCGGACGTCTCTTCCGCGTCGGAACTGCTGTACTATACCCTCCTGGAACTCCCGGACATCGGCGGCGATCCCCGCCGGCTTCCCGCCGACACAGCCCGCGCCCTCCTGACCGGGATGACCACCGACACCAACAATTTCGCGAACTCCGTCTATCCCGGTACCTTCCGGATGGCCGCGGACCTCATCGCCGCAGGCGTGGACCGTGAAGCCGTCCTCGCGGACCTGTACAACCGCTACCGCGAAAACCGGGTCCGCGTGATGGGCTACCTCCAGTACGAAGCCATGCGCATCACCCCGGAGGGGCTCGCCTACATCATCGCCACCCGGGAAATCATGGACCGCTTCGGCGTGGACGAAGGCGAAACGGAGGGACTCGTGAACATCCCCCTGTCCATCGACCGCGTGAAGATGAGCATCCTCCTGAAGGAGAACGGCGGGCATTTCCGCGTGTCCATCCGGTCCAAGAAGGGCTGGTCGGCCCGCGCCTGCGCCACGAGCCATTTCCACGGCGGCGGCCATGAGAACGCCTCCGGCGGGAAACTTTTCTGGCCCGGCGACATCGCCTGCCGCGAGGATGCTTCCGCCTACCTCGAACAAGTTTCCAAAGCCTGCCTGTCATGAAGAAGAGCACCCGCATACTGGCTTCCGTCCTCCTCCTCGCCGGCCTCGTGCCCGCCTGCAACAAAGAGTCGGTGCAACTGACCTACGACAAGCAGGAAACCAACATCGCGTCCTTCGTGGAGGCCCAACTCAAGAAGGACGAAACGGCCACCGTCACTTACAAGAACGGTACGGTCCGCGTGGTCCTGCACGATACGCTCCAGCGCGAAGGGCTCCTGGCCGACACGCTCCGCGCCGGCGGGACCGTCTCTTTCTACTACGCCGGTTATACCCTGTCCGGTGCCAACGTCACTTCCGCCAACATGTTCGCCACCAACCACAAGGAAACGGCCGACGCCGCCGGCTGGAGGCTTTCCGACACCACAGCCTTCACCATCGCGACCATCGTCCTGGACGACAGTCTGCTGGACGGTCTGCAGCAGGGGCTGGAAGGCGTCCGGGGGCAGGACGAGTGCTACATCCTCTTTTCCGGCAAATATGCCTACGGGAACCGTGTCCAAGGCACGATTCCTGCAAGGTCAGCCCTGGTTTACCACGTATGGGTGAACAGCATATCCAATGATTAAGATGAGAATAATGAACCATATCTTCCGAAACATCCTCCTCCTGCCGGTCCTCGCCGCCGTCCTGGCGGTCTCCTGCAACAAGAACAACGGCGAAGGTCCCAATGTGGCCATCAAGCGCCAGTTCGACGCCTGGCTCGACATCCACTATCCCGGTGCCGACGCGCAAAACGGCGTTTACATCATCGAGGACACCCCCGGCACCGGCCTGGAATGGTCCAAGAACATGGGTGTCACCTTCATGACCTACACGATCCGCTCCCTGAACGGCACCGTCTCCTACAACTCGGACGAGCAGTGGGCGAAACAACTGGGCACCTGGGACCAGACTTACTATTATGGCCAGCAGGTGGTATTGACCGGCGAAGGCCTGAGTTATGCCGGTATGGATGCCATGCTGGACGGGATGAGGGTGGGCGGAACCCGGACGGCCGTCATCCCTTCCTGGATGATGACCCGGGACCGTCACGACTCCCTGGACAAGTATCTCGAGACCGAGACCGAAGTCAGTTCCATGATCTATACGGTCACCCTGATGGGACAGGCCGCCAATCTCCCCGAATACGAACTCAACTATCTCCGGAGTTATTCCGACCGGCTCTGGCAGGTGAAAGACACCCTTTCCACCGCCGCCGTGTTCTTCAAGTCCTTCACGGAGTTCGACCACGAACCCGCCGAGATGCCCACCGATACGACCGTATCCATCAACTATATCGGCCGCCGCGTCTGGGACAACCAGGTGTTCGACACCACCATCGCGGACACCGCCAAGTTCTATCACATCTACGACCCGACCAAGAAATACGCCCCTGTCGAAGTCACCTGGGGAGAGAAGGCCACCGAGATGAAGATGAACAACAATTCCACCATCCCCGGCTTCGCCCATGGTCTCTACCACATGCATGCCGGCGAGAAGGCCTCCTTCGCCTTCGGATACGACCTCGGTTACGGCAGTTCCGGATCGGGCAAACTGATCCCGGCTTACGCCGCGCTCCGGTTCGACGTGGAAATGGTCCCTGCCCAGTAGCCTATGGCCGGCAGCATTCCCACCGAACTGGGCGTCAAGCCCATCAACCGGCTCATCCGGCAGTACGCAGTCCCCGGCATCATCGCCATGACTGCGTCTTCGCTTTATAATATGGTGGACAGCATCTACATCGGCCATATCGCCGAAGTGGGTTCGCTCGCCATCTCCGGCCTCGCGGTCACCTTCCCGCTGATGAACATCTCCACGGCGTTCGGAACCCTGGTGGGTGTGGGCGCCGCGACGATGATCTCCGTCCTGCTGGGGCAGAAGAACTATGCCGTCGCGAACAAGGTCCTCTCCAACGAAGTGACGCTGAACATCCTCACCGGCATCATCTTCACGGCCGTGACCCTGCTGTGGATGGACCCGATCCTCCGCTTTTTCGGAGCCAGCGACGCCACCCTCCCCTTCGCCCGGGACTACATGACCATCATCGCCTGCGGAAACGCCGTCACGCACCTGTATTTCGGCCTGAACAGCGTCATCCGGTCCTCCGGGAATCCCAAGACGGCGATGGCGCTGACGCTCTTCACGGTCACCTCCAACGCCATCCTGGACCCGGTCTTCATCTTCGGGCTCAAGATGGGCATCCAGGGAGCCGCCCTCGCCACCGTCCTGTGCCAGTTCATGGCCCTGTGCTACACGATGTGGTTCTTCCTGGACCAGAAGAAGTTCCTCCACCTCCCCCGCAGCCGGAAGGTCTTCCGGATCGACTGGCGGATCGCCAAGGATTCCCTGGCCATCGGCATGGGGCCGTTCCTGATGAACCTCGCCAGTTGCATCGTCGTGCTGTTCATCAACCAGCAACTCGTCAAGTGGGGCGGAGACCTGGCGCTCGGCGCCTACGGCATCGTGAACCGGATCAGTTTCCTGTTCGTGATGATCATCATGGGATTCAACCAGGGCATGCAGCCGATCGCCGGATACAACTACGGCGCCCGGCAGTACGGCCGCGTGCGGGAAGTCTATGTCAAGACCGCCGGCTGGGCCACCCTCGTCTGCCTGTTCGGCTTCCTCATCTCCGAGGTCTTCCCCGGTCCCACCGTGAGCATCTTCACCCCGGACCCGCAGTTGCACGACCTGGCCGCCCGGGGTCTGCGGATGATGAACCTCGCCTTCCCGATCATCGGATTCCAGATGATCACGACCAACCTGTTCCAGTGCCTCGGCATGGTGAACAAGTCCATCTTCCTGTCCCTTTCCCGGCAGTTGCTGTTCCTGCTGCCGTGCATCTACCTGCTGCCGCCGCTCATGGAGTCCGAGGTCGGCGTGTGGTACAGTTTCCCCATCTCGGACACCATCGCCGCCATCGTCACGGCCTTCTTCGCCGTCGGCCTGCTGCGGAAACTCGCACAACTCAAGGACGGGGACGACCCCGCCATTCTCGGAAGCAAGATTTAGTCCGGCATGAAAAACACGATCATCAACGTAGGAAGACAGTTCGGCAGCGGCGGCGGATACGTCGCCCAGGCCGTCGGAAAGAAACTCGGCATCCCGGTCTATGACAACGAACTGATCTGCAAGGCCGCCGAGGAAAGCGGCTACTCCAAGAGCATTTTCGAAGGCGGCGAGCAGCGCAAGAGCCTGTTCTCGATGTCCAGTTTCTTCTCCTCGGGCCGCCTCGGTCTCGGTGAGACGGGATATGTCAATGACGACATGCTCTTCAAGATCCAGAGCGAGGTCATCCGGAACATCGCCGAAAAGGG
>JAFXMA010000104.1 GCA_017530725.1 Bacteroidales bacterium
GCAGCAGCACGTCCGGATGGGCGAGCAGGACCTTGGCCAGTTCGATGCGCATGTTCCAGCCCTGGCTAAAGGTTTCCGTATGACGGTCGAGTTCATCCGGCTTGAAGCCCAGGCCGAAGAGCGTCCGTTCCGCCTGCACCCGGGGCGACTCCCCCGTTTCCAGCGCCAGGCGGTCATTGATCTCGTTCATCCGGTCGATCAAACGGGCGTAAGCGGCTGATTCATAGTCGGTCCGCTCCCCCAGTTCGGCATTGATCCGCTCCAGTTCCCGCTCCAGTTCATGCAGGTGGTCGAACACCGTCATCACCTCGTCGATGACACTGCGGCCGCGGTGGTGCTCCATGATCTGGGGCAGGTAGCCGATCCGGATGTCGGCGGGCATGTCGATATGGCCGGCGGTCGGGCTCTGCTCCCCCGTGATCAGTTTCATCAGCGTGGACTTCCCGGCCCCGTTCTTGCCGACGAGGCCCACCTTGTCGCTTTCACTGATGTGGACGCTGATATCGTCCAGCAGCGTGAAACTGCCATAGGCAACGGTGACGTTATTCAGCGAGATCATCGTCGGTCGGGGTATCGGGTTTGCACACCAGGATGGAGAATTCGTACAGGCCGTACAGCGGGATGGACAGCACGAACATGGAGAACGGGTCGCTCGGGGTGATGAAGGCCGCCAGGATGAGGATCACGACGAAGGCGGATTTCCGGAATCCCCGGAGTTGTTTGCGGGTGAGAAGGCCCATGCTCGAGAGGACCAGCACGACCGTCGGGAACTCGAACAGCAGACCGATCAGGAACACCATCGAGGTGAACAGGGAGATGTACGAGTTCAGGGAAATCGTGTTCTGGACCGTATCGCTTACCGTATAGTTCATGAAGAACATCAGGCACACGGGCAGGACGATGAAATAGCCCACCGCGACACCCAGGTAGAACAGGAACGAGGACATCCCGAACGCCTTCCGCACCGCCTTCTTCTCATTGTCATAGAGGGCGGGGGCGACAAACCGCCAGATTTCCCAGATGATGTACGGGAAGGCGATGATGGCCGCCATCAGGATGGAGATCTTCAGGTGGACAAAGAACTGCGCGGACACCTCGATGTTGATCAGGGACATCGAGAAGTCCAGTCCCAGCCACTTGTACAGGATGAAGTCGGAAGTCGTGGGCCAGAGAACGGCCTTGAACAGCCGCTCGGGAATCGCCAGGAAGACGACGGAGACCAGTATGACGGCCAGCACCGAGCGGAACAGGGTTCCCCTCAGTACGTCCAGATGGTCCCAGAAGGACATTTCACCGTCCTGGGCAGCCACTACTTCTTCTCTTCCTTGTTATAATCCTCGTCGATGTCCTTGATCTCCTTCTCCACTTCGTTCATGCCCTGCTTGAAGCTCTTGACACCCTTGCCAAGGCCGCGCATCAGTTCGGGAATCTTCTTTCCGCCGAACAGGAGGAGAATCACCAGGACGATGGCGACAATCTCCCAGGTTCCTAACATCAGGGGGTAAATCAGCAGCATATCACTTGTCGTTTAGATGGTTTTCGATAATTTGGGCCAGGAGTTCGGGGCACCTGACGGGATGGAAGGTTTTCGCGTCGATGAAGCCGAGGGTGACGGATCCGTCGGCGCAGACTTGCCCATCCTGGTTGAGGACGCATTGGCGGACGACGAGTTTGGCGAGCGGGACGCGCTCGATCTCGGCCACCGCCGTGAGGACGTCGCCCATCCGGGCTGGATGCTTGAACCGGCACTCGACGGAGACGATCGGGATCATCACGCCGTACTCGTTTTCGCAGCGTTCGATCGGGAAACCCCAGTCCACCATCATCGCATTCCGCGCGATCTCGAAATAGCGGATGTAATTCGAGTGGTGGACCACCGCCATCTGGTCGGTTTCGTAGTAACGGACGGGGAAAGATACCTCAAAATGCATCATAACAAAAATGTTAATACATTAAACAGTTTTGTTTTATTGGCTATTTCTCAGTATATTGAGTTGAGACTCCAGCGATTCAATCTTGGAGAGAGAATCGGCCTCCTTCTTGCGCTCGTTCTCGATGACGGCGGCCGGCGCATGGGCCACGAAGCGCTCGTTGGCGAGTTTTCCGCGCACGCCGGCGAGGAATTTCTGCTGGTAAGCGAGGTCCTTCTCGAGTTTTGCGATCTCTTCGGCGACGTTCACCAGACCGCTCAGCGCGACGAACATCTCATGCGTCCGGACCATGAATCCGACACCCTGTCCGGAGCCGAAATCATCGACGGTCGCGACCTTCACGTTGCCCATCTTCTCGATGACCGGGATGACCTCCGCGGGGAAGCCGCCCTTGACCTTGAGGTCGAGGGTCTCCTTCGGGGCGATGTTCTTCTGGTTGCGGATGCCGCGGACGCCGTTCACGGCCTCTTCCGCCAGTTCGAAGTTCACGAGCACGTCGTTTGCGAACGGTTTCACGGCCGGGGCGGCGGCATACATGATGGTCTCCCCTTCCTGGCGCTCTTCCATGTTCTGCCACAGTTCCTCCGTGATGAACGGCATCACCGGGTGGATGAGTTTGAGCAGGGCCTCGAAGTAACCCAGGGTGGCGTCGTAGGTGGCGCGGTCCACGGGCTGGCCGAAGGCCGGCTTGATGGCTTCGAGGTACCAGGCGCAGTAATCGTCCCAGAACAACTTGTAAATGGCCATCAGCGCGTCGGAGATGCGGAACTTGCGGTAGTGGTCCTCCACGGTGGCGACGGTTTCGCTGAGTTTCGCGTCGAACCAGCGGATCGCGGCGGCCGCGGCGGGCGTCTGGGCGATGGAATCATCGACGGAGAAACCCTTCACCAGCCGGTAGGAGTTCCAGATCTTGTTGCAGAAAGCGGCTCCCTGCTTGATCTGCGCCTCGTCGTAGAAGATGTCGTTGCCGGCGGACGAGCACAGGAGCATGCCGATGCGGACGGCGTCGGCGCCGTAGGTTTCGATGAGGTCCAGCGGGTTCGGGGAGTTGCCGAGGGTCTTGGACATCTTGCGACCGATCTTGTCGCGCACGATGCCGGTGAAATACACGTTGGAGAACGGTTCCCGGCCCATGAACTCCTCGCCGGCCATGATCATGCGGGCCACCCAGAAGAAGATGATGTCCGGGCCGGTCACGAGGTCGCTCGTAGGATAATAATAGGCCAGGTCCTTGTTGGGTTCGTGGTCCGGATGGCCGGGCATCTCGGGGTCGAACACCGAGATCGGCCAGAGCCAGGAACTGAACCAAGTGTCCAGCACATCCTCGTCTTGACGGAGGTCTTCCGCCTTGATATCCGGGCAGATAGCCTGCGCAGCCTTAAGCGCCGCTTCCGGTGTCGCCTCCACCACGAACTTGCCGTCCGGGAGGTAGTAGGCCGGTATCCGCTGGCCCCACCAGAGTTGGCGGGAGATGCACCAGTCATGGGCGTTCTCCATCCAGTGGCGGTAGGTATTGACATAGCGTTCGGGGATGAACTTCGTCCGTCCGCTCTCCACGGTTTCCAGGGCGACCTTCGCGAGGGTGTCCATCTTCAGGAACCACTGAGCGGAGAGTTTGGGCTCGATGACGGCGTCGGTGCGCTCGGAGTACCCCACCGGCGAGGTGTAGTCTTCCACCTTCACCAGGTTGCCGGCCTCCTCCAGCATCTTCACGATCTTCTTGCGGGCGACGAAGCGGTCCTCGCCGACGAGGATCTGCGCCTTCTCGTTCAGTTTACCGTGGTCGTCGATGATCTCGAGGACCGGCAGGTTGTGCCGCAGGCCGATCTCGTAGTCGTGCACGTCATGCGCGGGGGTGACCTTCAGGCAACCGGTACCGAAATCCATTTCCACGTAATCGTCCTCGATGACGGGGATTTCCCGGTTGATGAGCGGGATAAGGACCTTCTTGCCGCGGAGCCAGTGGTGACGCTCGTCATTCGGGTTCACGCAGATGGCCGCATCGGCCATGATGGTCTCCGGACGGGTGGTGGCGATCACGAGGAACTTGTCCGTGGGATTCCCCTGCCCGTCGGAAATGAAGTACCGCAGGTGGTAGAAGTGGCTCTTGGTGTCCTTGTGGACGACTTCGTCGTCGCTCACGGCCGTGAGGGCCTCGGGATCCCAGTTCACCATCCGGACGCCCTTGTAGATCCATCCCTTGCGGTAGAAATAGACGAAGGTGTTGATAACCGCCTCGGACAGAGCCGGTTCCATGGTGAAGCGGGTGCGGTCCCAGTCGCAGGAGCAACCCAGTTTGCGGAGTTGCTGCAGGATGATTCCGCCGTGCTCCTCCTTCCATTCCCAGGCGTGCTTGAGGAACTCCTCGCGGCCGATCTCCTCCTTGGAGATGCCCATCGCCTTGAGTTTGGCAACCACCTTGGATTCGGTGGCGATGGAGGCATGGTCCGTTCCCGGCACCCAGCAGGCATTCTTGCCGTGCATCCGCGCGTTGCGGATGAGGACGTCGTTCAGGGTATTGTTGAGTACGTGTCCCATGTGCAGGATGCCCGTCACGTTGGGCGGAGGGATCACGATGGTATAAGGTTCTTTCTCATTGGGCTCGGAATGGAAGAACTTGTGGTCCAGCCAGTAGGCGTACCATTTGTCCTCCACTTCCGCGGCATTGTACTTCGCTGCTAATTCCATGGTTTTCTCGTTTCGTCATTCCCGGATAGACCGGGATTCTCCTATTATCTTACAAAAATACGGAATTTTTGTTAAATTTGCGAAACTGTAACTTGAAACGTACCGCTATTATGGATAACAACAATCCCAAACCGCAGCAGAACCAGTTGAGCATCGAGATCAACCCGCAGTTCACGAAAGTTTCCTACTCGAACCTGGCCATCATCTCGCACTCCCGCAGCGAGTTCGTCCTGGATTTCGCCGCCACCCTGCCGGGGCTTCCCAAGGCGCAGGTGGGCAACCGCATCATCATGACGCCCGAGCATGCGAAGCGCCTGATGAACGCCTTGTTCGACAATATCTCCAAGTACGAGGCCCAGTTCGGCGTCATCGATACGTCCGGCGGCAACAAACCCCAGGGCGGAGGCACCTTCGACCTCAACTCCTTCGGTCCCCTGGGTGGCAATAAATCATAGTTTCGAGCGAAGTCGAAGAATCTATGGATTTATTGACAGTCAAAGCCTTTGCCCTTGACATCGACGGTGTCTTCACCGACGGAAGCATCCTCTGCACGACCGACGGCGACCTCCTGCGCGTGTACGACGCCAAGGACGGCTTCGCCATCCGGATGGCCGTGATGAACGGCTACCCCGTGGGCATCATCACCGGCGGCAGTTCCGAATCCATCCGGAAACGGATGATGGCCAGCGGCATCCTCCCCGAGGACGTGTACCTCCACTGCCGGGACAAGATGGACCAGTTCCGGGAATTCTGCGGCAAGTATGCCCTGCAGCCCGAAGATGTGATGTATTTCGGCGACGACGTCCCCGACGTGGAAGTCCTCCTGGCCGCCGGCTGCGGCGTGTGCCCCTCGGACGGAGCCGAGGAAGCCAAGGCCGCCGCGGACATCGTCTCCACCAAGCCGGGCGGTAAGGGATGCATCCGGGAAGTCATCGAGCAGACCCTGAAGGCCCAGGGGAAATGGATCTTCGACACCGGGCTGTACAAGAAGAAATTCTAGACGGATGGACCTGAAAGGAAAGCGTGTGATCCTCGGAAGCAACTCCCCCAGGCGGCGGGAGTTACTTTCCGGCTTAAACATTGATTTCGAGGTCGATAAACAGAATAACTTCGACGAACACTTCAGCCCGGACACACCCTATGACGAAGTCCCCCGGCTCATGTCCGTGGGCAAGTCGCACGGGTTCCACCGGCCCCTCGCAGACGACGAGATCCTGATTACCGCCGACACGATGGTCATCCTTCCCCCTACGGAAGGACGCCCCGGCGAAATCCTCGGAAAACCGAAGGACCGCGAAGACGCCATCCGCATGCTCCGGGACCTTTCGGGCCGCGAGCACCATGTCACGACCGCCGTCACCATCCGGACCTCCACGACCGAAGAAACCTTTACCGATACCACCGAGGTCTGGTTCAAGGACCTCACCGACGGAGAGATCACCTATTATGTCGATACCTGCCGGCCCTTCGACAAGGCCGGCGCCTATGCCATCCAGGAATGGATCGGCCATGCCGGCATCACCCGCATCGACGGCTCCTACTTCAACGTCGTCGGGTTCCCCGTCCAGAAAGTATATGAAGCCTTGCTTAAACTGCTGTAGAAAACGCTTGTCAGTCAAAACCACAACACTACTTATATGAAACGTTTCCTTACCAGCATCGTCACCGTCCTTTGCGCCATCGGCGCCCTGGCACAGAACGTGCCCGCCCTCGAGCAACTGATGGCCGATCCCCGCAAGGCCTACGGCACTGACTACCCCTACGGGTTCAAGACGGAGCCCGTCACGCCCGCGCCGCGCGGGTATAAACCGTTCTATATCAGCGGCTACGCCCGTCACGGCTCGCGCTATTACTGGAACGACCGCCTGTATAAGCAATTGGACACCCTGCTGCTGGCCGCCCACGAGAAGCAACTCCTCACCGACGAAGGCGAGGCCTTCTACGCCCGCTTCCTGGATGCGAAGCAGGAACTGATGACCGGCATCAGCGAACTGTCCGACCTGGGCTGGCAGCAGCACCAGCAGATAGCCCGCACGATGTACGAGCGCTTCCCGGAAGTGTTCTGGAAAGGCGGCAACGTGCTCGCCATCTCCTCGCTTTCAGGCCGTTGCGTCATGAGCATGTCGGCTTTCTGCCAGGAACTCGTGCAGTGCAATCCGAAGATCGAGATCCGCGAGCAGTCCTCCCGCTTCACCCTGGACGGCGTGGTCCCGGGCGACAAGGAGAACCCTGCCTACCGCGAATGGCCGAAAATGACTCCCCGCTATGAGAAGAACCGCGACGCGTTCGAGCGGGACAACTCGCTCAACGAGAAGGTCATCTCCCGGGTGTTCAAGTCCACGGAGGGCCTTCCCGGCAACATGCGGTCGATCGCCGGCAACCTCGTGAGCCTCTACACCTCCCTCCCGAACATCGACCACGAAGGCATGATGGGCAACATCCTGACCGATGCGGACATCGTCCAGAACTGGGAAACCGCGAACCTCGGTTCCTACTCCTGGGTGTTCCGCGACCAGAACAACACCATCCCCATCCTGAAGGACATCCTGAAGAAGACCGACGCCGTCCTGGACGGCACCAGCGACCGCATCGCCGACTTCCGTTTCGGCCATGACTCCTACATCGGCCCCCTGACGGTCCTCATGGGCCTGGACGGCGCCGACCTGGATCCCGAGGATCCCTACGAGGTCAAGAATGTCTATCAGAACTGGAAAACCTGCAAGGCCTCGACCATCCACCTGGTCTTCTACCGCGGCCGTCGCGCCACCGACGACATTCTCGTCAAATGCCTCCTGAACGGCTTCGAAGTCACCCTCCCCGTCCCCACGGACACCTTCCCCTACTACCGCTGGTCCGACCTCCGCGCCCACTACCAGGCCAAAATCGATTCCGTCGAGTAGCAGGCTCGCATCTACTCCGTCGGGTAATCCCCTTCGCTCCAATTCGGTCTGGCACATAAACGCCATTCTGTAACCATAAACGTGGAAGACCCCAGGTACGACATATAGGGTTTTCCACGTTTTCCGTTCTGTAACACCAAAACCGTGTCCGCGCTCTCTCGGAATCGAGTTCGAAGGTATTATCCTACACCCCATGGAGGGCAATTATATCCTTTTTTTATGTGCACTGGGGTGCACATAAAAAAGAAACGTCGGCCTTCACAGGCGGACGCTCTACTAACCACATAATTAATAACACTAAAACTAATAACCAATAGAATGATTCCGTCAAGAGAACCTTGCTTCCTCATTCCGGATACAAAGGTACGGCTTTTTTCTTGATTTGCAAATTTTTTCAAAACTTTTTTTTGAAAATTTTTTATTTATCTTGCAACTAATTGATTATCAGTGTAGTTTTTGATAGATAATTTCCACGCTACATAATGGGCCGATTGGGGAAAGACGCAAAATGAACGGAGAGAAACGCATTTTGTTCCTCTCCGTGTCCGTTAACGAAAAATGACCTTACAGTTTCAAACCAACTTTTTGCGCAGGCATTCGATCATGTCCACCGTCATGGAGTCCAGATCGTAGGTGGGTTTCCAGTCCCACTCGGCGCGCGCGCAACTGTCGTCCATCGAATCCGGCCAGGAGTTCGCGATGGCCTGGCGGATGGGATCCACCTCGTAGCGGACCTTCAGGGACGGGATGTACTCGCGGATCTTGGCGAAAAGGGTCTCTGGCTCGAAACTCATGGAGGCGATGTTGAAGGAGTTGCGGTGGACCAGGCGGGCGGGATCGGCCTCCATCAGGTGCACGGCGGCTCCCAGGGCGTCGGGCATGTACATCATGTCCATATAGGTGCCGGGGGCGATGGGGCAGACAAACTCCTCCCCCTTCACGGCGGAGTAGTACACCTCCACCGCATAGTCCGTGGTGCCGCCGCCGGGCAGCGTGACGTTCGAGATCAGGCCCGGGAAGCGGACGGAACGGGTGTCCACGCCATATTTATGGAAATAGTAGTCGCTCAGGAGTTCCGTCGCCACCTTCGTCACCCCATACATGGAACGGGGACGCTGAATCGTGTCCTGGGGCGTACCCACGTGCGGGGTCTCGGGACCGAACGATCCGATGGAACTCGGGGTGAAGACCGCGCAGTTCTTCTCACGGGCCACCTCCAGGATGTTCAGCAGGCCGTTCATCTGGATATCCCAGGCCAGCAGGGGCTTCTTCTCGGCCACGGCCGACAGGAGGGCGGCGAGGTTGTAGATGGTATCGATCCGGTATTTGTCCACGATAGCGGCGAGTTGGGGCGCGTTGCGCACGTCCGCCAGTTCGGCCGGGCCGCTCTCCAGGAGGATGCCTTTGGGTTCGGCGCCGGGAATGTACCCGGCGACGACGGTGCTGCCGGGGATTTCCCGGCGGATTTTCATGGTCAGTTCGGAGCCGATCTGGCCCGTGGAACCGATGACGAGGACATTTTTCATCCGTTGCTCTTTTAGTTATACAAATTTATGAGTTTTTCGGAGAAAAAGGCACATATCTCCGGGAAAATCTTTAAATTTGAAAGCAGAAAACACAAAAACACCTTATACTATGTACGGCAAATTCCAAAAGTACCTCCAGGACGAACTCAAAGCCATCGAGGAGGCCGGTCTCTACAAGAAAGAACGCAACATCACTTCGCCCCAATCGGCCGAAATCACCCTGCAGGACGGAAGCACGGCCCTGAACTTCTGCGCGAACAACTACCTCGGCCTGGCGGACAACCCGCGCCTGGTCGCGGCCGCCGAAAAGGCGATGAAGGAACGCGGTTACGGCATGTCCTCCGTCCGCTTCATCTGCGGCACCCAGGACATCCACAAGCAACTGGAAAAGGCCATCGCCGAGTATTTCCATACCGATGACGCCATCCTCTACGCGGCCTGCTTCGACGCCAACGGCGGCGTGTTCGAGCCGCTCCTGACCGCCGAGGACGCCATCATCTCCGACTCCCTGAACCACGCATCCATCATCGACGGCGTCCGCCTGTGCAAGGCCCAGCGCTTCCGCTACGCCAACGCCGACATGGCGGACCTCGAGGCCAAGCTCCAGGAGGCCCAGGCCTGCCGCTTCCGCATCATCGTCACCGACGGCGTCTTCTCGATGGACGGCAACGTCGCCCCGATGGACAAGATCTGCGACCTCGCGGAGAAGTACGACGCGCTGGTGATGGTCGACGAGAGCCACTCCGCCGGCGTCGTCGGCCCGACCGGCCACGGCGTCGCCGAGCAGTTCGGCTGCTACGGCCGCATCGACATCTTCACCGGCACCCTCGGCAAGGCCTTCGGCGGCGCCGTGGGCGGCTTCACCACCGGCCGGCAGGAGATCATCGACATGCTCCGCCAGCGCTCCCGCCCGTACCTGTTCTCGAACTCCATCCCGCCGATGATCGCCGGCGCCGGCCTGGAGACCTTCAA
>JAFXMA010000105.1 GCA_017530725.1 Bacteroidales bacterium
ATACAGCCACACCCTCCGATGAGGACGAGAAAGCCGCCTTCTTCTCCGAAGGCCAGCTCGTGTTCAGCGGCGACGGCACCCTTACCGTCAACGCCACCGGCAAGGCCGGCATCACTTCCGACGATTACGTCCGGTTCATGGGCTCCCCCACCGTGAAAGTCACCTCCAGCGCCGGCCACGGCGTGCGTGGCAAGGAAGCCATCATCGTCAGTGACGGAACCGTCGATGTGGACGTCTCCGGCACCGGCAAGAAAGGTTTCTCATCCGACACGCTCGTGTACATCGGCGGCGGGGTGACGACCATCAAGACCACTGGTTCCGCAGGCACCGTGGACGGCGAACTCACCGGCGTCGCCGGCATCAAGGCCGACCTCCGCTTCGAGATGGTGGACGGCATCCTGAACGTCACCAGCACCGGAACGGGCGCCAAGGGCATCAGCGGCGACAACGTCGCCTACTTCAAGGGCGGCACGGTCACGGTCGATGTTTCCGGCGCCAACTACGGGACCAGTTCCTCCGGCGGCTTCGGCCCAGGCGGCGGACATGGCGGCCCGGGCGGCTGGGGCGGCGGCCAGAGTTCGTCCTCCGACAACTCCGTCGCGTCCAAGGGCATCAAGTTCGACGGGAACCTGTACATCTCCGGCGGCAAGATTTCGGTCAAGAGCGCCAAGCATGAGGCGATCGAAGCCAAGGGCGTCATCCAAGTCAGCGGCGGCGAAGTGTATGCCCATTCCAGCGACGACGCCATCAACGCCGGCGGCGACTTCACCATCGAAGGCGGGGCGGTCTATGCCCAGTCCACCGGCAACGACGGTCTGGATGCCAACGGCAACTTCTATATCAAGGGAGGTATCGTATTCGCCCTCGGCTCCGGCGGCGCGGAACTCGCCGTCGACGCGAACTCCGAGCAGCAGAAAAAACTCTATCTCACCGGCGGTACGGTCATCGCCGTAGGCGGACTGGAAAGCGGCGCCTCGCTCAGCCAGCCGTGCTGGTCGGCCGGGGCCGTGAAGGCCAATACCGCCTATGCCCTGTTCGACAATGACGGGAAGGTTCTCGGCGCATTCAAGACGCCAACGACGGGGAACCTTACCCTGGTGCTGTCCGCTCCTTCGCTGAATTCCGTGAAACATGGTGTTACTATCAGCGGCGGTACGTCCCTGCTCAATGGCGTGTACACGCAGGACGCCACCGTCAGCGGAGGAAGCGGCTGCACCTTATCTTCCTATTCGGGCGGCGGACAGGGCGGCCCCGGTGGCTGGTGATGAAAAAATGACTATCTTTGTAGGTTATGAAGAAGTTATTGACACTCATCGCCTTGGTTTTCGCGCTTGCCGCGCCGGCCATCGCCCAGAATACCGGCCAGAAGATCAACAAGAAGAACCTGGTCATCAAGGAGTGGAACACCGACCCGAGAAGCGGGAAGAAGGTGCTGGACCGCGTGACCACCTACAACTCCGACGGCAAGAAGGTCGAGGAGATCGAATACGGGTCCGAGGGCCAGAAATGGCGCAAGCGATACGAGTACGGCCCCGGCGCGGACGGCAAATGCCTCAAAGAGTCGGTGTACGACGAACGGAACCGTCTGAACACCGTCAAGAAATACGAGTACAACGAGTTCGGCCGCAAGAAGACCCAGTACAACTACAACGCGAAGGGGAAACTCCTGACCGTGAAAGTGTTCGAATACATTACCGAAGATGTCTGACGATGCGTCCATAGCGCAGGGACTTCCGCTGGACGGCTTCTCCCCCATCTCCCTCGCGGAGATGGACGGCGTCAAGTTGATGAACCGGGTGGATACGAAGTACCTCACGGACCGCGCGACGCTCACGGGCGTGCTCCGCGACGCGGCCGCCGTCGGCTACCGGATCCTCGTCGCCGACGGATCCCGCATCAGCCCCTACGACTCCATCTACTTCGACACCGACGGTCTCCGCATGTTCACCGACCACCGGAACCGGAAACTCCGCCGGCAGAAAGTGCGCACCCGCGCCTACGTCCATTCCGGAGACGCCTTCCTGGAAATCAAGCGGAAGAACAACCAGGGGCGCACGAAGAAAAAGCGCACCGGCATCCCGATGGACGAACTTCCCGATTTCCGGGGCGATGAGGCCGCGTGCCGCTACCTCGACGCCCACTCCGACTTCCAGGCGGCGGAACTCGCGCCGGCCCTGGAAACCTACTTCCGGCGGATCACTCTCGTGAATCCGGACCGGACCGAGCGCGTCACCATCGACACGGACCTCCGGTTCCGGAACTTCCGGACCGGGCTGGAAACCACTCTCGGGGACGCCGTCATCATCGAACTGAAACAGAGCGGCCGCGGTGCCAGCGCGATGAAGGGGATCCTTCTCGACCACCGGGTGAAAGCCGCCCGCCTGAGCAAATACTGCATCGCCGTCACTCTCACCGACCCGTCGGCCCGCGCCGGCCGGTTCAAGGAGAAGGTGCGGCTCCTCGAAAAGACCATCCACCATCCAATCACCGTAGCATGATTTCAATGCAAGACCTCGGCGAGTACAACCTCGCCGACGAGAATTTCCTCGACGTCCAGACCATCACGGACGCGATGATGACCACCGCCCAGAGCCTGACGGAACTGGCCATCCGTTTCTTCCTGAACCTCGCCGTCTGCTGGGTCATCGTGGGCCTGTTCTATTACCGGAAGAGCCGCCGCCGCGACTATTACTTCACTTTCATGGTGTTCTCCACCGCGATGCTGATGCTCCTGTACATCATGGGCAACGTGGAGGTGGGCGTGGGCCTGACGCTGGGCCTCTTCGCCATCTTCGGCGTCATCCGGTACCGCACCGAAACCGTTCCCATCCGGGAGATGACCTACCTGTTCGTCATCATCGCCCTGGCCGCGATGAACGGACTTGCGCCGCTGTACCGGGTCGCGGGCGCGCTTTCGGACACGCCGCACTACGCCCTGAACACGGGCGCACTGCTGGTCACGATGATCTCGAACCTCCTGGTCATCGGCCTCATCTGGTTCCTGGAGAGTGACAAGGTGACCAAGCATACCTCCACGAAGTTGGTGCTGTACGACCGGATCGAACTCATCGTCCCGGAACGCAGGGCGGAACTGGTCGCGGACCTGGAGAAGCGCCTGGGCCTGAAGATCGACAAGGTGGAGATCGGGCACGTGGACTTCCTCAAGGACGCCGCTTTCATCAAGGTTTTCTATACCCTGGACCACGGGGAGACCGGTTCCATCGACCAACTCACGCGGGCCAAAGACTATGTTGAACAATGAGAAAGATCCTGCTGACCCTGTCCCTGCTGCTCCCTGCAGCCGCCTTTGCACAGACGACCTACGACGACGGACTGTCCTTCGGCGCCCGTGCCACGGTGGAGGCCGATGCCAAACTGGCGAAAGGCCTGCACCTCACGGCCCATGAGCAAATCCGCTACTACGGCGATTCGGAAGACATCATGCGGTTCCACACCGGAATCGGCCTGGAATACAAGGTGCTCCCGTTCCTGAAGGTGGGCGCGGAGTACGAACTGATCAACCGCTACAAGTTCGATTCGGACCTGAATGCGAATACCTGGTCCATCCGTCACCGGGGGAACTTCTTCCTCACGGGGACGCTCAAGACCTCGGACTGGCAGTTCGGCCTTAAGGAGACGCTGCGTCTCACACACCGGCCGGACGACATGAACACCCTGCAGGCACCCCGCAACGCGCTCGCCCTCAAATCCAAGGTCTCGGCCAAATACCTGGGCTGGGGCAGGATTGTGCCCTTCGTCGGGTTCGAGGTACGGAACACCCTCAACGACGCCTCTTACAAGGGTACCTACAACGCTGCGGCCGAGAAGAACAAGGACATCTACACCAACGAGGAATTCCTGGGCTACACGCACGCCTACGTGAACCGCTACCGCGCCGAACTGGGCGTGACGCTGAAGTTCGACAAGCGCCATGCGCTGGAGTTCTACCTCCTGGGCGACCATTACAAGGACAAGTCCATCGACACGAACCGCGAAGGTTCCAGCAGTTGGGAAAAGAACGGCCTCGTGCTCAAGGCCATCGACTGGCATGTCGGGAACATGGTCACCGCCGGCGTGGGCTACAAGTGGGAGTTCTGAGGACCTCCCAAGACGACGAAAGGTGTCCGGAGAGATCTCCGGGCACCTTTTTGTTATGGGTGTGTGATGCGCTTACTCGCCGAGCCCCTTCTTCACGGCCTCGCTGAGCCGGTCGTAGAGGGCGTCGGTCTTCTCGAGGAGTTCCTTGCGGACGCCGTCGTAGTAGGCCTTCTTGCTGCCTTCCGGCTTGCCCAACTTGTCGCGGAGTTCATTGAACAGGTCCACGGCACCGTCGATGAGGTTCGCCACCTCGTCGGCATTCTTGCCCGGATGGACGGAGAGGAACAGCGCGCAGTCGTCCACGAATGCACCGATCACATACTCGATGTCTTTCTTGATGTCTCTGAGATTCATGTAAAAGTAACTTTAGTTATCGGATGCAAAGATAGTACTTTTTTTAGATTCCACCATCAACTTCCCGGGCTTCCCTCCGGTCATTATCCCGCAAGGCATGTTTAGCCTTATCTCTTCGCCGATAGCGAACCGGATCCGGTTGTAGGAAAGACAATGCCCTCGATGGTCGGTTTGACAAAAATACATATCTTTGCAATCGTCACAAACAGATTAAGTCTGAATCATGAAAAAGAGCATATTATTCATTCTGTTATCAGTGGCCTTTCTGGCCATATCGGCTTGTAATAAGCCTACCGAAGATTATGGCGAGCCGCAGAAAAATGAGGGACAGCAGAGTAATGGCGGGCAACAGAGTAATGAGGGGCAACAGAATAATGAACCCACCATTCCGGATGGAGCCATCGATCTCGGACTTAGTGTGTATTGGGCATCTTGCAACGTGGGGGCGACGGTTCCCGAAGAATCCGGGAGTTTCTTCTCCTGGGGTGAAACGACCACAAAAGAAGACTATTCCTGGGATGCTTACAAATGGACCGAAGGGAAGGTGACCGTTCTCCCCTCTTGGGGTGGTGGGATCAATGCCACGGCAACGTTGATCAAATACAACACGATGGCAAAATTCGGGCAGGTGGACAATCTTCTTGTCCTGGAGCCCTCCGACGATGCCGCCCATGCGAAACTGGGAGACGAGTGGCGCACACCAACCCATGAAGAATGGAAAGAACTTGTCGATAAATGCACTTGGTCCTGGTCAATCAGGAACGGCATCCCTGGCTATCAAATATCCAGCAATACCGCCGGCAATACGAACAACATCTTTATCCCTGCCGCCGGCGGCAGGGCGGGGAAAGAGGCCGAGTACGAAAAAACAGACGTCCTGTGTCAAACGTCCTCACTTTGCATTGACACGCCTGTTGGCGAATTGATCCTCCACGGTTCCAAAGATGGGGTGGAATTCCTCCCTACGGAACGATACGCTGGCCTTCCCGTTCGTCCGGTTTATGGGGCGCGCAAACTTGAACACGGAGACGTGTTGTTCGTGGATCCTGCTTCTTTCGACCTTTCACCGGAAGCCCAGACCATCGAGATGGCTCTTTTGAAGAATGTCGATTATTCCGTTTCCGTCGATGACGCCGGAAAAGACTGGATCACGCTCGTCAAAACGAAAGCGTTAGACTCTGGGAAAGTTGCTTTCGACATCGCCGGGAACGCGTCCACGGACAGCAGGCAGGGCAAAATTACTTTCAAGCAGAACGGAGGAGACCTGTCCAAGACTGTCATCGTACGCCAGAAACAAACCGACGGTATGGACATCCCTGTCAAGGAGTTCGAGGTCTCAAAAGCCGCCCAGGTTTTGAACGTGGATGTCCAATCCAATGTCGAATTCGACGTGGAACCGACGGTGGAGTGGATTACCTATGTACAGACAAGATCCCTGCCCACCAGGACGGTTGTCCTGAACATCGCTGCAAACACGTCTTACGAACCGCGTTCCGGGAGCGTAGTGGTCAGGCAAAGAGATGGAAACCTTTCGGAAACCATCACTGTCGTACAGAAACAGACGGATGTCCTGACCGTCTCCCCGACGACTGTCGAACTCGGAACCGACGCCCAGTCCGTCGAGATTGTCGTCCATCACAACGTGGATTACAGCGTCATTATCCCAGATTATGCCCAAGATTGGATTTTCATCCTGTCCAATCCTGCGACAACGGGACTGGCCGACGACCGGGTCACGCTCTCGGTCGCCCAGAACGTCGGACGTGCCCGAAGCGCTGGAATCACCATCAAACAGACCGACGGTTCTCTCTCGCAGTCGGTCTATATCGATCAAGAGGGCGTCCAATTAGTGACGGGGATCTCGCTTACACCCAAGTCTCTCGGCCTCCTGGAAGGCCGATCCCATCTTTTGATTGCCACTATACTCCCTGACAATGCCTATAACCAGACCTTGGAATGGACCTCATACAACGAAGCGGTCGCTACGGTCGATGACAGCGGCCTGGTTACGGCCATCTCGGAAGGGACTGCATCCATCTATGTAAATGCCACCGACGGTAGTGGGAAATACGCTGTTTGCAGAGTCACCGTATTTCGGGAGGTGGTGGATTTAGGCCTCAGCATCAAATGGGCGATGTGCAACCTATCCGACACAGGACTCGTGAATGCTCCGGATATATACGGAGATTACTATGCCTGGGGAGAAACCGAGACAAAGTCCTCTTACCTCTGGTCAAACTATAAGTGGGCAGACGGTAGTCCCAAAACGCTCACGAAATACAACACGAACAGTTCCTACGGCACCGTTGACGGCAAGACCGTTTTGGAGGCCGGACCCGATGGAGACGATGTGGCCTCCAGGATACTCGGCGGCAAATGGCGCATGCCCACCAATGAGGAGTGGCAGGAACTGAGAAAAAACTGCAAATGGACCTGGACTTCGCTGAACGGCGTGAATGGGATGAGAATTACCAGCAATCAACCGGGATATACCGACACGTGGATCTTCCTTCCCGCTGCCGGCCAATGGCGCGGTGACAGCACCACAAGCGTCGGGCACGAAGGATATTATTGGTCTTCTTCCCTCCAGGAGAGCACTCCCTACCTGGCGTATCCTGGCTTCACTTTCAAATCCTCGGGCTTCCTCGGAATCTTTCCCGACCGCTGTTACGGGCAAACTGTCCGCCCTGTTACAGAATAAGCATCTTTGCCCACGGGCTGACAACAGACATGAGAACTGTCAAGAATACCATTTGTCATGAAATCAACAAGGCCCCATCGAAGGAAAAAACAACAAACTCAAAGCCTTGAAACGGTCCATGTATGGACGGGCAGGCAACCATTTGCTAATGGTTAAAATGATCCATGCCCGAACTGGTTGAACCTGCACTGAAAGTGACGAAGAACCCGCCGGTTGAGGGGGCTGGCACGAGGTGTTTTATAACTCGCTGACTATAACCGCTTTACAAAACATCCAGTTCCCAACCTCATAATATGAGGATGACCTCAAGTCTTTCTGACTTATAGGTCATCCTCTTTTCATCCTGTTTTCTGAATACTGGCTAAGGACTGAATCACTATTCTTCCTTGGATTTCACGTACTCGAAATCTCCCTTCTCCTCTTTCCACTCCAGTTTATGGATGTCCCAACCTCTTCCTGTGGCCGGTTTTTCCAGTTTCTGCGCGATGATGGCCTTGTTGCCGTCCGTGCGCACGTTAATCATGCCATAGACCGTCACCACGCGCTCCTGTTTCTTCTCGGCAGACAGTTTCAGGTCCTTCAGTTTCAGGAACTCCTTGCCCGACCGGGCCAGTTCGGTGGAGAAAATCAGGGAGCGCTCACCGCGGCTGTACTTGCCGATGGTACCCAGGGTGTCGGGACGGGGATGGCAATACTTCTCTTCGTCTCCGCTGGAAATGATCGTCGCGATCGGATTGAGCACATCCAGGAATTCGGTGGAAAAATCGGCGCTGCCGTGATGGCAGCACTTGGCAATATCCACTTGCAGGGACTCCCGGGCCTTCAAGATGGCCTTTTCCACGTCGGCTTTATCGGCCTTCGTCACATCGACTCCGGTATACTTGCGGATCAGGTAAAGTTCCGACTCTTTATTCAAGTCTCCGCCCACCAGCAGCCGCAAATGGCCGATCGTCAACTTGACGATCACCGAATGGCCGTTCTTTGTCATGCCGGCATCGCTGCCGCCGAACACGGGCAGGGCGTCCTTTCCTTCGACAGTCTCCGCCACGGGGCCCATGATTTCCATCCTCATGTCGAACTGGTCGTTCCGATAGATGGGATCCGAGCCTTTCCGGACCGCTACCTTCTCCGCGTCCGTTTTCTTGAGCACATTGATGTATTTCCCGTTTGCCACGGTTTTGCTGCGCGCCTTGAAATCGTCGTCCGTATCGCATAGGTCGGTAATGTACCGGTCGCCGATTCCGTGATCTATATACCTTCCCAGCAATTCGAGTCCGCTGCCTGTCTCGACCATGCCGTTATGGTACACCTTCTCAATCTTGATCTGCGGATCCTTGCCTTGGGATTTGGTAAAGATCTTTCCGAATCCCTGATAGTGGTCCTTGTCCGAATGCGAGACGACGACCGTGAAAGGCGGTGTGACATTCTTGGGCGAATTCAGGTTGAAGCGCCATTTCAGGAAACGGTACATGTTGTCCGACTCTCCGGCATCGATCAGGAAATGCCTGTCGTCGGGGGTGACGATATGGCATCCGTCCCCCTGGCCCACGTCGATGAAGTTGACTTCGAGCGGCCGGTCGAACTGCATCTCAGACCGCTTGATGTATCCGTCAGCGTTCCGGCAATGGACCTTGATATACTCCGTCTTTTTCTTGCCTTCTCCGAACAGTTCCTTCACATAATCACCGTTTTCCACATAGGCTTTCATGTAGTCGCCGAAGAGAAGTTCTTTCACATAGGAAAGCGATTTCTTTCTCGTTTCAGGATCGGTTACGATCTTCTGCAATTTCACCGAAGGGTAGGTGGCATAGCCCACCGTCTTGATTGTAGCCATAGTTGTTATGAATTAGGATTCTCTGGTCTATTTCATTTCTTTCAGGACCTCGGCGATGGCCGCGTCCAGTTGGGGATCCTTTCCTTCGAGGCGGTCCTTGAAGGTATTCTTGACATAGATATCGGGCTTTACGCCGGTGTTTTCCAGGTCGGAACCGTCGATGACGCTGTAGCAGCCCCAGGCCGGCATGCGGCAGGTGGAGCCGTCCAGCAGCCGGACAGACGAGGTGAAGATGATCCAGCGGTAGGTTTCCGTGCCCACGAGTTTGGCGATGCCGAGGGTCTTGATGCCGTTGGAGGTCACCTCGGCGTCGGAAAGACTGTGCTCGTTGACGAGGACGACGATGGGCCGGTCGCCCGGGGTGACATTGGGATGGCTCGTCCGCGGGAAGTCGCGGTAGGCCCATTCGAAGTGGGACTGGCCGCGGAGGAAGTCGATGACCTCCTTGTGGACGTTGCCGCCGTTGTTGTACCGCAGGTCCAGGATGAGCGCATCCTTGTCGTACACTTCCGTATGCATCTTGCGCAGGAACGATTCCAGGTCTTCCGCTCCCATGGCCCGCATGTGGATGTAGCCCACCTTTCCACCGGTCTTCTCCGTGACGATATCGGCTCGCTGATCCTCCCATTCCTTGTACGCGAGCGTCTTGATAGCGGAGAAGGAAGCGGTGTGGACCTTGGTGTCGAATTCCTTTCCGCCGCGGCTGAACGTGAGTTTCAGTTCATCCATCGGCACGGCGCCCGAGAAGTATTTCTCCCGGTTCGTGCCCTGGAACACCCGCACGCCGTTCACGGCGACCAGGTCATCGCCCTTCCGGACATCGATCCCGTACTTGTCGGCCGGGGAATCCGCCAGGATGCCGGCGACTTTGTACGGCGAAGCATTGTCGAAGAGGATCCCGGTCGCATAGGTGCGGATCCGGGTTTCGTTCTTTTCCTCGGCACCGTTGGAAGTGAATCCCAGGTGGGAGGAGTTCAGTTCGCCCAGCAGGTCGGTGATGAGCGTGCGGAGATTCGCGCGGGTCCGCACATAAGGGAAGAGCGACGCGTAGTAGTCCCGGACCGCCGGCCAGTCGGCGCCGTGGAAGTGCACGTCGTAGTAATTCTGCTCCAGCACGGCCCAGGTCTCGTAGAACATCTGGCGGAATTCGTCGTCCAGCACCGCCTCCACGTCTTTCTTCACTTCGGTCTTGGTGGCGGAGGCGGCCGCCGGGTCCACCTTGTAGATGGCGCCGGAAGACAGGCAGTACAGCGCATCCTTGCAACTGAAGAAACTGCCTCCGCGAAGGTCCTTCACCTGCTTGGGCTTCGCCTCCGGATCGGAAATCTCCAGGGAGAAGAGGCCCGGGGTCCCGGAACCCATCGAACTGTACAGGAGGTAGTCCTTCCCCTTGGTGGAGAAAACATACGGGCTCCCCTGGAAGCCGTCCCGCTCGACACGGGTCATCCTTTCGTGGATGTCCTTGAAATCGATCACGACGGTCGAATCCTTCTTCGCCTCGTCCTTCTTGTCCTTGAACAGGTTTTCTACGTTCTCGGACTTGAAGGGGGTGTCATACTTCCGGAGCGGAAGTTTATACAGGGAAGGGCGGGCTCCCCGAGGGAACGAAGTGGCCGTCGGGTTGGCCGTCAGGTACATGTATTTCCCGTCGGGAGAGAACACCGGGCTCTGCTCCACCGAGGCGGAGTGGGTGAAATTCCGCAAACTGCCGTCCTTGAGATTGTACAGGAAAATGTCGGACTCGAACCGGTACATCGCATCGAAGGCCAGCCAGGTACCGTCATCGGAGAAGGCGAGGCTGTATCCCTGGAAGGACCAGAACTCGGCCTCGGCCACCTGGGCTGTGGTCCCGGCCTTCGCGTCGTACAGCATGACGGCGCGGCTGCCGTCGATGAAGGCCAGTTTCTCCCGTTTCCGGTCGGCCTGCAGCCCCTTGGTGTTGTTCTCCGAAATGAAAACGGCCGATTCGCCCGCGCTTTCGTCGGCAGCGATCCGGAAGAGGTTCGTCCATCCCCTGTCCGTCCGCGTGTAATAGATAGTCTTGCTGTCATCGCCCCAGACCACTTCGTCCACCCGTTCGTCCGCCGGGGTGGGCAGTTTCCGGAGATACTTGCACTTCGTATCGGAGACATACAGCCCTCCGCGGATGACCAGGGCGAACTTCTTCCCGTCGGGCGAGACGTCCGCCGCCGTGGGCGTCTGGCCTTCGAAGGCCCGGCGCACCTCCACGCTGCCGGAGGCGACCCGGATCTGCGGGACCGACACCTGGCCGGAGGCCGGCTCCAGCACATGGATCTCATAATCCTTCAGGAACACGATGGCCGATCCGCCGAACGCGATGGACGGGTACTGGACGGACTTGTCGAAGGAAGTGAGTTGCTTCGGTTTTCCGCCCTTCACGTACTTGACGATGTTGGACTCCTTGTTCAGTTCGTCGCTGACATAGTAGATATTCCCGTCCCTGTCGGCCATCGGCCACTGGTCCTTGCCGATATAGTCGGTCAGTTCCGTGTAGGATTTGGTGCGGGGGTTCCAGCACTTGATGTTCGGATTGTGGTCGCCCACATAGCGCTTGCGGGTGGGAAAACTGATGCTTTCCATGGACTCGTTGAAGAGGAATTCGCCCGTCCGGGGATTCTCGGCGAGGTTGACGACCGTATTGAAATACCCGCCGAACATCAGTTGCGGCGTTCCGCCCGTGACGGCCACCTTGAAGGTTGTCTTGCGGGCGCTCTCACGCGTGGACTCGAAATAGATCCAATCCGATTTGGGCGACCAGCCGACAGGCGTGTCCGGCGCTTCGTGGAACGTCAGTTGGACGGCCTGCCCGCCGACGGCGGGGACGACATACACGTCGCTGTTCCCCTGGATATTGGAACTGAAGGCCAGCCATTTGCCGTCAGGGGACACGAGCGGCGAGTCCTGCACCCCCGGCATCGTGATGACGGCCGTGGCCTGTCCGCCCCCGACCGGGACGGAATAGATGTCTCCGTCATAACTGAAATAGATCTGCTTCCCGTCCGGAGAAAGCGACGGATGCGAGGCGAAACGGATGTTGTCGGCCAAAGAGGCGGCGGAGGCGGCCACCAGCGCGGCCGTGAGAAGGAAAGACTTCCGGAGATTCATGTCGGGTCGATGTTTTGTGTGAACAGTACGAAGATAGTCAATTTCCCCCAATAATCCGTTTTCTCCGGGAATTTGTATGGATAATGGACGGGATTTGATTATCTTTGCTCTGGAAGTCGCTGACTTTCAAAAAAGTAATAACCAATCCCTATCGCAGGAGCCATGAAAAGGACCCTCTTTTTTATCCTGATGCTTGCCGCATGGACCGCATCAGCCCAGCAGCGGAACCCCGTCGTTCCGTCCTTCACCGGAGCCGTCGAAGACTTCAAGCCGAACGTCACCAACCAACTGGGACACCAGTATCCGATGGTCAACTCCCAGGGAGCCGTCCGGGCGCAACTCCGGGCCCCGCAGGCCCAGGCCGTCCAACTGGACATCGCCGGCAAGCGGTACGAGATGACCAAGGATGAGAACGGCGTCTGGACCGGCACCTCCGACCCGCAGGATGTGGGCTTCCACTACTACCAGTTGAATGTCGATGGCGCCTCGGTGCCCGATCCGGGCTCGATCTATTTCTTCGGCGCCGGACGCTGGGGCAGCGGCATCGAGATTCCGTCCGCCGACATGGACTTCTGGCAGGTCAAGAACGTCCCCCAGGGCGTGATCGAGGAGCGGTATTACTGGTCCAAGGCCACGGAGAGCATGCGCCACTGCTATGTCTATCTGCCTGCGGAGTACCAGAAGAACACGAACAAGAAATACCCCGTCCTGTACCTCCAGCATGGAAATGCCGAAAATGAGCAGGGCTGGTCCGCCCAGGGCCACACCGGCCAGATCCTGGACAACCTGGTCGCCGAGGGCAAGGCCGTCCCGTTCATCGTGGTGATGGACTACGGCCAGGGCCAGAACATCCATCTGACCGGCGAGTATGCCAAACAGGTGCCTGCACCCGAACCGGGCCGGCGCGCCGGTAACGACAACTTCCAGGTGGTCCTCCTCACGGACATCATCCCGATGGTGGAGAAAGAGTACCGCGTGATCGCCGACGCGCAGCACCGTGCGATGGCCGGCCTGTCCATGGGCGGAGGCCAGACCCGCCGGATCACCCTGGCCAATCCCACCACGTTCGCCTATGTCGGCATGTTCAGCGGCGGTGTCATGAGCGTGGAGGACATCCAGGGCGCGGCGGGCTTCCAGAAGACGAACAAGGTCGTCTTCATGAGCAGCGGCAGCAAGGAGAATCCCCGGGTGATGGAAGCGGCCGAGAACCTGAAGAAGATCGGCATCAACGCCGTCGGATACGTCTCCGAAGGCACCGCCCACGAATGGCACACCTGGCGCCGAAGCCTCTATCAGTTCGCCCAACTGCTGTTCAAGTAGCCGGCCATCCCCCGCATGATTCCGATTATTCCCTATCTTTGCGGTATGGAGTGGAACGGAAAGAGATATCATGCGGCGAAGGAACCGGGACTGAAACTGGTGCTGGATGCGGGGTTCTCGTGCCCCGGCCGGTGCACCTTCTGTGACAATGCCGCGTTCCACCCTTCCTATAGCACGCCTTCCAAGAGTATCACGCAGCAATTGGAGGAAGGCATCGCGTTCCATGCTGCGCGCGGAAGGACCGGCGGGCCCTATCTCGCTTATTTCCAGTCATTCTCCAATACGTTCGCTCCCCTCGGACGGCTTCGGGAAGTATATGCGGAAGCGCTTGCGCATCCGGCGGTTTCCGGCCTCGTCATCGGCACGAGGCCGGACTGCGTGGATGCGGAGAAGTTGGATTACATCGCTTCCCTCGGATGCGCACGGATGGAGTATGGAATCGAGTCCTGCCGGGATGAAACCCTCCGCAGGGTGCAGCGCGGGCACGGTTTCGCCTGCGCGGAGCAGGCGGTCCGGGAGACGGCCGCGCGGGGAATCCCGGTGTGCGGCCACTTCATCCTGGGCCTCCCGGGCGAAACGCGGGAAACCCTGCTGGAGGATGTCTCCCGCATCAATGCCCTGCCGCTGGACAGCGTCAAGTTCCACCAACTGCAACTGCTGAAAGGGACGCCGATGGCCGGTGAATTCGCCGCCCGTCCGGAAGACTTCGTCCGCTGGACGCTGGACGGATATATCGACCTGCTCGTCGATATCCTGGAACGGCTGCGCCCCGGGATTGCCGTCGGGCGTCTTGCCGCCAGCGTTCCGCCCCGCTTCCTCGCCGTTCCGGGATGGGGCGTCAAGGCCGCGGAGTTCTCCCGGCTGCTGGATGCCCGCATGGTCGGGCGGGATACCTGGCAAGGCAGAAAGGCTTAAGGCAGCAGGGGCCACCAATCGGGGCGGGTGTAGTCATACGCCCGCCTCTCGGCTTCCCAGGCCGTGGACACATAGACGGTGTCGGCCCGGTCGATGTACAGGCGGCCGTCCAGGTGGTCGCACTCGTGCTGGAAGATGACGGCGGTGTAACCGTGGACGGTATCGCGCTGCGGCAGGAGCGTTTCCGGATGGATGTACGAGACGATGACGTCCGTGTAGCGCGGGACGAGCCCCCGCATCGGCGGGATGGACAGGCAGCCTTCCGGCCCCTTGCCGATGTCCCCGAAGAGACTGTCGATGCGCACGTTCAGGTAGCACTCGAAGGGACCGCCGTCCTTGTCGAAGCGCTGCAGCCAGATGATACGCCTGTTGATCCCCACCTGCGGCCCGGCGATGCCCACTCCGTCGTGCTGCGGGGCCCTGAGGGTGGCGTACATCTTGGCCATCAGGGTCTTGAGATCCCTGGACTTGAGTTCGGCCTTGGTGAAGTCCACGCTGGGCGTGCGGAGAATCGCGCTGTCCTCCGGCATGACGGTCACGTACATCACGGAATCGGACTGGCGGATAATCGTGCGCTGCGCTTTCGTGAAGGCCCTCGGACGGTTGAAAGCCAGGAATACCGCGATCAGGATCAACAACGGAAAGAGATACCGGTTGATCTGTTTCATCGTCATTTTCATCGGAACAGGGATTTTACAAGGGCGGGGATGTCGGCCACTTTCACGACCTCGATGCCCTCGGGCTTGCGGTCGAAGCGGGTGTAGGAGGAGACGTAGATACGGCGGAAGCCGAGGCGGGCGGCCTCGACGGCGCGGCGCTCGGCCTGGGAAACCGGCCGGATCTCGCCGCTCAGGCCCACTTCGCCGGCGAAGCACACGTCATTCGGGATGGCGAAGTCGAAATTGGAGGACAGCACGGCCACGACGACCGCGAGGTCGCAGGCCGGGTCCGTGATGCGCAGGCCGCCGGCCATGTTCAGGAACACGTCCTTCTGGCTGAGTTTGAAGCCGGCGCGGCGCTCCAGCACGGCGAGGAGCATGTTCAGCCGGCGGACGTCGAAGCCCGTCGCGCTGCGCTGGGCGGTGCCGTACACGGCCGAGGACACGAGCGCCTGCACCTCGAACATGAAGGGGCGGTTGCCGTCCAGCATCGCACTGACGGCCGTGCCGCTGAGGCCGTCCTCGTGCTGGGGGATGAGGAGTTCGGAAGGATTGGCCACCTGGCGGAGACCGGCGCCGGTCATCTCGAAGACAGCGAGTTCCGAAGTGGAGCCGAACCGGTTCTTGATGCTGCGGAGGACGCGGTACGCGCCGCGGTTCTCGCCCTCGAACTGCAGGACCACATCGACGATGTGCTCCAGGACTTTCGGGCCGGCGATGGCGCCTTCCTTGGTGATGTGGCCGATGAGGATGACCGGGACGCCGCTGCCCTTCGCGAAGCGGAGCAGCGAGGCGGCGACCTCCTTGACCTGGGCCACGGAGCCGGCGGTGGATTCCACGTTCTGGCAGTACATCGTCTGGACAGAGTCCACGATGACGAGGTCCGGTGCGGCCTCCTCGGCCTCGGCGAGGATGTTCTCGAGGTTCGTTTCGCTGTATATCAAGCAGTTGGAAGCGTCACCGCCCAGGCGGTCCGCCCGCATCTTCACCTGCTTGACGCTTTCCTCCCCCGTGACGTAAAGGACCTTGAGCGCGGGGCAACTGAGAGGGATCTGGAGGGAAAGGGTGGACTTGCCGATGCCGGGTTCACCGCCCATGAGCACGAGGGATCCCTTGACGATGCCGCCGCCCAGGAGGCGGTCCACCTCGGCATTGCCCAGGGAGACGCGGTCCTCCGCGGTCGTGGACACGTCCTTCAGGGGCTGGGGCTTGCGGCCGGCGCCCGGAACGGACACCGACAGCGGACGCTTCCCCGTCACCACCTCCTTCTCCACCATCGTGTTCCATTCCCCGCAGGCGGGGCACTTGCCCATCCACTTGGAGTATTCGTTGCCGCAGTTCGAACAGAACCACACCGTTTTCGCTTTCGTCGCCATCCTTTTCCGTTTTGTTCTTACCGCGAAGATACAAAAAAAAGATATTGTTCCAACTGGGACAATATCTCATCGCGATGAATGTGCGTTGCGCTTACTCGGCGACGACCTGGTTGGCGGCGGCGACGACGGAATCGGCGACGGCGGCGACGGTGGTGTCGACGGCCTCGATAGTTTCACGGGCGGCCTCTTCGACGGCAGCCTCGGCCTCGGCCTCAGCCTTCTTGGAATTGTTGTTGCCGCAAGCGGCGGCGCAGATCATCATGGCGATGACGGCTGCGGACATGAATACCTTCTTCATAGTAATATCAGTTAAACAAAACACTTTTCTGGCGGCAAAGGTACACCCTATTCTTGAAAGAAACAAGATTTTTTCAAAAAAATTATAATCTAGGAATAATCCTGTCTTGCAGTGTTCTAACGGCGATTCAGTTCGAACACCTCCATATCGTGGACTTTTCCGCTATCAATATGAAAGCGGAGGGCCGTCCGGACGGCGTGCCAGCCCTGGTTTCCACATGCTCCCGGATTGATATACAACAAGTTATACTTCCTGTCATTCATCACCTTGAGGATATGGGAATGCCCGCAGACGAAGATATCGGGACGATATTGCCGGATGAGATTCCCGGCTTCGGGGTAATAATGCCCCGGCGACCCGCCGATATGGGTCATCAGCACCTTGAGCCCCTCGCAGTCCCAGAAACGGAACATCGGGCAGCGGTCCAGGAGGCGCCGGTCGTCGCAATTGCCGATGACGCCCTTCATCGGCTTGAACGCCGCGATTTCCGTCTCCAGGTCCAGCCCGCCGCCGAAGTCTCCGGCATGCCAGACCTCATCGACATCCTGCAGGAACTCCCTGAACTCCGGCGAAAACACCCCGTGACTGTCCGATATGAGGCCGATGAACATGGCTATTCAAAGGCCAGATACACGGCCGTAGCGGCCAGGACGGCGGCAGTTTCCGTGCGGAGGCGCGAGGCGCCGAGATGCACGGGGATGTAGCCGTGCTCCACGGCCAGGCGCGCTTCTTCCGGCGAGAAGTCCCCTTCCGGGCCAATGAGGATGGTGACATCGCTACCCTGGTAGCCGCGGAGGGCTTCCTGGATGGAAATGCGGCGGGTGTCGCCTTCGAAGCAGTAGGCGATGAGTTTGAGAGATTCTTCGCTGCGCTCAGAATGACAAGGGGCATCCGTACAGATGAAGTCCTTGACGGAAACGGGTTCCGCGATTTCGGGAATGCGGGCCTTGAGGGACTGCTTGGTGGCGGAAAGGGCGATACGGAGGGCGCGGTCGGTCTTGTAAACCTTGCGCTCGGATCGTTCGCCGATGGTGGGGACGATGCGGTCCACGCCTACTTCCGTGGCTTTTTCCACGAACCATTCGAAACGGTCGTTGTTCTTCGTGGGGCAGCAGGCGACGGTAAGCCGGTAGGGATGCCCGCCCCAGCCGGGGAAAGCCTCCAGGACTTCGGCCTCGGCCCCTTTGGGGCTGTCGTCGGTGAGCCGGCAGCGGAACATCGTCCCGAGTCCGTCGATCACATGGATCTCGTCCCCGGCGCGATGCCGCAGCACCCGGATGCAATGGCCCGACTCGTCGGCATCCAGCCGGCAGAAACGGCCGTCGGTTTCGTAGGCGTAGAATAGTTCCATAGGACCGGGGCGGCTACATCCGGATGATTTCGACCTCTCCGTCCATGCCTAGTTTGATGATCTGGGACGCCTTGCCGGTGGAGGCGGTGTCGAAGGAGGGCGGGACCACGAAATCGACCGCATCCTTGATCGCCTGCGGAATCTCGCTGAAACGGGCCGGGGTAGGCTCGCCGGAGATGTTCGCGGAGGTGGACACGATGGGCCGCCCCAACTTGAACGCCAGGTCCTTGCACAGATCGAACAGCGGGATGCGCATCCCCACGGAACCGTCCTCGGCGACGGCGTTCCAGGCGAGGTGCCAGCGGTCGCCGGGCTCCCCGGCCACACCGGCCTGCGCATCGGGATAGATAATCGTCATCGGCTTGTCATTGACTTCAACGAGGTCCACGGCCATCGGCGGGAACTGGCGCACGTATTTCGCAATCATATCCAGGTCCGCGGCCAGGAGGACCAGCGACTTGGCCTCGCTCCGCTGCTTGATTTCGAAGATGCGGGCAACGGCCTCGGGATTCGTGGCGTCGCAGCCCAGCCCCCAGACGGTGTCGGTGGGATACAGGATCGTGCCGCCGGCCCGGAGGGTCTTCAGGGCCTCGGCAAGGACTTCATCGCGTTTCATAGTAGGTGGCAATGACGGGATAATGGTCGGAATACTTGACTTTCGGGACCTCGTA
>JAFXMA010000106.1 GCA_017530725.1 Bacteroidales bacterium
AACGGCGGCGACATCATCACCACCCGCAAGTACCGCAACTTCATCCTGAAGGTCGATTTCAAGATCACCGAGGGCGCGAACAGCGGCATCAAGTACTTCGTGGACCCGTTCATGAACGGAGGCCCGGGCTCGGCCATCGGCTGCGAGTTCCAGGTCCTGGACGACCAGCGGCACCCGGATGCGAAACTGGGCGTGAACGGAAACCGCACCATGGGCTCGCTGTACGACCTGATTCCCGCCCCGAAGGGCGAGTGGGAGACCTATACCATCGACGGCTGGCAGCGCGCCATGATCGTCGTGGACGGCAATCACGTGGAGCACTGGCTCAACGGCCACAAACTCCTGGAATACGAACGGAACAACCAGATGTGGAACGCCCTCGTGGCCTACAGCAAGTATAAGAACTGGCCCAACTTCGGCAATGCCGAGGAGGGCTACATCCTCCTGCAGGACCATGGCCACCTCGTGTGGTACCGCAACATCAAGATCAAGGAACTCTGATGAAAGACACCCTGATTACGGCCAGGCGCAAGCGGAAGGAACTCAAGGCGGCGGGCATCTGCCTGCTGCTGGCGGTGCTGCTGAACATCGGCTGCATCATCTATTACCATACGCCGTTCTACGAGGTCTTCACCCAGATCGGCTACACGGTGGTGATCGCCCTGGGCTTCTACCTTATCTACACGGCCGTCCGCCTGATCCTCTGGCTGTTTAGGCGGAAGAAATAGATGGAGTTCATCTACAGCACCCGGAACCCCGGCTGTCCCACGGCATACGCGAGCCTGGATGCGATGCATACCCGGTGCGAGATCCTGCTGCCGCAGATGGCGGAACCCCAGGCGCGTTCGCTGGTGGATTCCGTCTGGTCGATGGTGCGGGAGGCCGAAACGCGGTACAACCGCTTTCTCCCCTCCGGCGCCCTCGCCGCTATCAACCGCGGTGCCTTCCGGGTCGACGTGGAGGTCGATGAGGAGATGTTCCTCGTGCTGGAGTTCTGTGATACGTTCCGCAAGGCGACGAAGGGGTATTTCGACATTTCAGCGAACGAGCAGTCACGGGCTCCGGGCCGCGCCTGGGTCCTGGATCCGGCGCGCCGCACGGTCCGCTTCTCCCGCGAGGGGATGCGGCTGGATTTGGGCGGCTTCGCCAAGGGTTTCGTGCTGGAGAAGGCCGCACGGGCGGTCGCTGCGGCCACGGACTGCGCCCTGCTCTCCTTTGGGGGCAGTTCCACCGCGGCCGTCGGCGCGCACCCGCTAGGCGGGCCCTGGCCGGTTTCGGTCGCGCATGCCTACTACGGGGACCGCACGGCCTATACGTTCCGGCTGGAGAACCGCAGTCTGTCGGTCTCCGGGAAGGATTTGCACGGACGGGGGCACATCATCGACCCCGCCACCGGCAACACGGTGGAAAAAGACGGCCTGGTCGCCGTGACGGGCCCGTCCGCGATGGTGACGGAGGTGCTCTCCACGGCGCTGTGGGTGGCTCCTTCGGAGGAAAGGAAGGACATCCTGTCGGCCTTTGAGGGGTATGAGGCGTGGGACATCCTGTGCCTGGCCGACGGAACGGCAAGAACTTGGAAGATATGAGCAACATGACACGAAAGGGGTTCCTGGAAACCCTGGGCAGCCTGGCCGTGGGAAGCGCGCTCTTCCCCTGGCTGAGCGGCTGTACGCCCGAAAAACACCGCCAGGCGGCTGGGGAAAAGGCCCGTCTGGGCATCATCGGCACCGGCTCCCGGGGGCAGTTCCATATCGCGAACCTGCTGCTGGACCCGAACGCGGAGATCGTCGCCCTGTGCGACGACTTTCCTCCGCACCTGGACGCCGCCTCCGCCCTGTGCCCAGCGGCCCGGCGCTATGCAGATTACCGGAAACTGCTGGAGGATAAGGAAGTGGATGGAGTCATCATCTGTACGCCGCTGTCGATGCATGCGCAGATGACCATCGACTCCCTGGCCGCAGGTAAGCACACCTTCTGCGAGAAGGCGATGGCCCATTCGCCCGAACAACTGCAGGCGATGTACCGCGCCTGGAAGGAAGGGAACCGGGTGCTGATGGTCGGCCAGCAGCGGCTGTACGACCCCAAGTACGTGAAGGCGATGGAACTCGTGCACGGCGGGGCCATCGGCCAGGTCGTGGGCATCCGCAACTACTGGTACCGCAACAACGACTGGCGCCGGGAAGTGCCCTCGCCCGAATACGAGCGCCGCATCAACTGGCGCCTGTATGAAGAGTATTCCCGCGGCCTGATGACCGAACTCGCCTGCCACCAGTTGCAGAACGGTTCCTGGGCCATGAACGGCCTCCAGCCGTCCTTCGTCCAGGGAACCGGCAGCATCATGTACTGGAAGGACGGGCGCGAAGTCTTCGACAACGTCGCCGCCATCTACCAGTACCCGAACGGTGTCCACATGACCTTCGAGTCCATCATCTCCAACAAGCATTTCGGGATGGGCGAGCAGATCCTCGGCAGCGAGGGCACCATCGACCTGGTCCGCGGCATCATGTACAGCGAGGCGCCGATGCGCCGCTCCGGTATCCGGCAGTTGCTGGACCAGATCGAGCAGGGCATCCTGGCGGGGAGTGCTTTCGCCGGCACTTCCTGGGCTACGGAGGAGGCATCGACCGACAAGGGCATCCGTTTCGCCGACCACGTAACCGTCAATGACGGAGCCAGTTCCGTGGGCGCCGCCGGCGACGGCTCGGCCGAACTCATCCACGCTTTCTGCCTGGCTGCCATCTCGGGCGTCCAACCCGCCGGCATCGTGGAAGAGGCCTACTGGTCCACCCTCCTCGCCCTGCTGGGCGACCGCGCCACCCGTGAGGGAACCCGCCTCGAGATTCCGCGGGAGATTGTCTGGTAGTCGGAATATTACTATCTTTGCTTAAATTGTTTGTAAGGAGCGTATGCGAATAAGATTCAGAAGCGGGGTACTGGCCTTGGTCATGCCGGTATTGCTGTCTGTCTGTTCCGGTTGTACGGACATGGTCCGGCAGGAACTGGACGATACCCACGCAAGACTGCGGGCACTCCAGGAACTGGCCGGTGCCGTCAACAGGGACCTGACCACCCTGGACCTGATTGTCCGGGAACTGGATGACGGTCACACCATCCTTCCGGAAACCCTCCAACTGACGGAAGACGGCTACGAAGTGTCGTTCCGCGATGGGAAGAAGATATTCATTCCCTTCGGAAAGGACGGCGCGGATGGCCGCCGGCTCATTCCTGTCGGTGTCAAGGATGAAGACGGAGTGTACTACTGGCAGGTGGACGGAAAATGGTGGCCGGATGAGGAGAACCGCATCCGTGCCGGCGGCAGGGATGGCGTCCCTCCCCAGTTCAAGGTGGAAGAGGGTTTCTGGTGGATCTCCGTGGATGACGGCCAGACTTTCGTCAAGTTCGCCGACTGTGCCGAGATGGACGGCATGGGCGTCTTCAGGAATGTGGATCCGTCATCCCCTGGCAAGGTCGTGCTGACGCTCTGGGGCGGGGAGGTCATCGAACTCTCGAGCCGGTTCCCGTTCCGGATGTATTTCGCGGATCCGGAACTGCGCACGGAATCGGTCCGTGACACGGTGACGATTGCCGCCGGAGAGACGCTGCCCATTCCTTACAAGGTCATCGTGGAAGGGGAGACGGAGCAGTCGCCGGTCGTCACCTCCGGAACGGACGGTGTTTACCTGTCCAGCGTGGACGCGGTGGATGACACGACCGGAATCGTGACGGTCCAGGCCCCCGCCGAATATGTCGATGGCTATATCTTCCTGACGGCCACTTGCTCCGGTTATTCCGCGCTGAAGATGATCACGTTCCGCGAGCGGGTCATCACGCCTGCGGAACCCTTCATCACGGTCCGTCTCGGCGGCGGAAGCGATCCGAAGTCCATTCCTTATGAAGCCAACTTCGACTATGTCGTCCAGGTGGACCAGGAATGGCTGCAAGCCGTTCCCGATCCGGAAACCGGCGTCCTGACCTTCACGCCCCAGCCCAATGAGGGCGACGCCGTCCGCGAATGCGAGGTCGTCGTAACGCCCAGGGACAATCCTTCGTATGTCTGCACCACGTTCCGGGTAATCCAGGGGACGGGGCACATCACCGCACAGTTGGAGGAGAGCAGTCCTTCCGTCACGTTCGATTCCGAGACGTGGACATTGAGTGCCACGGCCGAAGGCGGCGACGCCGTCCTGTTACTCATGTCCCCGTCTCCGCTTTCCGTTTCCGTCCCTGAAACGGCGAGCTGGATTCAGGCGGAGATCGTGGAAGAAGACGGTTTCTGGCTGCTCAGGGTCCATGTGGATCCCGAGACGGCCGGCTCAGGCCGCGGTTCGGCCGTCATCATCCGGAACCAGGAGGAGACGGTTTCCATCAAGGTACACCAGACCGGAAAGGAGAATACCGGCGAATAAATAAGGAAAGACCATGAAAATGAAAGTACATATCGCAGCAGGCATCCTCGCGGCCGCACTCCTGGCCGGCGGATGCGGCAAGTTCGTCCGGGACGAACTGATCACCATGCAGAACGAGATCGACCTCCTCCAAAAGCAGGTTGCCCAGATGAAAGATAAACTGGAAACGGTCCAGGGGATTGTCCGCCTGATGGCCGCCAACGGTTATATCACGGACGTGCAGGAGTTCGAAGACGAAATGGGCGGAGGGTACGTCCTTCGCTTCCGGACGGTGACGCTGGATGAGAACGGCGTTGTCACGTCGGATGATTCATTCTCCATTAACCTGTACAGCGGCGTTGACGGAGAGGATGGCGAGGACGCGGAACCGTACATCGTCGGCATGAAGCAGGACGTGGATGACGAGGACGAGACGCTCATGCGCTGGTATTGGTATTCCACCGAGGAGGATGACTGGATCCGGGACGAAAATGGCAAACGCATCCCGGTGGACGGAAAGACGCCGGATCTGAAGATCGTCGATGGTTACTGGTTTATCTCCTGGGACGGAAAGAATGAAGACGATCCGGAGAAAGTATGGAAAGAAACCGGATGGAAAGCCCAGGGTGACGATGCCTTCGAATGGTTCTCGGATGCCCAGGTCGCGGAAGACCGGCTCGTATTGACCCTCACCGACGGCCCCGTCCTTGAACTGCCCATCTTCCTCCCGGTCGATGTCGCCCTGACCATCGACGGACAGGATCCCGAAGGGAACGTCCTGATCGCCCCGGGCGAGACGGTTTCCGTGCATTATGTCCTGTCGGGAACGGGCGCGGAGAACGCCATTCTGGTCGCCGGGACGGACGGCCGCCTGAAGACGGCCCTCCGGGTGGAATCCGCCACGGAAGGTACGGTGGACGTGACCTGTCCGGAAGTGTTCCCCGAAGGCGGTTACGTTTACATCACCGTCAACGACAGGAACGGCCGTTCGATAGTCCGCGTCATCCGGTTCGCTTGCCGTCCGGTCGACCAGGCGGACACCGAGACCGGCTCCGGCCAATAAGGAGGAGGTGCGATGAAAAGACTGTTTCTCATCGGACTCCTGGGGCTGCTCCTGCCCCTGACCTGCGCCGCCCAGAAATGGACGGTCCAGACCAACTTCCTGGACTGGGCCGCGCTCGGTACCGTCAATGCGGAAGTGGGCATGTCCGTTTCCCAGCATTTCTCCCTGATGGCCGGCGGGCGGTACAATCCCTGGGATTTCCACACCCATAATCCCGAAGCCCTCGTCCAGAACCGGCAGGAGACCGCCTATCTGGGCGTCCGCTACTGGACCTGGTATGTCAATTCCGGCTTCTGGCTGGCCGCCAAGGCGCAATACATGCATTCTTTCTCCCACACGGGCATCTGGCGGGCCGCCCTCCGGGAAGGCCGGAACGGCTTCGGAGGCGCCCTGTCCGCCGGTTACACCTTCATGCTGTCCAAGCACCTCAACCTGGAGGCCGGTATCGGCGGCTGGGCGGGCGTCTTCCAGCAGTATGGCTTCTACAGCAGCCCGGAGAAACTTTTTGTCCGGGAAGAAGGGCGGAAAACCTTCATCTATCCCGATCAAGTGTCCCTCAGTCTCGTATATGTTTTCTAAATGAAGTCGAAGTATCTTCTGATAGGGGCCCTGGCGGCCCTGGCACTGGTCCCGGCGTGCAGTTCACAGCGGAAACTGGCCGCCATCAAGCGGGGCAATCCTGCGGCGTCCCTGGTCCTGGGCAAGGACATGTACATTCCGGAAATCAAGGAGGCGAAGGTCCTGCGGGACACCCTCCGGATCAAGGACGACGACGGGCGGGAACTTCTGCTGATGAAAGCCATCCGCGACGAGGAGTCCGGAGACATGGTGGCGACCGAGACGCTGGATGCCGCCAAGATCACGGCCCGGTTCCGCAACATCGCGGAACGGCACGGTAAGGTGGACCTGTCCTTTGCGATCATCGTCCCCGGGGCCATGCAGGACAGCAAGTGGCAACTCCGTTTCTATCCCGACATGTACATGTTGGGCGATGTCGAGCGCCTGGAGCCGGTGATCATCACCGGCAATTCCTACCGGAAAGCCCAGTTGCGGGGATATCAGCAGTATAACCGCTTCCTGTCGCGCATCGTTTCGGACACCACCCGGTTCGTGAACGTGAAAGCGCTGGAGATCTTCCTCCGCCGCAACATCCCCCAGTTGTATGCGTTCAAGACGGACAGCACCTTCGTGACCGACGAGCACTTCTATACAATCTACGGCGTCTCCGAGCAGGAGGCCGTGGAGCACTACACGAACAAGATCGCCCGCCGGCTCAACAACCGCCGCAAGGACCGGCTGGACGAGATGTACCGCAAGTACGTGAAGGTTCCGATCGTCACGGAGGGCATCCGCCTGGATACCGTGATGGTCGGGGAGAACGGCGATTTCATCTACAATTACGTCCAGACCATCGCCACGCGGCCGAGGCTGCGGAAGGTGGACATCGTCCTTTCCGGCGACATCTATGAATCCGACCGGAAACTGTACGCGATTCCGGAGAGTTCGCCGCTGACCTTCTACATCAGTTCCGTCTCCGGTCTCGCGGACCGGACGGAGCACTACATGACCAAGGTCATCGAGCGTCACGCCGATGCGAACACGACCAGCCGTATCGACTTCCAGGTGGGGAAGAGCAACATCGACCTGAACCTGGGGGACAACCGCCGGGAACTGGGCCGCATCCGCCGGACGCTGACCGCCTTGCTGGAGAACGAGACCTTCCTGCTGGATTCCATCATCGTCACGGCCTCGGCGTCACCCGAAGGCAGCGAGAGTCTCAACTGGCGACTTTCCCGTTCCCGCAGCGAGTCCATCTCCCGGTATCTGGACGACCAGATCAAGGTCCTCTGGGATTCCCTGGACCGCCGCAACGGCCTCCACTTCAATGCGGCCGGACAGCGCATCAAGTCCACCCCGGTCCACATCCCGTTCATCAGCCGCTACAAGGGCGAGAACTGGGACCGGCTGGATGTCCTGGTGGACGAGGATGACTACCTGACGGACGGAGACAAGTCCCGCTACGAACTCCTGGCCCGGGTTCCCGACCTGGACGGCCGGGAAGCCCTGCTGGGTCGTGAGCGGTTCTATTCCTACCTGCGCGAGCGCCTGTATCCCAGGCTCCGTACCGTTGCGTTCGATTTCCACCTGCACCGCAAGGATATGGTCAAGGATACCATCCACACGACGGTCCTAGATTCCACGTATATGCGGGGTGTCCGTGCGCTGACGAACATGGACTATGACGGGGCCCTGGCCCTCCTGCAGCCGTACAATGACTACAATACGGCCATCGCCTACATGGGCCTGGACCGTAACCAGAGCGCGATGGCCATCCTCTCCCGCCTCAAGCCCACGGCTTCGGTGAATTACCTGATGGCAATCCTTTATGCCCGGATGGGCGACGAGGAAGAGGCCGTCCGGCGCTACCTCAATTCCTGCCGGCAGGAACCGTCCTATGTGCACCGGGGCAATCTGGATCCGGAAATCTCCCACCTGATCAAGGCCTACCGCCTGAACGGGGACGCCGGAGAGGATGTTCCGCCGGGCTATTGATCTGTCGGTTGCGGCGCGGGTATTACCGCGCCGCAATGCATTCTATCTCCACGAGCGCTCCTTTAGGAAGCGTTTTCACCGCCACGGCGCTGCGGGCCGGGAACGGTGCGGTGAAGAACTGGGCGTAAACCTCGTTCATCGCGGCGAAATCGGCCATGTCGGCGAGAAAGACCGTGGTCTTGACGACATGCTGCAGCCCGAGTCCGGCCGCTTCCAGGATGGCCTTCGCATTGGTGAGGCTCTGCCGGGTCTGCTCCTGCACGCCTCCCTCCGGGAAAGTGCCCGTGGCCGGGTCGATGGGTAACTGCCCCGAAACGAAGACGATGCCCGCCCCGCTGTCGATGGCCTGGCTGTACGGCCCGATGGCCGCCGGTGCCTTATCAGTGTGTATTGCGTTCATGATGGTATTAGTTGGTTTCTATTAGTTGGTTTCACGAAGATAGCCATTCTTCCCGAATAATCAACCGTTGCAGGGTTCCGTGATTCTTCGTAATTTAGCGGAACGACTATGACAGAATTGGAAAAATGCAATGCGGGAGAGCCGTACCGCTTCGACGATCCGGAGATGATCGCCCGGAAAACACGTGCCATCCAGGAATGTGAGCGTTTCAACGCCATTGAAGGAACCGACTACGCCGCCCAGTACGAGCAGTTGAAAAGGATGCTCGGATCCGTCGGGGAACGCGTATGGATCGCCAAGACCTTCAACTGCGACTGTGGAAAGAACATCTACGTCGGCAGCGATTTCACCGGCAACCACAACCTCACCATCCTGGACATCCGCGAGGTCCGGATCGGCGACCACGTGATGATCGGCCCCCACACCCTCATCACCACGGTCAGCCACCCCCTCTCCGCCCGGGAGCGCCGGGAATACCATGCCTGGGCGAAACCCGTCACCATCGGCAACGACGTCTGGATCGGCGGTAACGTCACCATCCTCCCCGGCGTCACCATCGGCGACAACGCCGTCATCGGCGCCGGCTCCGTCGTCACCGAAGACATCCCGGCCAACTCCCTGGCCGTTGGCGCTCCCGCCCGGGTTGTCCGCCAATTGTAGGGGCTGCTACCAACTGTTGGTCTGCCACCCATCTGCCAACTGTAGGTCAACTACCGAGCCCCTCCCTCCCGTTACCCTCGCCTCGGCCTCCTACCAGAGGTATCCGCGACTTGTCGGGCTACTATGGCATCGACGGCGCAGGTGTGGAGTATTTTGGCGCAGGTGTGGAAAAAGAGTTTACACCTGCGCCACTAGAGAGCGTATAACCCCGTTTTGCGGCGCAGGTCCCCGTCCAAAAACCACACCTGCTCCAAGAAAGGTTGACACTTGCGCCAAAAAGGTTGTCACCTGCGCCAAGGAATTGCTTTTTGGGGTACTCGTCCATCGGACTAACTGCTTTTGGGGGTGCACTCATCCATCGGCCTTATCGGGGGCTGGGCGGGGCTTGCCGACTTTGCGGGCGACTTCTTCCGGTTCCAGTCCGAAGCATCGGGCGAGTTGCGCGATGGTCGTCCGGAAAGTGCGGTATACGTAGGGGAGCAGGCGGACTTTCTTCTCTCGCGGCAGGTCGAGAAGACTGCATTTGAACCAGCCCTGGGCGATGCTGTCGATGGTTTTGAGCATTTCGGTGTCGTTCTGCCGCTGCCGGGGATTGTCAACAAGTTTCTGTTGCATTTCGGCCATGTTGACCGTGCCGATGGTCTTGAGGAAAAAGGCCTGGTCGTGGTTGAAGGCGGCCTCCAGATAAGCGTGGTCACAAGTTGATGCCGGCTCCAGTTCGCCATTGGCATTGAGGATCCAGGGAAGCCCGTCCAGAGAATCGTGGGTATGGAAACAGGCTTCCTTCTCCCGCCTGGTCAGCGTGTCCGCTCTCCGGAAGCCGGAGGTGGTCTTACCTTGGCAGAACATACCCCGGTAGCCGGACCACCGATAGTCTTCCACCCTGGAGAGGGCGTCCAGCGCGTTTTTGGGAACATAGGCCAATGCATTCCGGAGGTACCAGTCGGAATCCAGATAAAGGGCGACGGCCGATGTGTGCCTGAGCACTTTCCGTTGCCGGTACTTTTTGCTGAAATACTGAGAGTACATCCTGAGCCATTCGACTTTGAAAGCGTCCGCGTCATCCTGGTTGGTGGCGAGGATGGTCGCGTGGCCGTGATTGGACATGGCGATGTAGATGACCACGATTACATTCTTCCGCCTGGCGCAGATGAAGATGCATTTGACCATCACGTCATAGTCCTCGTCATCCCGGCAGAGGACGAGTTGAGACATCCCTTCCAGACTGACGTGATACGGATAGACTTTCCGGACGCTGCCGTCGGGCAGGGTCCGGAAACAGATCCTTTCGAACGCCATGGTCAATTGTCCATCTTTCCGAACCGGGGCTGGAAGGGGAAAGGCAGAATGTCCGGACCGCCCACCAGGGGACCTCCCACCAGAGGCCTGTTCACGGCCCGCTCATCGAAGCCGTAGGGCTTCTTGATGGCCGCTGCAAACTTCTCGAACTGCGGAATGGTGTGGAACATCATCATGCTCCAGAACTCTTCGGCGTGCTCATAAGGCTGGGCACACCCCAGGATTTCCGCCATCGCCACCAGCCGGACGGCCTGGCTTACCCGCTGCTCCTTGTTCTGCCACATGAACTCGGTCATGTCGTGGACCAACCGTTTAAGCAACTTGTCGATTTCTTGTGCGTGATCCAACTGCGCACGTGGATTCTCTGCGGCAAACGCTTCCTCCGTGACAAACTCTTCTTCCGTGGAGAAATGGAACTTCCCATCCTCATCCACCAGCACTTCCAAAAACTTCTTCATCTTGCAATGGGTGTTTGACGGGCCGCCTCCGTTGACGGCCCGGATGCAAGGATAAGGAGAAACAGTGGAAAGACAGTCAAAATGCAAGCAGAAGAAACTTGCATTTCAATCAGTTGATTTTCATCGTTTTATGTAGAAAATGTGTACTTACCCCAGGAAACTGCGGAGGGAGTCGATGACGAAAGCGCGGGAGGAGGGGAGGACGATGCGGATGTCCGCGTAGTATTTGCCGGTGATGCTGAGGTCCAGGTGGCCGGCGAAAGGGCATTCGATGCCGGTGGGATTGAAGGCGAGGTATTCGGCACGGTCTTTCATGGGGAGCCAGCCCAGCAGGCGGCCGTTCGCGTCGTGTACCTCCAGGGCGGAGGCTTCCGGGCGGGTGACGACGAGGCCGACGATGCCGCCCCGGTCCTGCTGCGTGCAGTGGTCCTGCAGGCCGGCGATGAAGGAACTCATCGTGATTTCCGGGAGGGATTTGTCGTAGTTGATCCGGTCCAGGAAGGCGAAACTGACTCGCTTGGGTTCCGGGGGAACCGCGCGGGCCGACTGGAACTGCTTCTCTTTCGGGACGATGGTCTTGGGATCCAGGAAAGTGGCGGTGCGCCGGGTGGCTTTCTTCTGGTAGGACTTCTTGGGCAGGGACTTCTGGCCGGACCTTTCGCTCCGGGTATAGGAATCGTCGTGGTCGTCGTGGAAAATCAGGAACAGGGCCACGGCGACGAGGATAAGGATGATCGCGATAAACATAATGCAAAGATAATCAATTGCCGTGACAATATGAAAAAGCCCCCGGAACGAAACGTCCCGGGGGTGTACGGTATTGGAACGGGAATCAGAGTCCCAGTTCCTCGAGGAAGCCTTTCGCGCCTTCGGCGGCCGTGTCGATGGCGCTCGGAACCTTCTTGAGGAGAGCGTTGACCTGCTTGATGCCGTCCGCGACGCCGCACTTGAGGGCGGTCGCCGTGTATTTGCCGATGGCGGCATTGATTTCTTTCTTGTCCTCGTTGGAGAGTTTGTCGTACTTGTCCACATACTGCTGGACGAGTTTCTCGAACTGGGCGTTGGCGTTTTCCCACTGCTTGGGGGAGAAATCGGCACCCTTGGCGGCCACCTTGTCGGCCAGTTGGGTGAACTTTCCGGGGAGGGAGAAGGCGCAGGCCGTCATGAGGAGGGCGGCGAGGGCCAGGTAGATGATTTTCTTGATCATAGTACAGGATTTTTAGCGACGGATGATCTGCAAAAAGCGTTCCCCCGGGGTCCCGAAGGGCCTGGAAGGCGGTATAACTTGTTTTTAAGTGTTTTTTAAGGTTGGTTAATCATCCATTTAAGAAGGAATAAAGGAGAGAATGGTAGTTTTGTGTTCAAAGACGCGCGCACCATGAAACGGATCCTTCTTTTTCTCATCCTTGGACTCCACGCCGCCCTCCTCGGGGCCGGCGTCCGGTTCCCAGACCGGTTCGCCCCTTCCGAGGGGCTGACGAACCGCCTGGAGAAGCCCTACCGGGACGAGATCTGCCTCAACGGCTACTGGCAGTTCCAGGCCGGGGCGGAGGACCGGGGAAACTGGGATGCAGTCCGCATCCGGATTCCGTCTCCGTGGAATGTGAACGGCTTCGCCTGGAACGGGCTGGAAGGGCCCGACCACCGCGATTTCCCGTCCTATCCGGCCGCTTGGAACGAGGTCCGGGAGGCTTGGATGCAGCGGACGGTCCGCATCCCGGCCGACTGGGCCGGAGACCGGATCTTCCTGCATTTCGAGGCCGTCGCCGGCAAGGCGCAGGTATTCGTGAACGGGCAGAAGGTGGCGGAGAACTTCGACCTGTTCCTCCCGTTCGAGGCCGATGTCACCGACGTCGTCCGTCCCGGCGGGGAGGCCGATGTCCGCGTGTTCGTCCAGTCCCAGAAACTGTTCGAGGACCGTTCCGGCGTAGGCCGCCGGATCGTCCCGGCCAGGTCGATGTGGGGTTACTACATCGACGGCATCTGGCAGGACGTGTATCTGGTGCGCCGCCCGGCGGTACGCATCGACGACGTGTATATCCACCCCCTGGTATCGGAGGGTCTCCTGGAAATAAAGGTCCGGTTACGGAATGACGGTGTCCGGAAAGCATCCGTCCATCTTGCGGGCCGGGTTGATGGTTGGTTGAACCGTTCTGGAAAAACGGTGCAGGAGGCCCCCGTACCAGCGTGGGAACTGGGTGGGAAAGCGCTGGACGTACCGGCGGTGAAACTCTCGGTTCCCGCAGGTGACACCCTGGTCCATACCCTCCGTATTCCGGCAAACCTCAAGACCTGGACGCCGGAGCATCCCGAACTGTACGCCCTCCAACTGTCGCTGACGCAGGGAAAGAAGACCATCGACAACAAATACGAGCGCTTTGGCTGGCGGGAGTGGACCCTCCGGGACGGCATGCTGTGCCTGAACGGGGAACCGTATCCGCTCCGGGGCGACTCCTGGCATTTCATGGGCATCCCGCAACTCACCCGCCGCTATGCCTGGGCCTGGTACACCGCCATCAAGGCGATGAACGGCAACGCCGTCCGGCCCCATGCGCAGGTCTATCCCCGCTTCTACCTGGACCTCGCCGACGAAATGGGCATCTGCGTCCTGGCGGAGACGGCGAACTGGGCCAGCGACGGCGGTCCCGCCCTGGAGAACCCGCAGTTCTGGGAGCACTCCAAGGACCACCTCCGCCGGATGGTGCTCAGGGACCGGAACCACGCCTCCGTCTTCGGCTGGAGCGTGTCCAACGAGAACAAGCCCGTCATCCTGCATGTCCATCACCGGCCGGACCTGATGCCGCTCCAGGAGCAGGCCTGGCGCGACTGGACGGCCATCGTCCGGGAGAACGACCCGTCCCGGCCCTGGATTTCCTCCGACGGGGAGGAGGACGGCTCCGGCATCCTGCCGGTGACCGTGGGCCACTACGGCGACGCCGGATCCATGCGCGAATGGAAAGCCATCGGCAAGCCCTGGGGCGTCGGTGAGCACAGCATGGCTTATTACGGGACTCCCGAGGAAGTCTCGAAGTATAACGGCGACCGGGCCTATGAATCCGCCGAAGGCCGGATGGAAGGCCTGGCCTACGAATGCTATCACCTGATCAAGTCCATGCGGGAGGCCGGTGCCTCCTACAGCACGGTCTTCAATATGGCTTGGTACGCCCTGAAGCCCCTTCCGTTGGGGAAGAAGGACCTGACTACGGCCCCTACCCTGGAAGACGGCATCTTCTTCGGCCCGTACGAGGAAGGCATCCCGGGCGTCCAGCCGGAGCGGTTGGGCCCTTATGGGACCACCTTCAACCCCGGCTACGACCCGGCCCTCCCGTTGTGGGATCCCTGGCCGCTGTTCGATGCGATGCGGGCGGCGAACGCCCCCGGAGGCGCCGCCTGGTGCCGCTGGGAAGAACAAGAAACTCATAAGGTTAAGTTGGTTGATAACGCTGTTCCGGAGCCCTATCAGAGTGTGGTATGTTGCGGGGCTCCGGACGGGCGCGTGCGGCGGATCCTGCTCTCGCAGGGCGTCGTCCTGTCGGATAAGCCGAAAGGACGGACGCTGTTCGTCGTGGACGCCGCTTCCGGTGCGCTCCCTCCCACTGACGGTTCCGATGTCTGGTACTGGGGCGTGACCCCGGAGAACGCCGCCCGGTACGGCCTGGACATCGTTCTCACCCCGCTCCGTCGTTCCTCTTTCCTGCCCGCCCAGCGTTCCTGGACGAGGGGATTGACCAATGCCGATTTCTATTTCTGCGAAGTCCAGCGGCAGGATGCCGCGAAATATACGCTCTCCGGCCCGTTCGTGGAGGAGGGAGAAGTGCTCGTGGAGGCCTGCCGGACCGACTGGCGCCGCTGGAACAAGCGGGCGGAGGAGATGAAGACGGCCTCCCTGCTGCGCAGCGAATACGAATGCACGGCCCCGCTGCCGGTGTTCGTCAAGAACGGAAACCGCTATGTGAGCACGCTGGACGACTTCCTGTCCTCTGAGAAAGGATGGAATACCCTGCATAAGTTGCTGTTGAACGCCGGCGTATCCTGCTCCGACGTCGCCCCGGCGGATTTCGGCCGGTTCGACGACGGCATCTACCAGCCCGGCATCCTGACCCGACCTGTCAATTGAACCGTCTATGAAACGACTGACCCTGACCCTGCTTGCCCTCGCCGCCACCCTGGCTCTCTCCGCCCAAGTGCGCGTGACCTTCGTGGGCGCCAGCATCACCGAGGGCGCCGGCACGGCCCGCCCGGCTGCGGATTCCTATCCCGCCCAGGCGCAGGCTATCCTTGGAAATGCCTGGCACATCGAGAATTACGGTGTGAGTTCCTGCACGATGCTCCGCCATGGCGATTTCCCGTACTGGACGAAAGGCCGGCTGGGCGAAGCCCTCGCCAGCCGCCCCGACATCGTCTTCATCGACCTGGGCGGCAATGACAGCAAGCCGCAGAATGCGGCCTTCATCGACAGGGAGTTCGCGGACGACGCCGAGAGCCTGGTCCGCATCTTCCAGTCCCTGCCCACGCATCCCCGCGTCATCCTGGTGACACCTACTTTCTTTAGCTGTGGTTCCTATGGCATTTCCGACAAGGTGTCGCAGGAACAGGTGTGTCCCGCCTTGTATGAGGCGGCGAAACGCACCGGTGCGGAGGTCCTGGACCTGTATCCCGTGCTGCAGGACGCCCCGCAGACGCTGGCCGGCGACGGCATCCATCCCGATACGGTCGGCGCCCGTCTCCTGGCGGAGAAGGTGGCCTGGTACCTGAAGGCCTATCCGCAGAAGCCGGCGGAGTTCATGACCATCGACGGCATGGCGGACAATCCCTTCATCACCCACATGTACACGGCCGATCCTTCCGCCCATGTCTGGGCCGACGGCCGCCTGTATGTGTACGCTTCGCACGACATCGACCCGCCGCGGGGGTGCGACCTGATGGACCAGTACCATGTGTTCTCCACGGACGACATGGTCCATTGGACCGACCACGGCGAGATCGTGCGGGCCTCTGACGTGCCCTGGGGCCGCAAGGAAGGCGGCTTCATGTGGGCGCCGGACGCCGCTTACCGCAACGGCAGATACTATTTCTATTTCCCGCACCCGTCCGGGACGCACACCGGTTCCACCTGGAAGATCGGGGTGGCCACCTCCGACAAGCCCGCTTCGGACTTCAAGGTGGGCGGTTACATCAAGGGGATGACCTCCTATTACGATCCGTGCGTCTTTGTCGATGACGACGGCCAGGCCTACATCTACAACGGAGGCGGCGGCAAGTGCTTCGGCGCGCGCCTGAAAAAGAACATGACCCAACTCGCCGGCAAGATGGTTCCGATGGAGGGACTGGTGGATTTCCACGAGGGCCCCTGGGTCCACAAATACAACGGCAAGTATTATCTGTCCTATCCGGACAACTATATCGACGCGGACGGGAAACAGTACAACCGGATGCATTACGCGATGAGCGACAGCCCGCTGGGTCCCTGGGAGTACAAGGGCATCTTCCTGGACGCGACCGACTGCGACACCTCCCACGGCAGCATCGTGGAGTTCAAGGGCCAGTGGTACCTGTTCTACCATGGCTGCCAACTCTCCCAGATGGGCAATCTCCGCTCCATCTGCGTGGACCGGCTCTACTACAAGGAGGACGGAACCATCCGCAAGGTCCATCAGCGTCACCACAGTTATCTTCCCCGCAAATAAACCGAACCTATGAAAAGATTATCGGCCCTGCTGCTAATAGCCGCCCTCGTGGCGGGTTGTTCCCAAAACGCCCCGAAGGACCCCGTGGACTATGTGAACCCTTACATCGGCAACATCAGCCACCTGCTGGTCCCGACGTTCCCGACCGTGCAACTGCCGAACTCGATGCTGCGGGTGTATCCCGAGCGGGCGGACTACACGTCCGAATATGTGAACGGCCTTCCCGTCATCGTCACGAACCACCGGGAGCGGTCGGCCTTCAAGTTGTCCGTGACGGCGGGGGAGACGCTCCGTCCGGTCATCCCGGTCACCTATGACAATGAGCACCTGACCCCCTACGGGTTCGGCATCGACCTGGAGGACGGGGCGATCCATGCCGATTATGCCGTTTCGCACCAGAGCGCCGTGTACCGGATCCGTTTCAAGGACGGGCACGGAACGCTTCTGCTGACCTCCCTGAATGGGGCCGTAAGCCTGGCGGACGGCATCTTCGCCGGTTACCAGGTCGTGGACGGCGAGACGAAGGTCTATGTGTACATGGAAGTGCAGGAGAAGCCTGTGCAGGAGGGTTTCCTCCGTCACGGCCAGTTGGTGGACGGCAAGTCCGACAGTGGCCGGAACGCCTGCGTGGCGAAGGTTTTCGACGTCCCGGAGGTCCATCTGCGCTACGGGGTCTCCTTCATCAGCCAGGAGCAGGCGGCGGCGAACCTGCACCGCGAAATCGACACATACGATGTGGAGAAAGTGGCCGCCGAGGGCCGCAAGGTCTGGAACGAGACGCTGGGCCGCCTGGAGATCCGCGGCGGGAAGGAAGCGGAAAAGACCGTCTTCTATACTTCCTATTACCGGACCTTCGAACGTCCGGTGTGCCTCAGCGAGGACGGCCGCTACTGGAGCGCCTTTGACAATCAGGTCCATGAGGACGGCGGTACGCCGTTCTATACGGATGACTGGATTTGGGATACCTACCGCGCTGCCCATCCGCTGCGCGTGGTGATGGACCCTTCCCTGGAGGAGGACATCCTCGCTTCCTTCGTCCGGATGGCGGAGCAGAACGGGAACGACTGGGCTCCGACCTTCCCGGAAGTGACCGGCGACTCCCGCCGGATGAATTCGAACCATACGGTCGCGACCTTCGCCGACGCCATCGTCAAGGGCCTGGACGTGGACAGACAGCGCGCCTTCGAAATCTGCCGGAAGGCGCTGCTGGAGAAGACTTTGGCGCCCTGGTGCGGGAACCCCGCCGGCTGGATCGACCAGTTCTTCTGGCACAACGGCTACATCCCGGCGCTCCGCCCCGGCGAGCCGGAGACGGACCCCAATGTGCATTCTTTCGAGAAGCGCCAGCCTGTCGCCGTCACCCTGGGCACTTCCTATGATTCCTGGTGCATGAGCGTGATTGCCGATGCGGTGGAGCAGTACCCGGAAGGGGTCGCTTTCCGCAAGGCCTCGCAGTTCTACCGCAACCTGTACAACGGGACGACGGGCTTCTTCCATCCCAGGGACAAGGATGGGAATTTCATCGAGCCGCTGGACTACAGTTTCTCCGGCGGGATGGGTGCCCGCGAATACTACGGCGAGAACAACGGCTGGGTGTACCGCTGGGACGTCCAGCAGGACATCCCCGGCCTCATCGACCTGATGGGCGGTCCCGCCGCCTTCATCAAGAAGTTGGACGAGACCTTCTCCACGCCGCTGAGCCGGTCCAAGTATGCCTTCTACGCGATGCTGCCGGACCATACCGGCAACGTGGGCCAGTTCTCGATGGCCAACGAACCCTCGCTCCACATCCCTTACCTGTATGATTACGCCGGAGCGCCGTGGAAGACGCAGAAGCGGATCCGCCAACTTCTCCGCACCTGGTTCCGGGACGACCTGATGGGTGTTCCCGGCGACGAGGACGGCGGCGGCATGACTTCCTTCGTGGTCTGGTCCTGCCTGGGCCTGTATCCGGTCACGCCCGGATCGGCCGAATATGCCATCGGCAGCCCGGTCTTCCCGGAGGCCGTGGTGCATCTTCCCGGCGGGAGGACCTTCGAGATTGTCGCCAAGGGCGCTTCAGAGGACAATAAATACATCCAGTCCGCCACGTTGAACGGAAAACCGCTCACGCGGCCGTTCCTGAGTCACGACGAGGTGGTCAAGGGCGGAAAACTGGTTTTCGTGATGGGCGATCAGCCCGATAAGGCTTGGGGAAAATGAGAAACTGTCTGTATGTCGCTGCAGCGGCGCTCTGGCTCCTGACCAGTTGCGCCGGGCCGGTCCGCAAGACGGCCCAGGGGTTCCGGACCGACGGACCCGCCGCCCGTTTTGAAGTGGTCTGTTACGCTCCGGAGATCGTCCAGGTGGTGAAATCGCCCCTGTACGGCGAGGTGGACACCGCGCCGACGGCCTCCGTTTCCATGAAGCCGGGGAAGGTCCGTTTCGACCTGGAAACCCTGGAAGACGGCGTCGTCCGCCTGACGACCGAGGCGCTCCGGGTGGAACTGGATCCGGTGAAGGCGGTCTATTCCTTCTACCGTCCGGACGGGACGCTGCTCGTGCAGGAGCAGCCCGAGGCGGCTTCCCACGAGGAAATCTACCAGGGCTTCCGGCTGGAGCCGGGCGAGGCCATCTACGGCCTGGGCCAGCACCGGGGGGGCGGCCTGGACCAGCGGCGGAAGAACTACCATCTGGAGAATGTCAACATGGAGATCGCCATCCCGCTCTTCCATTCCGTGAAAGGGTATGCCGTCTATTGGGACAATTATTCCCCGACGGAGTTCCGGAGCAGCGAGGAAGGGGTGTCCTTCTCGTCGGAAGCCGGAAAGAACTGCTCGTATTTCTTCCTAGGCGGCGGCAGCGGCGACGCCGTGGTGCGGAACATCCGCGCCCTGACCGGCCGGGTGCCGATGAATCCGTTCTGGCAATTCGGCTTCCTGCAGTCCAGGGAACGCTATGGCTCGGCGGAGGAACTGGTCTCCATCGTCAAGAAATACCGCGAACTCCAGGTGCCCCTGGACGGCATCGTCCAGGACTGGCAGTACTGGGGGGACAACGCCCATTGGAACGCCGTGGAGTTCCTGAATCCGGCCTATCCGGACCCGAAGGGGATGATGGACGAGGTCCATGCCCTTCATGCCCATGCCCTCATCTCCGTGTGGCCTTCCTTCGGCCCGGAATCGGATATCTTCCGGGAACTGCAGGCGGAAAACCTGCTGCTGGCCCAGAGCACGTTCCCCCAGGGGAACGGAGTCCGGGTTTACGACCCCTGGAACCCGCGTGCCCGGGAGATCTTCTGGAAGTATATGGAAAAGAACATCTGGTCGGTCGGCATCGACGGCTGGTGGCTGGACGCCACGGAGCCGGAGCACCAGCCGGTCCGCCCGGAGGACTACGACTACCGTTCCCCCGAGGGCACCTACCGCGAGATGCGGAATTCCTTCCCGCTGTACAGCGTCGGCGGCGTGTATGACCACCAGCGGGCGCTCACTTCCGACCGCCGCGTCTCCATCCTCACCCGTTCCGCCACGGCGGGCCTGCAGCGCTACGGCGCGCACGTGTGGTCCGGCGACCTGGAATCCACCTGGACATCCCTGAAGGAACAGGTCCAATCGGCGCTGAACCTGTCCCTGTGCGGCATTCCGTTCTGGAACGCGGATATCGGCGGCTTCTTCGCCGGAGCCTGGCCGGGCGGGAACCAGAATCCCGGATTCCGGCAACTGTACGGCCGCTGGATGCAGTTCGCGGCCTTCACGGGCATGATGCGTTCGCATGGGACGAATACCCCGCGGGAGATCTTCCGGTTCGGCGGCCCCGGCGACCCCGATTTCGACCTGCAGGAGAAATACATCCGGCTGCGCTACCGCCTGCTGCCCTATACCTACAGCGCTGTCGCGGCCGTCACCCGGGAGGACGCCTCCCTGATGCGGGCCCTGTTCCTGGACTATCCGGAGGACAGACGGACCTGGGACGAGGACACGGAATTTCTGTACGGCCAATCCATCCTGGTCGCCCCGGTGTCCACGGAGGATGACACCCGGAGCGTCTATCTTCCGGAAGGGGAGTGGATCGGCTTCTGGGACGGTGCGCGCCTGAACGGCGGGGTGAGTTTCAACCGGACTTTCGCCCGGGACGAACTGCCCTTATATGTCAAGGCCGGCGCGGTCCTGCCCGTCGGCCCGGAAGTCCAGTATGCGGCCGAAAAGCCCTGGGACGACCTCCAGATCCGTATTTACACGGGTGCGGACGGTTCGTTCTCCCTTTACGAAGACGAGGGCGACGGTTACGGCTATGAGAAGGGCGCCTGCTCCACCATCGATTTCGAATGGAACGATGCGGACGGTGTCCTGACCATCGGCCCGCGCCAGGGTTCGTATCCCGGGATGATCGCCGAGCGCACGTTCCGGATCGTGGTCGTCCGCCCGGGGGCCGGCACCGGCCTGGACAACACCTCCTGCGACAAGGAAGTCCGCTATGCGGGCGTCGCCCTGACCGTGGATATGAACTGACGCCCTTAAAAAAACATTAAAATGACATCTTAAGGGCTGGATTAAGCATGCCTTCCGCGTGTTTTTAAGGGTACGCGCGCATATTTGTGGCCGGACATTGTGCCAGAAAACAAACGATAAACCAATCACATAATCCTTTTTCGTCATGAAAAAACACTTCATCAGCGTGCTCCTCATCGGAGCCATGGTCGTTCCCTCCTTCGTCGCCTGCGACAATCAGGGACTTGACGACCTTACCCGTCGGGTAGAAGTCTTGGAAGGTGCCTGGCACCAGACCCAGAAGGACCTCCAGAATGCGGTCGTGACGGGCCTCACCATCACCAGCGCCAACCAGGCGGACGGTGTGTGGACCATCGTCCTGAGCGACGGCAAGAACATCGTCATCGACACCAAGGGCGGCGGCGGTGCGGCGGTTTCCGTCGAAGAGACGGCCGACGCTTTCATCATCACGGTGAACAGCAACTCCTACACCATCCCGAAGGTTTCCTCCGCGGCCGTCAACTCCATCGTCTATGTCCCCGAGTATGCGGATCAGATCGTCGTCCTCGGTGAAGAGGGTGCGGAGGTCCGCTTCCTCGCCACGCCTTCCTTCAACGCTTCCGAGGCGACCTTCGACATCGCCGATGCCCGCGAAGTGAAGACCCGCGCCGGCGCCGGCCTGTTCAAGGTGGAGTCCGCCGAGAACGACGGCGACCTCATCAAGGTGAACGTCAAGGCCCTTGCCGCCGAGTCGAACAAGGATTACACCGTCGCCCTGAAGGTGGAACTCAAGGGCACCGCGATCAGTTCCAACTACTTCGTCGTCCATGTGGGCGAGAACAGTTTCGAGCCCGAGGCCCTCGAGGATCCGGTGTTCATCGACGCCGTCTCCGCGACCGCCGTCGATGACAGTTGGCGCGCCCAGTTGCCTGACGAGGTGGCCGACTTCCTGGGCACCTTCAACTTCAAGAGCCTGTACAAGGAACTCCCGGCCGGCAACGTGACCTTCGAACTCGCTCCGGCTGAACTCCAGAACGGCCAGGTGGCTTCCCGCTACGACCTGTTCAGGAACTGCCTCGCCGCCGACGGCACCTGGACCATGAACACCCGTCCGGGCACCAGTTGCTACGATCCGGACAAGGATGGTATCTATATCTATTGCAAGGTGAACGACCAGGTCAAGAACAAGGTCTTCTGGACCATCAACGACCCGATCCGCACCGGCCTCGCTTCCTTCGGCCGTGACGACGACGCCACCTATGGCGACATCCACTACAGCCCCGACTTCCCGGAGGCCCAGCACATGGAGTACCGCACGATGGTGCCTGCCGGCGCCAACCGCATCTCCTTCATCGACCTGTGGATGAAGGCCACCCCGGGCGAGGAGAACGACTACCTCTGGTTCCAGCACGGCGACGCCCCGCGGGCCATCGAGTGGATCCAGAACCTGTCCATCACCGTCAACGAGCCCGGCGACATCGCCTACTCCGACGGCTCCAAGATCGAACTCGGCGAACTGGGCCAGAAACTCGCCCGCCACAGCCGCGGCATCTGGCTCCAGAGCACGCAGCCTTCCATCGTCTCCTCCCAGCGCGACAACCTGTCCCAGGAGCAGAAGGATGCCGTGAAGGCCGCCTACGGCGTGGAGTGCAACGGTGAGATCATCGGTGGCTGGGACGGCAACGCCTTCGACGCGGCCGGCACCCTCGACTTCGGCTTCGACGAGCCCGCCTGCTGCTTCACCACCGGCGCCAACTACACCGGCACCGCCTTCCGCTTCGGCGTCGGCCTCCGTTACGAGTACGACTACGGCCAGATCCGCATCGGCGGCTGGCACACCGCGTACGTCTTCTTCAACCGTCGCGTCGCCCCGGACGGCGCCGTCGATCCGTCCCCCCGGTAGTAACTGAATGACCCCTCAGACCCTTAATCATTCAGTATAGTAAAACCGATCGTATGAAAGTGAAACTGTCACATATCCTATTGACCGTGCTGGCAGCGCTGCTGACGCTGACCCTGTCCGCCCAGAACCGTCCCGTCCGGGGTACGGTTCTGGACCAGGGCGGCGAGCCGCTGGTCGGCGCCAGCGTCGTGGTGCAGGGAACCACCCGGGGCACGATGACCGATGTGCAGGGACAGTTCGAGATCTCCGCCTCCGTGCGGGACAATCTCGTAGTCTCGTTCATCGGTTATTCCGACGAGGTGGTATCCGCTGCCCAGACTGACCTCCGCATTGTCCTCAAGGACGATGCCAACTTCCTGGAAGAGACGGTCGTCGTGGGTTACGGCGTCCAGAAGAAAGCCACCCTCACCGGTGCGGTCTCGGCCGTCACCAACAAGGAAATGGTCATTACCAAGAACGAGAACGTCGTGAACATGCTGTCCGGTAAGGTCGCCGGCGTCCGCATCTCCCAGCGCTCCGCGCAGCCGGGTGAGTTCGACAACGCGATCGACATCCGCGGCATGGGCACCCCGCTCTTCGTGGTGGACGGCATTCCGCGCGACCAGGCTTACTTCTCCCGCATGGACGCGAATGAAATCGAGTCCGTGTCCGTGCTGAAGGACGCCTCCGCCGCCATCTACGGCGTGCGGGCCGCGAACGGCGTCATCCTCGTGACCACCCGCAAGGGTTCCGGCGACGACGGCAAGTTCGACATCGACCTGTCCATGAATTATGGCTGGCAGACCTTCCTGTATGTCCCGAACACGGTGGACGCCGCTTCCCACATGATGCTCATCAACGAGAAGAACTACAACGGCTTCAACGGCAACTACCCGAACCGGGGCCTGGGCATCTATGCCTGGGACACCATCATGTCCTACAGCGACGGCACCCGCAAGAGCACCATCTGGAGCGACGAGTTGTTCAAGAACAACGTCCCGCAGAGCCAGTACAACCTGTCCGTCAACGGCGGTTCGGAGAAGATCAAGTACTTCTTCAACCTCGGTTACATGGACATGATGGGTTCCTACCGCAGCGGCTCCCTGAACTATCACCGCTGGAACTTCCGTTCCAACGTGGATGCGAAGATCACCGACCGCCTGCGCGCCAACGTCGCCCTGTCCGGCTACATGGATGAGAAGAACCAGCCGTTCACGACCATCTGGGCCGTGTACAAGAAGGCGTGGACCTACCGTCCCACCTCCGAGGCCTGGATCGACGGGGACCACGACCTTCCGAGTTTCGACGACCAGATGCTGGAGTCCGAGAACCCGGTCGCCGCGACCGACAGCCGTTTCTCCGGTTTCCGCCAGGAGAAGCGCAACAACCTGAACGCCGCGATGACCCTCACCTATGACATCCCGTACGTCGAGGGCCTGAACCTCCGCGCCTTCTACAGTTACGACTACTACACCACCAACAACACGGAGTACCAGCGGACTTACTACCTGTTCTCCAAGAACGCGGACGGTTCCCTGAACAAGTTCATCCGCAACGGCGGTGACGATTCCTATGTGCAGCGCTCCACCGACCCGAACAGCGGCCAGGTGATGCAACTGTCCGTCAACTACGACCACACCTTCGCGAAGGCGCACCACATCGCGCTGATGGGCATGTACGAGCAGTCCTACAACGAGTGGGACAACTTCTACGCCCGCCGTACGATGATGCTGGACAAGCCGTACCTCTTCTCCGGTGAGGAGGAAAACCAGGTCGGTAAATCCAACGGACTGGGTGACATGTCCCGCCGCGCGTGGATCGGCCACCTGAACTACGACTACAAGGGCAAGTACCTGCTGGATGCCGCCATCCGCCATGACGCTTCCTCCCGCTTCCCGGCTGCGAGCCGCTGGGGCTGGTTCCCGTCGGTTTCCGTGGGCTGGCGCATCAGCGAGGAGGGCTTCATCAAGAACAACCTCCCGTGGGTGACGAACCTCAAACTGCGCGCCTCCTGGGGACGGCTCGGTGACGATGGCTCCGCCGGTACCTACCCGTCCATCTACACGGGCTACAACCTGCAGGGCAACAAGGCGTGGGTCTATAACGGCACGGTCGTGACCGGTGTCGATGCCGCCGCGATCCCGAACCCGAACCTCACCTGGTACACCGCCACCACCAAGAACCTGGGTTTGGACTTCAACTTCTGGAACCAGAAACTGGGCGGTACCTTCGAGGTGTTCCAGCGCAACCGCGACGGCTTGCTCGCGACCTCTTCCGTCGTGCTTCCGGGCACCGTGGGCGCTTCCATGCCGCAGGAGAACATCGAGAGCGACATCACCTTCGGCTACGAGTTCCAGTTGAGCCACCGCAATCGCGTGGGCGAGGTCGGTTACTATATCACGGGCTTCATGTCCGCCGCCAAGAACCGCTGGAACTACCACCTGGATTCCCAGGCGGGCAACTCCATGGAGAACTGGCGCCGCGGCGCGGTCTCCGGCCGTAACAAGGACATCTGGTTCTCCATCCCGGAGGCCGGACGCTTCACCACCTACGACGAGATCCAGAACCACCCGACCACCGGCACCAACTACGGCACCGGCACCCTCCCGGGCGACTACTACTACGAGGACTGGAACGGCGACGGCGTGGTGGACGGCAACGACTCCCACCCGGTGGCCACCTACAACCTCCCGGTGTTCAACTACGGTATCACCCTCGGCGCGGACTGGAAGGGCTTCGACCTCTCCATGAACTGGGCCGGTTCCGCCGGCGTTTACAGCGAGTACGGCGAAGTGTTCGGCGAAGTGGGCCCGTTCAACGGCGGTGCCGTCCTGGACATGTACCTGGACCGCTGGCACACCGTGAACCAGTGGGACGACCCGTGGAACCCCCACACCCAGTGGATCGCGGGCTACTATCCCGCCACGAGCCACAGTTTCACCACCGGCACGACGGGCATCAAGGACATGTCCTACCTCCGTCTGAAGTCCCTGGAACTGGGTTACACGCTTCCGCACAAGTGGACCCGCGTGGTGAATGTCAAGAGCCTTCGCATCTATGTGAGCGGTTATAACCTCCTCACCTTCTGCAAGGACAAGTATATGGACCCGGAGCGTCCGGGCACCAACGGCGGCGCGGCCAACGGCAACGTGGTGCTGAACTACAACTATCCCGTGAACCGGACCGTCAACGTGGGCGCCTCCCTCAAATTCTAAAGACAGCGTAAGATGAAAGCAACCTTTAAAACCATTCTTTTTGCGGCGGCCCTCCTCCTGGTTGCGGTCTCCTGCAACCGGCTCGACCTCGAGCCCAAGGGCATGCTGGATGACGGAACGCTGTTCAGTTCCGAATTCGGTGTCCGCAAGTACCTCTCCGGCCTGTACAACGACCTGCCCATCGAGGATTTCTGCTACAAATATGCCGATAACGACAAGGGTTACTCCACGATGAATGCCGGCGGTTATCACCGGGGCAACGTCTGGGAGGCCCTGAAGGGTTATGGGTCCACCATCTGCTACGAGACCACGGGTCGTGGAAACGGCGACACCGCCGGCCAGTGGGGCTACTGGCCCTACGACCGCGTCCGTGAGATCAACGTGATGATCGACAAACTTCCCGAGTATCAGGAGGCCTGGACGGCCGACCGGTTCGAGGAACTTATGGCCGAAGCCCGGTTCATCCGCGCGTACTTCTATTTCGCGATGGCCAAGCGCTACGGCGGCGTCCCGATCGTGGACAAGGTCCAGGACCCGACCGCTCCGATGGAGGAGTTGCAGGTAACCCGTGCCACCGAGTACGACACCTGGAAGTTCATCTACGAAGACCTCAAGTTCGCGATGGACAACGGCGCCTCCGACAAGTCCGAGGTGTACCGGGGCAACCGCTATTCCGCCGCGGCCCTGATGGCCAAGGCGATGCTCTGGGCGGGCTGCGTGGCCAAGTACAACCAGTACACGGGCATCACCGGTCCCGCGACCGACGCGGGCCTGATGGGCATGGACCCCGCCGATGCGAAGGAATTCTTCCAGTACGCCTATGACGCCTGCAAGTTCCTGCACGATGCGGGCTTCAGACTCCACACCGGCGCTGACAAGGAGAAGGCCTACACCGAGATCTTCATCGAGGACCTCGCCGGCGAGGAGGACATCTTCGTCAAGACCTTCGGCACCCCGAACACCGTGGTTCCGTGGAACTCTTCCCTGTACAGTTCCTATGACGACATGGTGCTTCCGAAGGGAACCGGCATGGCCCAGAGCGTGGGTGCCGCCATCCACGCCACCTGGGACCTCGTGAGCATGTACGAGACGCCGGCCATCATCGACGCCGAAGGCTATCCCGTCCGCTTCGACTCCTATGACGACTTCTGGAACACCGACGAGATGGAGCCGCGCTGCCGCGCGAACTTCTTCTTCTCCGGCATGGTGGAGCCCGTCTCCGGCACCAAACTGGACATCCAGCAGGGCGTATTCACCACCCTCGCCGCCAAGGCGGCCGACCTGACCCCGGAGGACAACAACTTCGTGGCGCCGAACTGCATCAAACTCCAGGACCCGGGCAAGACCCAGGACGTGGGCGGTTTCGGCAACGTGAAGATCACCGGTGTCAACGGCATCAAGCGCAACGGCGACGAAGGGTTCTCCACCACCGGCATCTTCGTCCGCAAGTACATGAACTACAAGGCCGATCCCGCTACGCGGCAACTCCACCAGAGCACCCAGAGTTGGAAGGTCTTCCGCTATGGCGAGATCCTCATGGACTGGGCCGAGGCCGCGTATGAACTGGGCCTCGAGACCGGGAACAACGCCCTCAAGGCCGAAGCCTTCGAGCATGTGAACGAGATCCGCACCCGCGCCGGCGCCCATCCGCACGGGATGGTGGCCAGCCCGGCCGACATCGGCGAGGAACTCTACGGCTTCCCGCTGGACGAGAATCTCCAGTACATCCGTGACGAGCGCCGCCGCGAACTCTGCATCGAGAACCAGGGAGAGTGGGACCAGCGCCGCTGGCGCACCGCCCACAGCATCCTCGC
>JAFXMA010000107.1 GCA_017530725.1 Bacteroidales bacterium
CTTCCCTGAAGTTCCAGCGCAAGGTTGCCCAGGCCATCAAGCGTGCCCGCTCCCTCGCCCTTCTTCCGTATGTTACTGACCTCCTTAAATAATCTGCCTTATGGAAATTTTGCTCAAGAAAGATGTGGCCAATCTCGGCTACGCTGGTGAGATCGTCAAGGTCAAGGCCGGTTATGCGATGAATTATCTCGTGCCGCAGGGCTTCGCCACCGTGGCTACCGAGTCCGTGAAGAAGCAGCACGCCGAGACCCTCCGCCAGAGGGCTCACAAGGAGGCCAAACTCGTCGCCGACGCCGAGGCCCTCGCTGCCACCATCAACGCGCAGGTTCTCGAGGTCGCCGCCAAGGTCGGTGAGACCGGCAAACTCTATGGTTCCGTGACCACCGAGCAACTCGCCGAGGCCCTTGCCGCCAAGGGACTGAACATCGAGAAGAAGGACATCACCATCCTCGCCGATGAGGTGAAGAACCTGGGTGAGTATGAGGCTGCCGTGAAACTCTACAAGGGGATCAAGGGCACCTTCAAGTTCAACGTGGTCGCCGAGTAATCCCGACCCCGGAAAAACGGAATCCCGGCCTTGCCAAAAGGTCGGGATTTTTTGTATCCATTTGATTTATAACGCCTTGCTTGGTAATTATCGAGCGGCTCGATCCTTTGGCCATCCGGCTATCGTTACGTACCTTTGCCGCTGATACCTGCCGTCCGTTTCCGGTCGGTCACCTGGGCCCGTCTGCCGTGAGGGTATTCAAGAAAAGTCACCGACGCAAGTCGATGACTTTTTTGCATACCGTGCGTCAATCGCCCTTCGGCTTCCCGTCCTGGGGCTTGGCGTCGGAGTCCTTGGGCTTTTCGGGCTCGTCGCCGCGGACGTCCTTGTATTTGAAGCGGCGGATCTTCTGGGTGGCAGTCTTTTCGAAGGGTTCCTTCATCGCATCGACCTCGCCGATCTTCGAGTTCTTGCCGACGGTCTTGTTCACCCAGTCCAGGATGGCCTGCTTGCGGGCCTCGAGTTCCTCGAACCACTTGTCTTCCGTGGCCTGGTCCCAGTCGAGGGCGTTGTCGTTGAACTTGACGAGGGCGACGAGTTTGCCGTCGCGTTCCATCACGAGGGATTCCTCCACGCCTTCGATGTTGTTGATCACCTGTTCGATCTCCTCGGGGTAGATGTTCTCACCGGAAGGGCCCAGGATGGTGTTGTTCAGGCGTCCCTTGATGTAGTAGTTGCCCTGCTCGTCCATGGTGGCGATGTCGTTGGTGTGAAACCAGCCCTCGTCGTCCAGGACCTGGAGGGTACGTTCCGGGTCCTTGTAGTAGCCCAGCATCACGTTGTCGCCGCGGACCACGATCTCGCCCTCTCCGTTGGCGGGGTTCACGTTGTCCAGCCGGATATCGACCTTGTAGGTGGCGACGCCGATGGACCCGAGGTGTTTCTTCTTGTCCACCATCACGTTACACACCAGCGGGGCGGTCTCGGTGAGGCCGTAGCCGACGGCATAGGGGAACCTGCATTCGATGAGGAACTGCTCCACGGCCGGGTCCAACTTGGCGCCGCCGATGCCGAAGAAGGTCAACTTCCCGCCGAAGGTCTTCACCATGCGGCGGCCGATGAACCAGCGCAGGATGCGCGGGATATGGGCGTCGGCCCAGGAGAGGACACGGCTTTTCCGGATGGTGGGAAGGACGCTGTTCTTCACCACCTTCTCGATGATGAGCGGGACGGAGCACACGATGGTGGGCCGGATCTTTTTCATCGCCGCCAGCAGGATGGTGGGGGTCGGCGGTTTCTGGAGCGTGTAGCAGGTGGCGCCCACATAGAAGGAGTACAGCGTGGAGACGCTCATCTCATAGGCATGGGCGGCCGGAAGGATGCTCAGGAAACGGTCGTTCTTGAAGGCGGGCTTCGCCTTGAAGGCCGCGGCCAGGTTGCTGGACAGGTTGCGGTGACTGAGCATCACGCCCTTGGCCTTGCCGGTGGTGCCGGAGGTGTAGATGATGCAGGCCAGGTCGTCCGGCTGCGGATCCTTCACCCAGCCGTTGCACTTGAAGTCCTCCTTCTCCTTCTTCAGGAACTCGAAGGTCTCGATGTCGATGATGAGGGTGAGTTTCTGCCTGCATTCCTCGCTCAGTTTGGGCATCATCCGCTTGGAAATGAAGATGACCTTCGATTCCGAGTGGTTGAGGATGTTGGTGAGTTCGGTCTCCGAACTGTCGGGGAGGATGGGGACGGCCACGCGGCCGAAGGCAGTCGCGGAGAAGAAAGCGACCACCCAGTTGGGCATGTTCTGCGAGAAGATGGCCACACGGTCGCCGTGCTTGATGCCGAAGCGGGACATCCGCTGGGAGAGGCGCTCGGTCTTGGTGCGGAAATCCGCATAGGTATAATGCTGGCCGCCGTCCACGAACTGGTAGGCGGTGCGTTTCGAATAAGTGGTGGTGGCGTAGTCAAAGACCTTGTGAAGGGTCGTACAGGTGTTCTCGCGGTAGCGATACCGCCGCCAGGCTTTGTAGGGACTCTTGATTCTCTTTGCCATGTACTTGTTTAAGTTCGTTAAGGGACGATGAATCCGTCCTTGTGCTTCCCTTGGATGCCCATGGGACGGTAGATGTCGTAGATGCGCTGCATGTCGGCCTTGGGGTCGTCGGTGAGTTCGAAGGGTTCGCCAACGCTGATGCGCTTGCGGCCCCAGTCGTAGTAACCCACGTACACCGTGGCGCCCGTCTCGCGGGCGATCAGGTGGAAGCCGGTCTTCCAGCGCTTGACGGCCTTCCGGGTGCCTTCCGGGGCGATGGCGAGGTGGAACTCGTCCTCGGATTCCATCTCGTGGATGAGGCTCCGGACCATCGAGGCGGCGCTGTCGCGGTCCACGGGAACGGCACCGCAGGCGCGGAGGATGGGGCCCAGGGGCCAGAAGAAGAACTCCTTCTTGATCATGATGTGGGCCACCTTGCCGAACTGGGTATAGAACAGGTAACTCACGAGGAAGTCCCAGACGCTCGTGTGGGGCACGCCGAGGACGATGGCCTTCTTTTCCTTCATGGGGCCGCCGACGCTTTCCCAGCCCATCCGGCGGAGAAGTTTGCCGCAGAACCTGGCCCAACCGGGGCGTACGGTGCTCTTGATCTTGCTCATGGTCAAATGTTTACGTCTTCAAGTTCCTCCTCGCTGCGGAGGTTCTCCATAATGAAATGCTGCCGCTCGGCGGTGTTGTCGCCCATGTAGAACTCCATGATCTCGGAGATAGATTCCTCGTCGGCGAGTTTGACCGGATCCAGCCGCATGTGGTCGCCGATGAAGTCCACGAACTCGTGGGAGGAGATTTCACCGAGACCCTTGAAGCGGGTGATCTCCACGCCGGTCTTCAGTTCCTTGACGGCCTTCTCCTTCTCGTCGATGGAATAGCAGTAGCGCGTCGATTTCTTGTTGTGCACGCGGAACAGGGGAGTCTGCAGGATGTGGACGTGGCCGCGGCGGATGAGGTCCGGATAGTACTTCATGATGAAGGTGAGGACCAGCATCCGGATGTGCATGCCGTCATCATCGGCATCGGTGGCGACGATGATGTTGTTGTAGCGGAGGTCGTCCAGGTCCTCTTCCACGCCGAGGGCGGAGATCAGGAGGTTCAGTTCCTCGTTTTCGGCCACCTTCTTGCGGCTCTCCTTGAAGCAGTTGATGGGCTTTCCCCGGAGGGAGAACACGGCCTGCGTGTTCGCATTGCGCACCTTGGTGATGGTTCCGGAAGCGGAATCGCCCTCCGTGATGAAGATGGAAGTCTTCTCTCGCTCGTCCTCCTTGTTCTTCACGGGCTTGTCGCAGAAATGGATGCGGCAGTCGCGCAGTTTGCGGTTGTACACATTGGCCTTCTTGTTCCGCTCGCGGGTCTTTTTCTGGATGCCGGCGATTTCCTCGCGTTCGGCCTGGGCATCCTTGATCTTCTTCTCGATGACCGGGACGATGTCCATGTGCATGTGGAGGTAGTTGTCCAGGTTCTTGGAGACGAAGTCGTTGATGAAACTGCGGATGGTGGGGCCGCGGTCCGTGGAGGTGCTGCCGTCCTTGTTCTTGACCTGGGTCTCCCACATGTAGGTGGAGCCGAGTTTGGTCTTGGTCTGGCCCTCGAAGATGGGTTCCTGGATCTGGATGGCGATGGCGCCCACGACGCCCTGGCGGACGTCTTCGGGCTTGTAGTCCTTCTTGAAGAAGTCCTTGAAAGTCTTGGCGATGGCCTCGCGGTAGGCGGCGAGATGGGTTCCGCCGTCACGGGTGTTCTGGCCGTTGACGAAGGAGGAGATGTTCTCGCCGTAACTGTTGCCGTGGGTGAGGACGATCTCGATGTCCTTTCCTTCGATGTGGATGAGCGGATAAAGCGGGGTTTCCGCCATGTTCTCGGTGACGAGGTCCAGCAGGCCGTTCTCGCTCTTGTAGGGCGTCCCGTTCAGCACGAGGGTGAGGCCCTTCTTGAGGTAGGAATAGTTCTTGACCATCGTCTCCACGATGTCCATGTGGAAGGAGTATCCCTCGAACATCTCATCGTCCGGCGTGAACCGGATGAAGGTGCCGTTCTTCTCCGTGGTTTCGCGCTGGCCGCTGTCCAGGAGGATGCCGCGGGAGTAGTGGGCGAAGGAACTCTGGCCGTCCCGGAAGGATTCCACCCAGAAATCGACGGACATCGCGTTCACGGCCTTGGTGCCGACGCCGTTCATGCCCACGGACTTCTGGAAAGAGTCCGTGTCGAACTTGGCGCCGGTGTTCAGTTTCGAGGTGACGTCCACGACGCTGCCGAGCGGGATGCCCCGGCCAAAGTCACGCACGGTCACGGTCTTGTCCTCGATGTTGATGTCGATGCGCTTGCCGTAACCCATCGAGAACTCGTCGATGGAGTTGTCGATGACTTCCTTCAGCAGAACATAGATGCCGTCACCCTGCCGGTCGCCGTTTCCCAGGCGTCCGATGTACATGCCGGAGCGCCTGCGAATGTGTTCGTACCATTCCAGGGTCTTGACGTTTTCCTCGCTGTAGTTGGAAATGTTCTTGTTCTCTTCTGCCATACCTTCCAGGTTATCACTATCTGGCAAATTTACGGATAATTCCCGAAAATTTCAACCCGGCAGGCAGGCCGGGCGCTATTTAATGAGGCCGGTCAGGAACAGGTTGATGAGCGGGCGGGCCGGGCAGTTGGTGGTGAGGGTGAGCATGACCACGGTCTCGCCCTTGGGAAGGACGGACGTGTCCAGCGTAACGGGGATGCTTCCCTTGCCTTGCGGCGCGGTTTCGCCGGGGAGGGTGGCTGTGAAACCCTCCGAGTCCGCGTCCATGCTGTAGAAAGTAAGTTTGCTCTTGCCCTTGTTCGTGAAGGTGAAGGAGGCCTTTACTTTCGTACCGGCGGTGACGGTGCCGAAGGAGACGGTGCTCTCGTCGAAGATGCACTGGGCGGCGTTCTTCCGCTGCTCGGGCGTCCAGGATGCGAAGTTGCCGCGGGTGAGGGCGGTGACGGTGACGGGTTTGCCCGATTTCACGCCGTTCACGACGGGGGTGGCCTTGTACACGTGCCTGCCCCAGAGAGCGGGATCGGACTTCACGGAGAAGCGGAGGGCGGCGGTCTCGCCGGCCGGCACGGTGGCGGGAACCACCTCGACGGTCAGGTTGGGGGAGACGTCCGTGAAGGTGACCTTCATGGGCTTCTTCCCAAGGTTCGCGATCTTGGCCTCATCGGAGGAAGACTCGCCCTGGAGAATATTGGAAACCTTATAGTTCAGGGACTTGAGGCCCATGGTGCCGATTTTCTCGGCCCCGTAGAGTTCCGCCACGGACTTCTTCTTCTCATGGACAAGGCCGCGCAGCCGCAGGATGACGGGCTTGCCCACGCCGGCGATATAGACGGTAAGGGTCTTGTCGAAGGGGACGGGACCGTCCTCGTTCTTGTAAGTCGCGGAGATGGTGCCGGTCTTGCCCGGCTGGAGCGGCTCCCGCGTCCAGGAGGCGTCGGTGCAGCCGCAGGAGGTCACCACCTCATAGATGGCGATGGGCTCCTGGCCGACATTCTTGACCGTGAAGGTGCAGGTCTGGGGGCCGTCGTCGATGCTGATGTCCCCGAAATCGTGGACCGTCTTGTCGAACTGCACGACCTCGCCCGTCTGGATCCCGTCCTCGGTGCTGTCGTCCGGTGCGACGGCCATCGTGGGATTCTCCGAACTCTGGCCCAACTCTTGCATAGCCTTCTTCACCTCCGCACTGCTGGCGTTGCGGCAGCCGCAGGCGACAACGAGGATTGCAACGCAGTAAAATACCTTTTTCATCATGTGACAAAGTTACTAGGTGATGGTTTGAAAAACAAATTTAATGCCTATATTTGCATACCAATTTGAAAAGACACTACAACAATTAAAAGAAACAAGACTATGGCTTACGTAATCAATCCCGATCTCTGCATGGCATGCGGAACCTGCCAGGGCGAGTGCCCTACCGGCGCCATCAACGAAGGCGATGTCTACAGCATCGACCCGAACGTCTGCATCGACTGCGGCACCTGCGCCGGCGTCTGCCCGTGCGAGGCCATCGCTCCCGGCGAGTAAAGCCCGGAACTCACACACAAAGAGGACGACTCAAACGAGCCGTCCTCTTTTTTAATCCCTTCGCCGGAACTATTCCGCCTCGGCGGTATTCGCGGGTTTCATCACGACCTCGATCAGGTTGCCCTGGGCGAGGACTTCCTGGAGGACCTCCTGGATTTTCGCCTTGGTCAGCGCATTGATCGCGGCTTCGTTTTCCTTGTCGGTATCCTGGCCGTAGAGCAGGTAGGACTCGAGGGCACCCTGCCAGTAGGAGTTGGTCTGGCGACGCTCGGGAATGTTCTTCTTGAGGTTGAGGATGGCGCTGTTCACCTCTTCGTCGGTGGGACCGTTCTCCGCCAGGTCCTTGATGCCCTGGACGGCGAGGTCGCGGAGTTTGTCGCACATGGACGGACGGCAGTCGAAGGCCACCTGGAGCATGATGCGTTCCTCGGGACGGCGGCCGTAGCCGACGTTGGTGCTGGCGCCGTAGGTGCCGCCTTCATCCTCGCGGAGGGAGTTCGTATAGCGGATGTCCAGGATGTAGGACGCGGCGTCCAGGGCGGCCTTGCGCCCGGCGGTGTAGGGGAGGTAGGCGGTATGGATCTGGGCCACGGTGCTCTTCGGGGTCTGCATGTCCACGGCGAAGATGTCCTCGATGTGCCCCCGCTGGATGCGGATGCCGTCATCGACCCACTTCAGCGCCTTCTTGCCCTTCGGCAGGGAGCCGATATACTTCTCCACCAGCGGCTTCAGGGTGTCCAGGTCGATGTCGCCCACCACCAGGAAGGTGGCACCGGCGGCGTTGTTGAACAGCATCCGGTAGTCCTTTTCCAGGGTCGCGAGGGAGGCTTTGTCGAGCGTCTCCTGGGAGATCATGGACTGGCGCGGGTTGTCGCCGTACAGGACTTTGAAGAGTTCCTGCTGGAGTTTGTAGTTGGGCATGCTGACGAGGTTCGGGAGGACCGCTTCGATCTGCTTGATGCCGTTCTCGTACTCATCCTGGTCGAACCGCGGCTGGGTGAAGAAGAGGTAGATCAGTTGCAGGGTGGTTTCGAGGTCCTTGCCGACGGTGCTTCCGCTGATACCGTGGTCGAGGGAGTTGATGTACGGGGTGACGCTCAGGGTCTTCCCGGTGAGCATCTTGGACACCTGGGTACCGGAGAAGCCGGCGACGCCTGTGTTGGTGAGGTAGAGGCTGTAGATGTTGTCGTCGAAGGAGGCGATGTCCGCGGTGGGGATGAGGCTCTTGCCACCGTCCTTGTACAGGTCGAAGAGGATCTGGTCCTTGGTGTAGTCGGTCTGGAGGAAGACGACTTTCACACCGTTGCCGAGCATCCATTCGGTAGCATCGTAGAGGGTCTTCCTGGCCTTCTTGGACTTGGCGCCCTTGAGGGTGGCGGGATCGAGGAACTCGGTGGCGATCTCTTCCCCTTCCATCGGCTTGATGTCGGAGGCCTTCACTTCCGCGATGGCGGCGAGGAGTTGGTCGGCAGTCGGCGTGGCGATACCTTCCTTCTCGGGACCGGAGTAGAGGATGATCAGGTTCTCGTCGGTGAGCATCTGGGCGGCGAGCATCGACAGGACCTGGGCATTGATGCTGGCCAGGATCTGGTTGACGACCTGCTTCTCGGTCTCGGGCTCCATGAAGGGCTCGTTGTCGAAGAAGTTGCTCAGGATGGGGCTGATGAACTCGCTGTTGCGGCGGGTGGGAGCCTTCTGGACGGCATTGTCCAGGATGGTCTCGATCTGCTTCTTGGCGCGGTTCACCTCGTCATCGTTCAGCCCGAAGCGCTTCATCCGCTCGAGTTCGGTATAATAGGCCTTGAAGCCGCCCAGGATGTCGTCCTCCTTCAGGGCGACGTCGCCCGTCACCGCGTCGATGTCCTCATAGATGAGGCTGCCGATGCCGAAACTGCCGGCCAGGTACGGGCTGTCGGGCTTGGAGACGATGTCGGCGAAACGCTCCTGCATCACCAGTTGGACCAGCACCTTGAGGAGGTCCTCCATCTGGCCGACGAGGGTGGCGTTGTACGATTCGGGCGTAGCCTCGCTGTGCCAGACCATCTCGATGGACGGGCTGGTGGTCTCGGGATCGGTGATGACGCCCACGATGGGTTCCGCATGGTCGGGCACGGTCAGGTGCTCCTTCGGCTGCGGATTCTCGCATTTGGGGATGACGGAGAAGATTTCCTTGATCTTGGCCTCGGTGCGGTCCACGTCCACGTCACCCACGACGACGACGGCCTGCATGTCCGGGTGGTACCAGGTCTCATAGAACTTGTGGAGGCTTTCAGGCTTGAAGGTCTCCAGACTCTCCTGCTGGCCGATGAGCGTGCAGCGCTCCATCTTCGTTCCCTTGAAATAGTAGGGGAGGGAGGCTTCCATCGTACGCCACTGGGCGTTGCGGCGCTGGCGGCGCTCCTCGATGATCACGCCGCGCTCCTTGTCGATCTCCACCGGGTCGTTGTTGACGAAGTGGGCGTAGTCGCACAGGATCATCAGGCAGGTGTCCACGACGGTGGGACGTTCCACGGGGATGTTGTTCAGCATGTACTGGGTTTCCTCGAAGCCGGTGGAGGCGTTGATGTTCCGGCCGAATTCGGCGCCGATGGAACGGAGGTAGTCCAGGATGCCCTTGTCCGGGAAATGCCGGGTGCCGTTGAAGCACATGTGCTCCAGGAAATGGGCCAGGCCGTCCTGGTCGGGCGTCTCCTGGATGGCGCCGACGTTCGTGGCGAGGTAGAATTCCGCGCGGCCGGCGGGAAGTTCATTGTGGCGGATGTAGTAGGTGAGTCCGTTGTCCAGATGGCCCACACGGACCGCCGGATCGTTGGGGAGGGCGGCCATCGCCTGCTGCATGGCCTGCTGCTGGTCCTGCTGGGCGCGGGCCGGGATGACGACCAGCATCAGCGGGAAGAGGAGCCAGAATACGATCGGGATTCTTTTCATTTGCTTTATGTTTTATAAGGTATATTCCGTCTGTTTGTAAACGCTACAAAAACTACACCGCGGGTCCGTTTTTGGCACTTGGCAGACCTTTCTGATACAAAGATAGTAAATAATTATTGAAAAACAATAAATTTGTGCAAAATTTCAATAAATTTGTTTTTGTCAGTCGAAATCGCTTACTTTGTACCCAACCATAAGCAACCCTTATCATGCTGGATGATTTCAGACTGCGCGTGTTCATGATGGTGGCGGCCGAGGGCAGTTTCACCCGGGCGGCCCAGCACCTGGGCGTCACCCAGCCCGCCGTGAGCCAGAACATCGCCGAACTGGAGAAGCAGGTGGGCGCCACCCTCTTCGAACGGGGAAGGGGAGAAGTGGCCCTGACCGCCGAAGGATATGTATTCAAGGACTATGCAGCGAAGATCCTCCACTGGTACGACGCCACCGACGCCCTCTTCGGCAGCGCCGGCAAGATGACGGTGAACCGCCCTGTCCGCATCGCCGCGACCGCCTTCGTGGCAGCCTATCATCTGCCTGCCCTGCTGCGGGATTTGCTGGCCGTAACCGCCACGAGTTTCATTATCGATACTTATCCCGAAAGTTCCTTCCCCGAATCCATGGACGCGGACCTCTACTTCTTCACCTCCGCGCGCGGGGACACGCTGAACTTCGATGCTGGCTCCATCATCGGTACGGTGCCGGCCGCACTTGTCACCTCCGGCAAGGACTTTCCTGAGGAACCGCGCTATGCGGTCTGGGCTCCTTACCGTCCCTTCGTCTCGCCGGACATCTACGCACGCTCCGTCCTGGTTTCCGACAGTCTTCCCGCACTCCTGGACCTCGTCACCAACAATACGAACCTCGTCGGAGTCCTCCCCGCCCGTGCTGCCGGCACCCTCATCATCCATCCGGACCCCCTCCCGCACCTCCAGCAGGACCTCCACCTCCGCATCTCCGACGCCTTCTCCCGCACGGCCATGGCCCAATGGCTTGGTTCGCGTTTCTCCGAATAGTCTGACCAAGGCCATATGGGAGGAGGCACAGGTGTCCGGGGGACTCCGCTTCGCTCCGGCCCCTCCCAACGTCTCCTGCGTCATTTGCTTAGCAAATAACTTGTATCCGTCGGGCCCCTCCCCCTATACTTGTCCGGGGGTGGACAAGCCCCCGGACACCTGTGCCTCCTCCCATAAGAACCCGGGTAACCAGTTGCTTTATGGAAAACAAAAAGAGGGATGGCCGATCGGTCATCCCTCTTTCAGGTGGTTAGCAGGCGATTACTTGCCGGCGAGACGCTTGTAGGTGTTCAGGCGGACCTTCGCGAATTCCTCGGTCTTCTGGAGGAGTTCCTGCGCGTTCTCCGGGAACATCTTGTACAGGGACGCGAAGCGGACCTCTCCCTTCAGGAAG
>JAFXMA010000108.1 GCA_017530725.1 Bacteroidales bacterium
ATGATTATTATGGTGATTCAAGATCGGCGGCAAGGAGTATAACGTGACCGTCAATCCCAAGGAAGGCAAATTGTTCGACGTGACCGTGAACGGCGCCACCTACGAGGTGGAGTCCGAGAACGCGCCGGTCGCCGCTCCGGCTCCCCAGCCGGCGGCCGCCCCTGCGCAGGCTGCGCCTGCAGCCGCCGCTCCCGCGGCGAAGCCCGCCGGCGCCGGCGAGAAGGTCGCTTCCCCGCTTCCGGGCGTCATCATCGAGATCTCCGTCAAGGAAGGCCAGCAGGTGAAGGCCGGCCAGAAGGTCGCCATCCTGGAGGCCATGAAGATGGAGAACGAGATCCCCGCCCCGAAGGACGGTACCATTACGGACATCCACGTACACAAGGGTGACACCCTGCAGGAAGGCGACCCGGTCGTAACGATTGCCTAGTTCCCGTATGGAGCACATCTTCCAATCCCTCTCCCAGTTCTGGGAATATACCGGTTTTGCCAACTGCGCGTGGCAGAACGTGGCGATGATCGTCATCGGACTGGTCTTCATCACGCTCGCCATCGTGAAGGAGTGGGAACCGATGCTGCTGATCCCGATCGGCTTCGGCATGATCGTCGGCAACATCCCCATGTTCCCGGGGCTGAACATCGGTATCTATGAGGACGGATCGGTCCTGAACATCCTGTACCAGGGTGTGCGCCAGGGCTGGTATCCGCCGCTGATCTTCCTCGGCATCGGCGCGATGACCGACTTCTCGGCCCTGATCTCCCAGCCGCGGCTCATCCTGATCGGTGCGGCCGCGCAGATGGGTATCTTCGGCGCCTACCTGCTGGCCCTGGCGTTCGGGTTCGCTCCGAACGAGGCCGGCGCCATCGGCATCATCGGCGGTGCGGACGGCCCTACCGCCATCTTCCTGTCCTCCAAACTGGCCCCGGACCTGATGGGCGCCATCGCGGTGTCGGCCTATTCCTACATGGCCCTCGTCCCGGTGATCCAGAAGCCGATCATGCTCCTGCTCACCACCAAGAAGGAACGGCTCATCCGGATGCCCACCCCGCGTGCGGTCTCCCAGAAAGAGAAGATCATCTTCCCGATCGTGGGCTTCCTCACCACCGCGTTCATCGTCCCGTCCGGTCTCCCGCTGCTGGGCATGCTTTTCTTCGGTAACCTGCTGAAGGAAAGCGGCGTGACCCGCCGTCTGGCGAACACCGCCGCCGGTCCGATGATCGACGTCGTGACGATGCTCATCGGTCTCACCGTGGGTGCTTCCACCCAGGCCGACAAGTTCCTGAGCGCCAAGTCCATCCTGATCTTCGGACTGGGTCTCCTCTCCTTCGTCATCGCCACCACCTGCGGTGTGTGCTTCGTGAAGATCATGAACCTCTTCATCAAGAACCCTGCGAAGAAGATCAACCCGCTCATCGGCAACGCCGGCGTGTCCGCCGTGCCGGACAGCGCGCGCGTGTCCGAGGTCGTGGGCCGCGAGATCGATCCGAAGAACCACCTGCTGATGCACGCCATGGGCCCGAACGTGGCCGGCGTGATCGGTTCCGCCGTGGCGGCCGGTATCCTCCTGGCCTTCCTCGGTTAAATGAAATACCTCCGGAACTACTCGACGGACCCGCACTTCAACATGGCGTTCGACGAGTTCTGCCTGGAGCAACTCAAGGCGGACGAGCCGGTTTTCTACCTGTGGCAGAACCGGCCGTCCGTCATTATCGGCCTGAACCAAAGCGCGTACGCGGAGGTCAATCTTCCCTTCCTGCGGGAAAAGGGCATCGTCCTGGCCCGGAGGGTGACGGGCGGCGGTGCCGTCTATCACGACCTGCAGAATCTCAACTACACCATCACCGGACGCATCCGCGACCTGGAGAGCGACTATCCGGCCTACGTGGAGACGATGGCCCGCGCCCTTCGCGTGCTGGGCGTTCCCGCGGAAGTCTCCGGGCGGAACGACATCCTCGTAGAAGGCCGCAAATGTTCCGGCTATGCCAAACGCATCTCCAAGGACCGCCTGATGATCCACGGCACGCTGATGTTCGATGTCGATCTGGACACGCTCACACAGGTACTGGCCACTCCCGGCAGCAAACTGTCCGCTGCGGGCGTTTCTTCGGTCCGCAGCCGCGTCGCGAACCTCAAGGAATATCTTCCTCAGTTCAGGGACATCCAAGCGTTCCAGGCGGCTTTACAGGCCCTTCTCGCCGGGGATGACGGAGAAATCCGCCTGACGGAGGCGCAGGTCGCGCAGATCGAGGCCGATGCAGCGGCCAAATACCGAACCTGGGAGTGGATTTACGGCCACTCCCCCATTGCGGCTTTCCGTGTCAACCGAAAGTTCGCCTGCGGCAGCATCGAGGCCGCCTTCTCCCTCAAGGCCGGCTGCATCGACGGCCTCCGCTTCAGCGGCGATTTCCTGGGCAACCTGCCTCCCGACCGCATCGCGACGGCCCTGCAGGGCTGTCGCTTCACACGGGATGACATCCTGGAAGCCTTGCGCAATCAACCCGTCAGAGACTGTTTTGACGCCATGACACCAGAGGAACTGGCCAACTTCCTTTGTACGAACTGATAATCCATACGATTATGGGCCCGCTCAGGATCGCGGCCCAGTGGGGACCGGAATTCGGCGCTTCCCTCTATGCCTCCTTCGGCTTTGACTTCTGACGGGAATCACCGGGGATCCGACTCGTGCAGGCTGGACACCGTCACCGGGCCCAGCAGGCCGGAAGGCAGAAGCGGCGAATCGGCCGTGTACCAGTTGGAAGCGGTGTAGGTCCATTTCCGGGTGGCATCCGGCTGCAGGTCGCCGATGATCCGGTTGGGCCAGAGGTTGATCACTTTCACTTCCAGTTCGTTCGTGCCGACCTGAAGGTACTCCGCCGGGACTTCCACCCGGAAGGGAGCCTTCCACACGACGCCCAGGTCGTGCCCGTTGACCTTCACGCGGGCCAGGTTTTTCACCGAGCCCAGGTCGATCTCGAACGACGCGGCGTCTTTCATCTCCTTCTTCGAGAGGGTGAAGGAATTCCGGTAGATGACGGTGCCGGAGTAGTACCGGATGGCCGGATCCTTCGACTCCGTGTAGGACATCAGATGGTCGAAAACCGCCTTGGAAGGGGCGCCCAGGCCTGATTCGAAGGAAAGTTTCCAAGGACCTTCCACCGTCCGGATCGGCAACTTCCTGGGGTGGAAGACCGGAACAGCCTCCTCACGGGCCTTGCCGATGACCACGAACAGGGCCTCGTCCGCCTCCAGGTCCATCTTGAAGAACCGGTAGCCGTCCGGCGAGGTGGAGCCGTTGATCCGCCGCACCTTTCCGGTGGCCGGGTCCAGCACCCGCGGCTGCCCTTCCCCTCCCCGGACCAGGATGACGGAAGACGCCGCCTTGCCGGAGAAGTTCCGGAGCCACCAGATATCTTCCCGGTCCGTCTCCCGGTGGACATAGGCCCAGTCATCGGGGATGATGCAGTCCGGTTCGATCCCCTTCGCTTTCAGGGCTTCTTCCACGGACATTTCCAGGAACAGGGGCTTCAGTTGGAGCAGGAGCAGGTCGAAGGCCTCCTGGTGGTCCGTCAGCGTCGCGCTCCGTTCCGGAAGCGTCCCGCAAACCGGAATTCCCGCCTTGGCCAGGTACACGATACGCTGGAGGACCGCATAGGACATCGTCTTGCAGTTGGGGCCGAGGACGAGCAGTCTGTAACTCATCCCCGACTCGGTGACCAGGTTTCCGTCGATGGGGAACACCATGCGCTGCAGTCCGTACGGGTTGATGAAATCGTAGGCATGGCCGGCCGGGATGTCGGGCAGTTGCTTTCCGAACAGGCCCGTGATGCAGTTGTCTTCGCCGTAGTAGTAGAGGATGTCGGCCTGGTAATGGCCCTGCTGCAGCAGATAGGAACTGCGGGCGAGATAGTCCATCCAAGGGCGCGCTTCCTCCGCCCAGGTATCGTGGCGGTTGAACCACTGGCCATAGCCCAGCAGGTCCAGGCCGGGGCGGTGCGCGTCGTCCGGCTGATGGGACGATTCATGGATCACGAACCGGTTCAGACCGCAGGAAAGGGCGATATCGGCCGTATTCTTCATGTTTGCCGGGCAGTAGGAATAGTTCTTTCCGCCCACACCGCTCGTGGTGAAGGACTCCGCCGCGACGATGTTCTGCCCGAAGATATGGGCCACCGAGGCCGATTCGCGGATGTCGGCCATCGCCATCGGGATGGACGATCCGGCATTGGCGTTGTCCATCCAGATCGCGGACATGGGGATGTCGGCCTTCCGCTTCAGGTCCATGCCGTCGCCCACGAACACGTGGCCGTTCTCGTGGGATTCGGTATAACGGCCTTTCAGGCCTGCCTCCCGGGCGATGGTGCCGAGCCGGTCGTAGTTCTCCGCCATGAGTTCACCCAGCGTGCGACGCCAGTCAAAGAGGAACTGCTCCGTTTCGGCCGTCCCGCGCAGGATCTCTCCAGTAAGGGCCGGAAGCCACGGGAACAGCGAATAGCCCCGCCGTTCCTTGAATTCCTGGAACATGTTCCGGGTCCAGGTCATCTGTCCGGCCTCGTAACTGTCCGTGAGCACGTAATCGACCGGAGCGCCTTCATAGATGCGGAAGAACTCCTTGAAATAAGCCTCCCAGGCCTTCGGATCCAACTTGTCCACCTCCAGGCCCGTCGCCTCGGGCGGGGCGGGATGGTTCTTCTTTCCCGTCAGGGACACGCCGAAGCGGTAGATGCGCCAGCGGCCGGCAGGGACGTCCCAGATCATCCGCCCGTTGTCGTCGATGAGGCTGAGGTCCTCGACCCGCAGCACCGGGTCGGCGGAATCCGGCGTCAGGTAGTCGGCGAAATCGTGCGGGGCGGCGAATCCGGCCTTGTCCTCCGCGTGATTGACCTTGACGACACCGTGCAGCACGAACTCGGGGATCTTCGTCCCCGCTGAGCCGGATGGATTGAGAACCATCAGGCGGAAGTACCGCGCCCGGGTAGCGGGAATGTCCATGGTCAGGACCGGCGTGATGGACGACGGGATATCGCAGACATGTCGCCAGGAAAGGCCGTCATCGCTGGCTTCGAGACGGTTCTCATACGTGGGAGGATCGTTCCGCCAGACACTGCGTTTCTTCCCGCCGCACAGCGTCAGGGCGCGGATCATCTGGGGCATGTCGAAGGAATACTGGATCCAGGCATAATCCCCATCCGTCGCCCGGGGAAGTTCCAGGGCATCGGAATAATCGCCGTTCGTCAGTTGTTCGACCGTGAAATGGCCGCCGGAAGCGGTCACTGTCGCCCCCATCTCCGACAGGGTCCGCTCCGCATTGGGGAGTTTCACCGCCAGCGTGGCGACATGCTCGAACCAGGGTTCCGTGTCTCCCCCATCGGGAATATTCTGATAGGTTCCGGGCGTATTGAAAAGTGCCGGTATGCGGATCAGTTGGACCGTGCCCCCGGTCACCTCGACGGTCCGCCAGGTGAGTTTCTTCATCGCGTCCTCCGGTTTCACCCAGGGGCCGCCCGTGGAACTCCAACCGGGTGCGGAGGCGACGGCCGTCTCCATGCCTTTGGCCGCAGCCAGTTCCATGGCGTAATGCATCGCCACTTTCCACTGCGGCGACTGGTAAGGCATCGTCTCGTCCACGATCGGACGCATGCCGATGCCGCCCGCATCGAACTGATGGAACCCGCCGATACCGACCCGGTCCATCCACTCTATATCCTTCCGGATTCCGTCCAAAGATACGTTCCCGTCCATCCAGTGCCACCACACCCGCGGCCGCGCCTCCTGCGGCGGATCCGCGAACTCCTCATACAGCGACTGGGCACCGGCTGCCTGGGCGAGCGCGAAAACCGCCAGGCAAAGCAATCCTTTTTTCATATTTGCAAAGTTAGCCATTTCTTTGAAAAACTGCCGGGATTTCCTATCTTTGTATCCCGTATTGAAAAAAACACTTATGAAATACGGGTTCGACAACGCTAAGTATCTGAAAATCCAATCGGAACACATCAAGGAACGCATCGCCACCTTCGGCGACAAACTCTACATGGAGTTCGGCGGCAAACTTTTCGACGACTATCACGCCAGCCGCGTGCTTCCGGGTTTCGAGCCGGACAGCAAACTCAAGATGCTCATGCAGATGAAGGACGATGCGGAGATCGTCATCGTCATCAGTGCCGTCGATATCCAGAAGAACAAGGTCCGGAGCGACCTGGGCATCACCTACGACGTGGATGTCCTCCGCCTCCGGGACGAGTTCATGGACCGGGGCCTGAGCGTGAACAGCGTGGTCATCACCCATTTCAACGGCCAGTCCAGCGCTGAAGCCTACCGCCGGCGCCTGGAAGGGATGGGCATCCGGGTCTATTACCACCACACCATCGAAGGGTACCCCCACAATGTCGCGCTCATCGACTCTGACGAAGGATTCGGCCGGAACGACTACGTGGAAACCACCAAACCGCTCGTGGTCGTCACGGCGCCCGGTCCCGGCAGCGGCAAGATGGCCGTGTGCCTGAGCCAGTTATACCAGGAGAACAAGCGCGGGGTCAAGGCCGGCTATGCCAAGTTCGAGACCTTCCCCATCTGGAACCTCGCCCTCACCCACCCCGTGAACCTCGCCTACGAGGCCGCCACGGCGGACCTGGAGGACGTGAACATGATTGACCCGTTCCACCTCGAGGCCTACGGCGAAACGGCGGTGAACTACAACCGCGACGTGGAAATCTTCCCGGTGATGAACGCCCTGTTCATGGACATCTACGGGGAATCCCCGTACAAGTCCCCGACCGACATGGGCGTCAACATGGCCGGCTATTGCATCTGCGATGACAAGGTGTGCCGGGAGGCCTCCCTCCAGGAGATCATCCGCCGCTTCTACACGGCCGTCTGCAACTTCGCCGACGGCAAGGCGACGGAAGCCGAGGTGAACAAGATCGCCCTCCTGATGAAGCGGGCGGGCATTTCCACCGCCTACCGGCTCTGCACCGTCGCCGCCAAGGACCGGCTGGACCGCTCCGAATCCTGTACGGCCACGGCTGCCATCGAACTCGAGGACGGAACCATCCTGACGGCGGAAGGAAGTCCCCTGCTCGGTCCCAGCGCCGCCCTGCTCCTGAATTCCCTCAAGCATATCGCCGGCATCGAGCACAATGTCAAACTCATCCCCCAGACCATGATCGCCCCGATCCAGAAGACCAAGGTGAACTACCTGCACGGTCACAACCCGCGCCTGCATACGGACGAGGTCCTGGTGGCGATCTCGATGATGAGCCTTCTCGACGAGAACTGTAAACTGGCCCTGGAGCAACTGCCCAAACTGCAGGGGGCCCAGGTGCATTCCACGGTCATGCTCAGCGAAGTGGACCGCAAGACCTTCCAGAAACTGGGTATCGGCCTGACGTGCGACCCTGTGCGGAAAATCAAGAAACAGCACCGGATCGTAGACGAGGAATCCTAGCCCTTCTCCTCCACGTCATCCTTCATTCCTTCCCGCCGGGATTCGGCGATGGAAATCATCAGGTTCCTGACCGTGAACACGATGGAGAACTGGCCGATGGCCAGCACCCAGTCGTGCCGGACCAGGCCGTAGGCGATGATCATCACCGAGCCGATCACCCCCAGCACCCAGTGCCCGAGCGGCAGGATGGACCGGTGCCGCTTGTAACTGTACACCATCTGGTACACCGTCCGCATCTCGTAGGTGAACTGTCCCATCACACCGAACAGAAGCAGTCCCAGCGGCACTTCCTCATTGTTCAGGAACGTATCGATGAAGGTGTGGAAGTCCCGGGCGATGAGGGCGAGGATGACGAGCGGGAAAAGGGCCTGGATGACGATCAGCACCCGCGGGACCCGCTTGTACAGGCCCATCACGCCGATGTTCCACATGTAGATGTAATACCCGACGCTTTCACCGAAGATGATGGAGAAGTCCTTCCGGAGCCATCCGTACACGTACAGGATGACCGCACCAATGCTGCTCAGCACCCAGTAGATGCCCGGAGATTCCACCGAGTGGGATTTCTCCGACAGGTACCATTGGATGAGGATACGGACACCATAGATGCCCATGCCCGCAAACCCCAGGAGATATACCCAGAAAGGACTGTCCATACGTGACTAGGGACGGGGTTCCTGGTAGAACCGCATCCAGACGGCATCCTGCAACTCATCCGGCAGCCCGCGCAGGACCGCGCGGGTCGTGTTCTTCGGGAAATCACTGTAACGCAGGAAGATCAGTCCGTCCAGGCTGTCGCAGAAGAGCGGGTCCACATTGAAGCACACGAGTCTCGCCCCGCAACTGAAATACTTGCGGACCAGCACCGGCAAGCGGTATTTCCCGTCCGAAACCGCCAGGAGCGCCCGGTCCAGCGCATCGATGTTCCCGGGGGCGATGTGCAGGTCGTCCGGATTCACGGCGAGGAAATCGGGCTCGAAGGGATGGGAAGGAAGGGCGATCCGCTCCGCATCGGGCATCGGGTAGTTCCTGGTCACATAATCGATGATGAGACTCTTGTAGAAATGCGGGATGTCGTTGCTGATGCTCACGGGACCGGAATAATACTCCAGGTCCGGATCCTGCAGCACCGAGACGGCCAGGCCGGTGAGCAGCAGCCGCAGCGACTGGACCTCGCGCTGGTATTTCTGGACGATGAAGGAGCGGCCGAGTTCCATGGAGCGGGCCAGCAGCGGTTCCGCCTTGTCTCCGTAGCGGACGAGGCTGTCGGAGTAGAAGCCGGGACGGCCTCCGTGCTCTTTCATGATCTCCGGACCGAAACCGAGGCGGTAGGCGCCGACGATTTCCCGGTTCGGGATGTTCCAGAGGATCATCTGCTTGTAATAGGCATCATATTGGTCCGTATCCATCGCCTGACCGGTCCCTTCACCGATGGCGCGGAACGTTTCCTCCCGGAGCCGGTACAGTTCCCGCATCACGACCGGTGCTTCCGGTGCGGGAATCAGATAGGCACGGTAGTTTCCGATTTCGAAGAGTTTCAGATGATCCAGTTTCTCCATCTCGGCAGCGACCTCGTCCGCCGGTACAGCCTCGGCAACGGGGACCTGGGACGCTTCTGCGGAAGGCGGAGAAACCTGCCGGCACTGGGCTTCCAATGCATAACAGCGGCTGCGGAGGAACCGGCCCAGTTCATCCACTTCGAAGCCGGCGATTTCCGATGCGGGGATGGGCTGGCCGATCCGGACCTGGATCACGGTCCCGCGTTTGTTGAACACCTCGTGGATAAGCCGGGCGGTGCGGAGCCGGGGATGGATCCGGCCCAGGACATGGAAGGACTTCGAATTCCCGCCCTCAAAATAGATGGGGACGACCGGGAAACCGGATTTCTTGATCAGTTTGACGATATTCGCGGCCCAGGGAATGTCCTCGACGACCTTTCCCTCCCGGAGGGCGGTCCTGTTCTTCCCTTTCTGCCAGGTAGCCACTTCTCCGGCCGGGAACAGACCCAGCGGGTGCCGGTCACCGATGTGACCCAGCGCGGCGCGGATGCCGGAGATGCTCCGGGCGCCGCCGCTGGAGAAATTGTCAACGGGAATGAAACTGTCCTTCAGGCTCGGGATGAGCGACAGGAGGAAAGTCGTCAGGATCTTGTAGTCCGGACGGCGGGAGCCGACCAGGGTGCTCAGGATCATCCCGTCCAGGCTGCCGTAATGGTGGTTGGAGACGGTGATGAAGCCGCCCTCCCGGGGGATGTATTCCAACTGTCCGGGCGGGACCTCATAGCGGATGCCGACCTCCTCGAGGACATGGGCCGAGAATTCTGGGCCCGTGCTCTCATGGAACTTCTCATGCACCCGGTTCACTTTCTCCAGTTCCAGTGCCCGGTAAGCCGCCTTGGCGATCCATCGACCCAGAAATCCCTTGATACCCAGGAGTTTCTGGAGTTCATCGACCTCCAGGACAGTGGTTTTGGTTTTGGTTTCGGTTTCAGTATGCTGTTGTTTCATCTTACAGGTTCACATCGACCCGGACCGGGAATACATAGGAGAGGTCTCCCCGCTCCCGGAGGGTTTGACGCATGACGGCCGGTGAACGGGTGACCTTGCCCTCGAAGAGCACCTTGTCCCCGTACACGATGCGCACCGGCTTGTCCAGGTCCATCATCCGGTCGTTCAGGTAAACGGTCGCGGCGGTATAATCGGAGGAGAGGATCTCCACGGTGTTTCCCTCGGTCCGCGCCTCGATCTTCTTGCCCTTGGCGGCCTGGGAGGAGGGAACCCCCAGCCAGTAGAAGGCGGATTTCATCTCGTCGCCCTGTACCCAGACCACCTTGTCCGGGCAGGGATTCCGGCGGTACCGGGCCATCCACGGCACGGCGGCCTTATCCTCCAGGTCCATCCAGTGCTCCTTCCCTTCCACGATATGCCCTTCATACACATAGCCTTCCGGGTCCGCCTCGTGGAGCGCGGCCATTTCCTCGATGCGCTTCGCACATTCCTGGTTCCGGTTGTAGGCACCGTCAAGGGCGCCGCACCAGATCATGAACGGGAGGTTGCGCAGGCTCTCGAGCCGCACGTCGCCGGGGTGGCCGGCCATCATGGAAGCGGCAGCCCAGTGGTCCGCCATGCGCGGCGCCTCGCGCCAGACTCCGTCACCACCTGCCGAATAGCCCATCAGGTACACTTTGTCCGGATTCACATCCAGGAAGGCCACGGCCATCCGGATCACGTCCTCGTAGAAGCCGTCGGACTCGGGACGGAAGTGGAGGTCCCATGTATCGGTAATACCGCGGGGGCAGAGGTAAACCCCCTCCTTGGGCTGGTACAGGCGCATCTGGTTCGCCCACTGCTGGTCGTTCACCTCCGAAGGCGCGCCGCCACCGCCATGAAGGGAGATGTAGAGGGAGCGGCCGTCGGCCGGGGCGCTGCCGAAGACGGTCCAGTCCATCCGCATCTTGAGATTCCCGTGCGTCAGGACTTTTCCGTCGAAGGAAGCCTGCAGGGCGACCTTCACCGAATCTTTCCACTGATGCTCCAGAAAATCCGCATATTCTTCCGTCTGGGCCGCGGTCAGAGACGCTTTCCCGGCCAGCGGAGACTGTGACGCCCCTTCTGATTTACAGGAGAGTGCACAGGTCATGAGCCATAACGCAACGATAAGATACCTCATATACTTCATATGGAATTTCAAATATACGAAATAATCCCGAATTTGCATTATCTTTGCCCCCGCTATGCAGCATCTTGGTGAAATCATCTCCCTTGCGGTCGCCGTTTTCTGGACGGTGACGGCCATTTTCGCCGACAAGGCGAGCCATCGGCTCGGGTCGATGACGACCAATGTCCTCCGCCTGTCGATGGCATCCCTGTTCCTCGCCACCCTCCTCTGGTTCACCATCGGCCGGCCCTATCCCCTTTATGCCGACGGCAAGGCCTGGCTCTGGCTCGGTCTGTCCGCCCTGGTGGGCTACGTGTTCGGCGACTGGTGCCTGTTCAACAGTTACCTGGTCATCGGCGCACGCTTCGGCCAACTGTTCATGACCCTCGCTCCCCCGATGGCGGCCATCGCCGGATGGGCGATGCTCGGAGAGACGCTGACCTGGAAATCGATCCTCGCGATGGTCGTGACCCTCAGCGGTATCGCCATCTCTATCCTGAGCAAGGGGGAAGGTCACAAGATGAAGTTGTCGCTGCCGCTCAAAGGCGTCCTCCTGGGCCTGGGCGCGGGTGCCGGCCAGGGCGTGGGCCTCGTGCTCAGCAAGATCGGCATGCAGCACTACGAAGCGGCGGTTCCTGCCGGTGCGCCCGAGATGATGGATACGATGCTGCCCTTCGCGTCCACGATGATCCGCGCCCTTATCGGCGGCGCCGGCTTCCTGTGCCTGATGGCCATGCAGAAGGACCTTCCCCGCCTGAAAGCCGCCTTCCACGACCGCAAGGGGCTGACCTATGTCGCCATCCTCACGCTCTTCGGACCAGCTCTCGGCGTTTCCCTCTCCCTGATGGCCGTCCAGTACACGGATGCGGGCATCGCCTCCACCCTGATGGCCCTGACGCCTGTCCTCATCATCCTCCCCTACGCCATCATGTACAAGCAGAGAGTCCGCCTGAAGGAAATCATCGGCGTGACGGTGAGCATGGTGGGAGTGGCGATGTTCTTCCTTCTGTAGCCTAATGCGAGAATCTCCGGTGGCCGGAGAAGAAGCGCTGCGGCAGTTCCATCGCGAGGATGATGCCCAGCACGATGGCAATGGCCACCTTGCCGGCCAGGAAACCGGCCGCGCTCGACTGGTCGATCTGGCTTGAAATCAGGTAATACGTGCACCAGAACACGCCGGCTCCCGGGACGAGCGGGAAGATGCCGCAAAGCAGGAAAACGGCGGCGGGACACTTCTCGATGACCGCGAACACGCGCGACAGGATACCGATGAAAACGGTGGAAATGAGCGTCGAAATCGCGGCGGACAAGCCGGCGTGGCGGAACAGGACCAGATAGAGGAGCCAGCCCAGCGCACCGACGATGCCCGAAGGGATGTACTGTTTCCGCGGGACCCCGAAGAGGACGGCGAAGGCCGTCGTGCCGATGAAGGCCGCCAGTGTCTGGATGGCCAGGCCCGCGGTCTCCGGATTCGCCCAGACGCCGTTCAGTTCGATGATTCCGTGGAAGATGGACCCGTCCACGATGAATCCGACGCTCACGCCGATGGCGATGCAGAAAAAGCCCAGGAGGGCATCCGTCAACCGGGTGAGACCGGCCAGGTAATCCGCATTGGCCAGGTCCCGGACGCCATTGACGAACGGGACGCCCGGAATGAGCGGCATGATGGCGCCGATGATGACATTGGCGAGGCTGTTCCCGAAGCCGATGCGGTGGCAGGCGACACATAAGAGCGTAGCCACCAGCGCATTGCAGATTCCGCCGACGATCCGGGACATATACCGGCCGCTCACCAGGAAGATGAACAGGTTCAGCAGCAGGCCTACGACAAACGCAGCGCCGCAGTCGATGAATCCGCCGCCGAAGACGGCACAGAAACCGGCGGCGCCGAAGGCGGATCCGAGCGTCTGCTCCCACATGGGTTTGGCCGGCGTATGGCGGATCTTCTCCAGCCGCTCCCGCGCCTCTTGCAGCGTACATTTCCCCGCAGAGATATCATAACTGAGTTGGTTCACCTGGACGACCTTCTGGAGTTGGATGGGCCTGATGGGGATGAACTCCACGTTGGCATAGGTCGATGCCTGTCCGCCGGCCTTTTCCACCTTCCCGGCGCTGCCGGTGGTGAAAATGCCGTTCGAGAGGACGAAGAAGTTGCCTTTGTCCACCCCGAAATAGGTCGATATCCGGGCCATGATATCCTCCACGCGCGAAATCTCCGCTCCGTTCTCGAGCAGGATATGTCCGGCAATCGAGGCCACCTCGAGGACCTCGGAAAGGTCGTGCTGCTGTTCCATGGTACAAAGATAAGTTATTTCTCGAAATGCTGGTAGTCCTGAACCGAGCGCCAGGTGCCGCCCCAGGAGAAGCCATGGGCGCGGAACAATTGGTAGCAGAGGTCCTCCTCGTCGATCTTGTGCGGGAAATCCCGTGCACGGTCCGCAAAGGCGGAAGCACCGGATGGACGAACGCGGGAGGGGCGGACGTAGGGATTCTCGAAGGGGTTGATATCCACCGCCAGGCCCAGGGCATGCTTGGAGAGTTCGCGCATACCGGTCTTCTTCCGGTAGTTGAAGCAGGAGGTGTTGTCGGCAGCCATCGAGGCTTCGTCGTCACCGCCGAAGTCGTCGATGAGGCGGATGCTGCGGATGGGGTAGCGCGCTTCGTACAGTCCCCGGAAAATGGCCACCAGGTCATCGGCGATGGCCTTGTTGCAAACCAACTCCCCTACCTGCTCATGGCCTTCGAAATCGACATAGGAGAGCCTAAGGTAGCGGAGATCGGAGAGGCTGATCCCGGCGTTTTCCGGATAAGAGACACCCCGCATCCGGGTTTCCACGGCCGCCGGGATGGGTTCCGCGGAAAAAACGGGAACGAAGGCCGCCTCCGCCGCCACGGGTTGCACGGGCTCCGCCGGCACACTCCCCTGCCGGCACCGGCAGCCGGCCAGCAGGCATGAAACCACGAGAAGTCCGATAACTTTCTTTTCCATTTGCATCTGCAAAATTAGCAATTTCCCCGCTAAACCGCTATATTTGTGGGTTAATTGGCGTTAACCTATGGGACTGCTGCTCATTTTCCTGTTCGGAGCGATGGCGATTTCCTTCCTGTGTTCACTGCTGGAATCCGTCCTGCTCACCACCCCCATCTCCTACATCTCCATGAAGGAGGAGGAGGGTGACAGGAACGCCATCCTGTTCGCCAAACTCAAGGACAACCCGGACCGCCCGCTGACGGCCATCCTGTCCCTGAACACCATCGCGAACACGGTCGGCGCGGCGGGCGTGGGCCAGGAGGCCACCCTCCTGTTCGGCAGCGAGTGGTTCGGCCTGGTTTCCGCCATCATGACGCTCCTGATCCTCATCTTCTCCGAGATCATCCCGAAAACCATCGGCTCCTACCATTGGAAGAGACTCACCTGGCTCTCCCGCATCATGAAGGGACTGATGCTCCTCATGTATCCGGTCGTGTGGCTCGTGGAGAAGGTCCGCACCCCCATCGCCGGCGACGAGCCCGACAACAGCATCTCCCGCGAGGAGGTGTCCGCGATGGCGAACATGGGCGAGGAGGAAGGCGTCCTGGACAATTCCGAGAACAAGGTCATCCAGAACATCATGAAACTGGACGACATCAAGGCCTATGACGTGATGACCCCGCGCGTGGTCGCCGCCATCGCGCCGGAGAACATGACCCTCAAGCAGTTCTACAAGCAGGAGGAACTCTCGCACAACTCCCGCATCCCCGTGTACGCGGACTCCCCGGAATTCATCACCGGCTACATCCTCCGCTACGACGTCCTGGAGAACCTTGCCGAAGACAAGTTCGACACGCGCCTGCGGAGCATCAAGCGCAAGATCGCAGCCTTCCACGAGGAAACCACCGTGAGCGACATCTGGGAATCCCTCCTCAAGACCAAGGACCAGATCGCCCTCATCATCGACGATTACGGCTGCTTCCAGGGGATCATCACCCTCGAGGACATCATCGAGACCATCCTGGGCATGGAGATCATCGACGAGAACGACACGATCACCGACATGCAGCAATATGCGCGGGAACGCTGGCTCAAGCGCAAGAACCAGTACAAGCAGATCGTCCTCCCGGACGAGGATGCCGAATCATAGGACTCCCTTCATAGGATGCGGAAAGTCGCCGTCATAGGAGCCGGTGCCGCCGGCTGTTTCTGCGCAGCCGAACTTCGGCGACTGCGGCCGGAGTTCCGTGTCGATGTCTATGAGGCCGGCCCCCGGCCCCTCGCGAAGGTGGCGGTCACGGGCGGCGGGCGCTGTAACCTGACCAATTCCTTCGAAGGCATCCGGAACCTGGCGGAGGCCTATCCCCGCGGCGACCGCCTGATGAAGCGACTTCTGCGTGTCTTCTCGCAGGAAGACACCTGGCGCTGGTTCGAATCCGCCGGCGTCCCGCTCGTCCTCCAGGACGACCACTGCGTCTTCCCGCAGTCCCAGGATGCCAAGGACATCGTCCGTGCCCTGCTCCGCCGCATGGACGGGGTGGACCTCCGGCTCCGCACGCCCGTGCAGTCGGTCCGGCCCGGTCTTCTGGTCGATGGAGAGGCATACGACGCCGTCGTCGTCACCACCGGCGGGGCGCCGAAGGGTTTGCCGATGCTGGACGCGCTGGAACTGGAATGGGTGACCACGGTCCCTTCCCTCTTCACCTTCACCGTCCGGGACGATGGGCTTCGCGCGCTGATGGGCCTTGTCGTGGACGCGTCCGTTTCCATTCCCGGCACGCCGTTCAAGGCCGACGGCCCCCTCCTCATCACCGACTGGGGCCTGAGCGGTCCCGCCGTCCTGAAACTCTCCGCCTATGCCGCCCGGCACCTGCACGAAGTGGGCTACAAGGCTCCCCTGTCCATCAACTGGCTCCAACTGAACGAGGCGGACGCCCGGACGCTCCTGCTGGAAACCGCCGGGAACAATCCCCGCAAACAGGTTTCATCGACCCCTCCGGCCGGCCTGCAAGCCCGGCTCTGGAGCCATCTGATCGACAAGGCCGGGCTCCGGCCTGACATCCGCTGGGCCGAGGTGGGTTCCAAGGGACTCAACAAGTTGGTCGGCATCCTCACCCGGGACGGGCGCGAGATTGCCGGAAAGACGAAGTTCCGCGAGGAGTTCGTCACCTGCGGCGGGGTTTCCCTCGGCAACATCGACCCTTCCACCCTCGAAAGCAAACGCCATCCCGGACTGTACTTCGCCGGTGAAGTCCTGGACATCGACGCCATCACCGGCGGATTCAACCTGCAGGCGGCCTGGACCACCGGTGCCGTCGTCGCCCGGGCCATCGCAGCATCATGAAAGAGATCCTCCTCATCGTCGCACCCGTCGCGGTCGCGCTCCTGATCATCGCCATCCTCGTCACCTGGCTCATCCTCAAGTCCCGCTACGGGAAGCAGGTGAACGCCGTGGAAAACAAACTCATCGCCGCCGAGGGCGAGGTGAAGTCCCTGCAAGCACTCCGCGAGAACGACCTGGTTTCCCACGAGAAGTCCGTCGCCTTACTCCGGGAAGCGCACGATACGGCCCTGAAACAGCAGATTTCCGCCATCCGTGCCGAGATGACGGCGGAGACCGAGCGGCTCCTCAAGCAGCGCGAGGAAGAACTGTCCCGCAAGGCCCAGGAGACGTTCAGGACCATTTCCGGGAGCCTGGACAAGGACATGCAGGAGATGAAAAGCGCCTTCGAAGCGCAGAAGAAGAGCCATACCGAGAGTTCGGCCTCGCTGAAGGAGCAACTGGAGGGCGCCGTCCGGAACCTGGCCGCGCAGACCCGCGACATCGGCCAGAAGGCCGACAACCTGGCTTCGGCCCTCAAGGGGCAGAACAAGATGGCCGGCTGCTGGGGGGAGACCATCCTGTATAACATGCTCGTGGACGAGGGGATGGTGGAAGGCCGGGACTTTGACAAGGAAGAGACGCTGCGGGACGCCATGGGCCTGATCGTCCTGAACGAAGACAGCGGCAAGCGGATGCGCCCCGACTTCATCCTGCACTACCCCGACAAGACGGAGATCATCATCGACTCGAAGGTCTCCCTGGACGCCTATTCCGACTGGGCCGCCGCCCGGACCGAAGCGGAGCGGAACGATGCCGCGGTCCGCAACCTGACGGCCATCCGGACGCAACTCAAGTCACTTTCCGGCAAGCGGTACCAGGATTACATCCGCGAGGGTTACAAGACGCTGGATTACGTGGTCATGTTCATCCCGAACTACGGCGCCCTGCAACTCGCCAAGACGCTGGCACCGGACATCTTCCGCGAGGCCTACAACCAGGGAGTGCTGCTCACCACGGAAGAGACGCTGATGCCCTTCCTCCGGATGATCCGCATCGCCTGGACGAACTACGACCAGGCCCGGAACCAGGAGAAGATCGTGAAGGCGGCGCAGGCGATGATCGACCGCGTGTCCGACTTCGCGACGGCCCATGCCGCCATGGGCCGGAAACTGGAGGAGGCCGTGAAGGAATACGAAAAATGCGCGGCCAAGATCGGAGCATCCGGGCAGAGCATCCTCGTGTCGGCCCATCAACTCGTCAGACTCGGGATTCCGAAGAATCCGAAGAAGCCGCTTCCCGAAATCGACGAGTGATTCCGGCCGTGTCCATCAGGACGAACGGCATGCCGCAGTTCGCGGCGAACTCCCGGTCATAGTCCGAATCCCCGAGCATCAGGCTCCGCTCCGGAGCGATGTCCGGGAAATCCCGGCAGGCAGCCAGGAACATGCCCGTCTGGGGCTTCCGCATCGGGTGCTCCGGCGCCAGTTCCGTGCAGGTGTAGACCGCGTCGATGCGGCCGCCGGCGGCGGAGATTTCCGCCAGCATCCGCGCATGGACCGCATCCAGTTCCTGCTGCGTCATCTTTCCCTTGCCTACGCCCCGCTGGTTGCTCACGACGATGATATGCCGGAACCTGGCCGCCCATTTCCGGAAGCATTCCAGGATACCGGGAAGGAACGCGAACTGGTCCCACGTACGCACATAATCTCCAGGCAGCCAGCGGTTTATGACGCCGTCGCGGTCCAGGAAAAGGGTGTCCGCCCCGGAGGCCAGAACGGCATCCGAAGCCTGCAGGACCGCCTGGATCTCAGGCAGTTCCCGCTGCGCCCGGGCATAGTCTTCCGGAACACCGATGTCGATGAAATACCCTTCTTGCCGGACGCCGGCGACCAGGCCGTAATCGGCCAGCGGCTCCAAGACTTCCCGCTCGAACGAGTAGGTTCTCGGGAACAGGCTCATGTCCAACTGGGAACGGTCGATGGCATAGACGCCGCCGTTGATCAGCCCCTCGTCGCAATGCCGTTTCTCGCGGAATGCGGTCACGAGGTCCCCGTCCCAGTCCACGGCGCCATACCGGTCGAAATCCCGCATCGGCTTGAGCGCCAGCGTCACCGGTGCGGTAAAGTCCAGCGTATCCAGGTCCACGTTGTAGAACGTATCGCCGTTCAGGACATACACCTTCTTCCCCCGGCACTTCTGCAGGGCCAGGCGGATGCCGCCCCCGGTCCCCAGCGGCTCTTTCTCCACGGCATAACTGATGGCGAAGGGCCATTCCCGGGATCCGACGAAATCGACGATCTGTTCCCGCAGGTAGCCCACGGAAAGCACCACATGGGTGAAATCGAACCGGGCCAGCCACTCCAGTTGGTACTGGAGGAAAGGTTTCCCGTCCACGGGAGCCAGGCATTTCGGGATTTCGCCGATGACGCCGCGCAGGCGGGTTCCCAGCCCGCCTGCCAGGATTACCGCTTCCATTGCTCGGGGACTTTGTCCGTCTCGTACACGCGCCAGGCGTGGGCGCCGCGCTCGGTGAACTGGAAGGGCACCACCTGCCCGGGAAGCGCCTCCAGGGCACGCACGACAGCCATTTTACGGGTGGGCGGGACCATCAGCATGATGAATCCGCCGCCGCCCGCGCCGGAAACCTTTCCGGCCACGGCCCCGGCGGCCATCGCCGTGTCGAAGGCTTCCTGGATAACCGGGTTGGTGATGGCGCCGGCCATCTTCTTCTTGTCCTCCCAGGCCTGGCCCAGGATCCGGCCGAATTCCGCCATGTCGCCCTTGAGGAGGGCCAGTTTCATGTCCGTGGAACTCTGCCGGATGCGGTGCATCGCCTCGATGGCGACGGCGTTGCCGGAAGAGGTGTTCTTCTGCTGCTCGCTGATGATGGCGGCGCTGGAGCGGGAGCGGCCGGTATAGTACAGGACCATGGACGATTCCAGTTCGTCCACGATCCAGGACTTGATCTTGAGGGGATTGACGATGACGATGTCGTCCTTGTGGAACTCCATGAAGTTGAATCCGCCGAAAGCGGCCGCGTACTGGTCCTGCTTGCCGCCGGCCAGGGCGAGGTCCTTCCGTTCGATCTCGTACGCGAGACGGGCCGTTTCATAGTCTCCCAGGGGCAGGTTCATCCATTCGGCGAAGCATTTGAGGATGCACACGACCATCGTGGAGGACGTGCCCAGGCCGGAACCGGCCGGCGCGTCGTTATAGGTCGTGATGCGGAACGCGCCCGGAACAGGACCGTAATCCTTCACGATGCGCTGGTAAACGCCCCGGATGAGGTCCGGCGCGGACGCCAGGGCCGCGTCCAGGGGGCATTCGACGTGCGCGTCGCAGTCGTAGGCATCGACCCGGACCGTCTCCCCCGGCTGCGTCTCGATGGTGCAGTAGGCGGAAAGGTTGATGGTGGCGTTGAGGATCTGCCCCCCGTACAGGTCGCTGTACGGCGAGACGTCGCTGCCTCCTCCGGCGAGGCCGAGCCTGAGCGGCGCTTTGCTGCGAATGACCATGGTTTCGTGTTTCTTTGTCACAAATTTAACTATCTTTGTCCAAATTTCAAACGATGCGAGACGGACTGCAAACCTACCTGGAGACGGAGATCATCCCCCGCTACCGGAACTTCGACAAGGCCCACCGGGAGGACCATGCGCGCAGCGTCATCCGTCAGGCGCTGGAACTGGCCCGGTACTATGACGTGGACACGGACCTGCTGTACACGGCGGCCGCTTACCACGACACCGGCCTCGCCGTGGACCGCGCCACCCACCACCTGGAATCCGGGAAAATCATCCGGGCCGATGCCCGTCTCCGAGACTGGTTTACGGAGGACGAGATCGAAGTCATCGCCCAGGCGGCCGAAGACCACCGCGCCTCCGCCAAAACGGCCCCGCGGAGCATCTACGGCCGGATCATCGCCGAGGCCGACCGCCTCATCGACCCGCTCACCATCATCCGCCGCACCGTCCAGTTCGGGCTGTCCCATTATCCGGAACTGCCGCCTCGGGGACATTGGGAGCGTACCCTGGCGCACCTGCGGGAGAAATATGGCGACGGAGGGTATCTCCAACTCTGGATTCCCGAATCGCCCAATGCGGGGAGACTCGAAGAACTCCGCAAGGTCATCCGGCAGCCGGAGACCTTGCGGAGCATCTTTGAAACCATTTATGCGGAAGAAACCGCTACTGGGCGAGCGTAGTCATCTTTTCCCGGACGGCTTCGAGCCGTTCCGCCGCGCCCGGCCAGCCCGTCTCCTGCGCCTTGGAATAGTACAGGATGGCCTTCTCATACATCTCGATGGTCAGGGACTTGACCTTGGCCTTGTCCTTGCGGCGGGATACCGTCGGTGACTCATCCCCCAGTTCCTCGAAGTCCTGGCCGGCCTGGAAGAGCATGCGGGCCTGCTCCTGGACCGCCTTCTGCAGGTTCTCCTGCTGGGCGGAGATGGTCTCGTTCTGCTGGACGATCGTACCGTGCTGGGCGGAGATCATCTCGTTCTGCTCGTTGATGGTCCGGTCGCGGGCCTGGATCTCGGCCTTCAGGTCCTCGATCTCCTTTTCCTTTTCGGCGATGACGCCCCGCAGGCTCGAGACCAGTTTCCTGTACTGGGCATTGTCCTGGGTGAGACGCTCCAACTGGTCGAGTTTCTCCTTGATCTCGCCGATGCTGTTCTCGATCATTTCCACCTGGTTCAGGCGGGCTGTCCCCTGCTCCACGTCGGTGCGGAGGACGGCCGTCGAGCCGGAGACCTGGGACAACTCCTGGAGGATGTTGTCCACGGCGGCCGCCTGTTCGATATAACTGTCACGGGTGGCTTCGGCACTGACTTTCAGTTCGTCATAGGCCTTGACCACGGCATCGTAGTCTTCCTTCGGAACGGAGTTTCCGGAAGGGAAATCGCAGCCGGCGACGAGGGCCGCCGCCAGGATGAACGGGATTATCGGGAGAGTTCGCATAGGAAATTCGTCTTTTCGAACCGGATGGTCGTGAGTTTGAGGTCGGAGCGGTAGGAAATCGTTCCGGTGCCGAGTTCATCGGAAGCGACGGTCCCGTCCTCCCCCACGGTGAAGGAGTACACGGTGGGACCATAGACCGTCACCCGGGCGATCTGGTACTGCCGTTCGGCAACCTTCTTCACGGAAGCGGTCGCATAGCGGGTTTCTCCGTCCGAGGTGAACTTCATCGAGTAACTGCCTTCGAGGTTGCCGACCTTCTGGACGTCGGGAAGGAGACTGACCTGCTGGACAGAACGCCCCGCGCAGCCGCCGAGGAAGGCGGTGCAGGCAAGGACGAGAAAAGCCAGACGGAGGGGTTTCATATCGCTTCTTTATTGTAAAATTGCATCGGCAAGGGCTTCCAGGGCCGGGATGTCGCTCTCTTTCATCCGGCTGCGGAGGGTGACGGGATCGCCCACGATCTCGACGTCCTTCATCGCACCGAAGAGTTCCTTCATCACTTTCCCGGCGGACGGAGCCCAGGTTCCGTTCTCCACGAGGGCGACTTTCTTCTTCTGCCAGGACTTCATCTGCAGGGTGTGGATGAAGGTGTAGGCCGGCGTGAAGAGGCCACCGTCATAGGATGCGGCGCAAAGGACCATCTTCCCGTAGCGGAAGGCGTCTTCCACCGCCTCGGCCTGGTCGTCGCGGGTGAGGTCCGCGAGCGCCACCTTCGGACAGCCCTTCGCCAGGAGGATTTCCTTCATCTTTTCCGCTGCAACCATCGTACCACCGTGGATGGAAGCGCAGGCGACGAAGACGCCTTCCGTCTCCACACCGTATGTGCTCCAGGTCTGATACAGGTCGATGTACCCGGCGAGGTTCTCGCGGAGGATGGGGCCGTGGAGCGGGGCGATGACCGCCGGTTCGAGCGGCAGGACCTTCTTCAGGAGCACCTGCACGGGAGCGCCGTACTTACCGCAGATGTTGAAATAGTAACGGCGGGCCTCGCAGGCCCAGTCATCGTCTTCTTCACCGAAATAGCCGCACTTGGAAAGGGCGCCGAACTTGCCGAAGGCATCGGCCGCGAAGAGGACCTTGTCCTTTTCGTCGAAGGTAACCATCACTTCCGGCCAGTGCACCATGGGCGCCATGATGAACCGGAGGGTGTGGGCACCGAGTTCCAGGGTGTCCCCTTCCTTCACGGCGACCGTATTGAACGTCTCCCCGTCGAAGAACTGGCCCAGGAAGACGAGCGCCTTCGCCGTGGCGACAATCCGGATGTCCGGATACTTCCGGGCGATTGCCAGGATGGATCCGGAGTGGTCCGGTTCCATGTGCTGGGCCACCAGGTAGTCCGGTTTCCGGCCGCCGAGGGCCTCTTCCAGGGCTGCGAGCCACTCGTCCGTCTTCCGGGCATCGACCGTGTCCATCACGGCCACTTTATCATCCAGGATGAGGTAAGAATTGTAGGACATACCTTCGGGTACGACATACTGGCTCTCAAACAGGTCGAGGTCCAGGTCATCGACGCCGATGTACTTGATTTCGGAAGAAATGCTCTTGATCATGTGTTTGTGGTTTATCATACAAAGATAACCCTTTTTTCCGGACGAAAAAAGGGTTGCACAGGGAATTGAGAGGGCTATTCGCTATAGTTGTGGTCCACCGTGACAAGGACCGTTTTTCCGGGTAGGAGGGCGGTCAGTTCCCGGGTGATTTCCTGACTCAGCGCCGTCTCGTCGTGGACCGAAAGGTCCGGGACTACATCGACGGTCACCAGGTCCGCTTTCTCGTCATAGAAGAACCCGTGGATCTGGTCCAGGTCCTTGCGGGCAGTGAGCGTCCGCAGCACCAGGGACTGGATTTCCGCACGCTGGTTCTCGCCGGTCGCGACGGCATAGACGCCGACGGTCATCACGATGGCATGGTCCCGGTACATCTGCAGCGTGATCTTGCGGGAGAGTCCATGGATGTCCTGGGCGGTCAAGGTGTCGTCCACGCTCACATGGAGCGATCCGATCATCACTTCCGGGCCGTAGTTGTGCAGGATGATGTCATAGACGCCATGTACCTCGTCATAGGCCATGACTTCTTTCTTGATTTCAGCGACCAACTCCGGAGACACGCGCGAGCCCAGCAGTTCCCCGACCGGGGAAGCCAGCATCTCGACACCCGCCTTGATGATGACGGCCGATATCAGCGTGCCCAGGATGCCGTCCAGCGAGAAGCCCCAGATGAGCATCACCCCGGCCGAGACGAGCGTCGCGAGCGTGATGACGGCATCGAAGAGGGCATCGGAACCGGAGGCGATCAGCGCATCGCTCTTGAGCCGGGTCCCCTGCCGCTTCACATACCAGCCCAGCAGCAGTTTCACGACGATGGCCACGACGATGACGATGAGGGTGGTGGTCGTGTAACTGGGCTCGGTCGGTTCGATGATCTTCTTGACGGATTCGATCAGGGAAGTGATGCCGGCCGACAGGACGATGACGGCGATGATGATGGCGCTGAAGTACTCCACCCGCCCGTAACCGAACGGATGCTTGCGGTCTGCGGGACGCTGCGACAGTTTCGTGCCGATGATGGTAATGACGCTGGACAGGGCGTCGCTGAGGTTGTTGACAGCGTCCATCACGATGGCGATGCTGCTGGACAGGAAGCCGACGAGGGCCTTGAAGGCGGCCAGCAGGACGTTCGTGACGATGCCGACGATGCTGGTCCGGATGATTTGCGCACTACGGTTCATGGATGCAAATATACGGTTTTTATTTACTATCTTTGGTCTCCGAAATGAAGAGAAGAGCCATCTTAACCTTATCCTGCCTCGTGGCAGGCCTTTCAGCCGGGACCGCTTCCGCCCAATCCCGCCCCGAATCCATCGACAGCATCACCGTCACGGCGACCCGCGTGCCCGTGGCCCTGCATAGTACCGCCCGCATCGTCACCCTCCTGGACAGCATGACCATCGCCTCGGCCCCGGCCGAGACGGTCAACGACCTGCTCAAATACGCCCTGGGCGTGGACGTGCGCCAGCGCGGCGCCATGGGCATGCAGACGGACATCAGCATCCGCGGCGGCACTTACAACCAGGTCGCCGTCCTCCTGGACGGGATCAACATCACCGACCCGCAGACGGGACACAACTCCTTCGACTTTCCGGTGAACCTCTGCGACATCGAGCGCATCGAGGTCCTCGAAGGACCGGCCGCACGGGTCTATGGGACGTCGTCCCTGCTGGGTGCCGTCAACATCGTCACGCGAAAGGCCCCGGAAAACGCGGTGACCGCCAGCGTGGAAGGCGGTTCCTTCCGGTCCCTGGGCGCCACGGCATCGGCCGAAATCAGGCACCGGGGCGGTTTCAACGGCATTTCGGCCGGTTATCAGCGCAGTGACGGCTACAGCCGGAACGCCGCCGGTGGACTGAACAGCGACTATGGCGCCGTCAAGGCCTTCTGGCACGGCGCACATGACTTCGGGCGCCGTGACCTCACCTGGCAGGCCGGCGTCAGCAACAAGGACTTCGGGTCCAGCACCTTCTACAGCGCCAAGTTCGACGATCAGTTCGAGCACACGCTGAAGACCTTCGCTTCCGTCAAGTCGGAAGGGAAAGGCGCCCTGCACTTCACCCCCGCCCTGTACTGGAACCATGGGGAAGACCGTTTCGAACTGTTCCGCAGCGCCCCGGAAAAGTATCCGTTCAATTACCACAAGACCAACGTCTTCGGCGCAAACCTGAATTTCCGTGTCGATACCCGGCTGGGACAGACCGCCTTCGGCGCCGAGGCCCGGCACGAGCGGATCGTCAGCACGAACCTCGGCGAGAAACTGGCCGCTCCTCGGGGCGTGTATGCCTGCGGACTGGACCGGACGGCTTTCAACCTGTTCCTGGAACATCATGTCGTCCTGGGGCGGCTGTCCGCATCGGCCGGTCTCACGACCGTCTATAACACCGGCAACCAGGAGGGAATCCGCCTGTTCCCGGGCATCGACGCCAACTTCCGGATCACCGATGCCGTGCGGCTCTATGCCTCCTATAACACGTCCTACCGCATGCCCACGTTCACGGAACTGTACTATTCCGTGGGCGGTCACCTGGCGGATCCCAACCTGAAGGCCGAGAAACTCCGCGCCCTGGAAGGCGGTCTGAAATTCCTCGGCCGGGGAGTCCGGGCCACCGCCACCGTGTACTACAACGGGGGTTACGACCTGATCGACTGGATCATGGACACATCCGCCGGCGACGATGCGCCCTGGATGTCGGTGAACCATACGCGGCTGAACACCCTCGGACAGGAAGTTTCGCTCCGGATGTCGTGGCCAGACCTGCTGGGAAGGCCCGGTTTTTTCTTCCGCTCCCTCAGCCTGGGCTACAGCCACCAGTCCCAGGACAAGGCGCTGGAAGCGAACCTGCGGTCCATCTATTCCCTGGAATACATCCGGAACAAGGTCGTCGCGCAGGCCGATTTCCGGTTCTGGGACAGACTGGCCGTGGACCTCTCCTGGCGCTACGTGGACCGGAACACGGGCTCGGAACTCCTGAAACCCTATTCCCTCCTGGATGCCAAAGCCGGCTACGATTTCCCGCGGCTGAACCTTTACCTCCGCGCCAACAACCTGCTGGGCAGGACCTGGTACGATTTCGGGGACATCCCTCAGCCGGGCCTGTGGCTGATCGTCGGGGTCTCGTGCAAACTCCCCTACTGACGCGTGAATTCCGGAATTATTCCTTATCTTTGAAGTCATGACGGCCATCCTTCATCAGAAAGCGTTTCCCGAACTGACGGTCGGGGAACTCTACGAACTCCTGCGGGTCCGCAGCGAGGTTTTCGTCGTGGAGCAGGAATGCGTGTATCAGGATATGGACGGGGATGACCAGGCGTCCATCCACCTTTGGCTCACGGAAGGCGACAAGGTCGTCGCCCTGTGCCGGGTATGCCCCGCCGGGACGCACATGCGCGAAGTCTCCATCGGACGGGTGGTCACCACCGAACGCGGCAGGGGCTACGGCAAGCGGATCATGCAGGAAGGAATCGCCGCGGCCCGGGAAACCTTCGGTGCGAAGGTCATCGACATCGAGGCCCAGGAATACGCCAAAGGCTTCTACGAGCAGGTCGGTTTCCGCCAGTCCTCCGAGCCCTTCCTGCTCGACGGCATCCCGCACATCCGGATGACTTGGAAAGAATCAAATTGAAGCGATATGAAATTAGCAGAAGCATTGAACCAGCGGGCTGACCTGCAGCGGCGGATCGCCCAACTCCGGGAACGTCTCTCCAACAACGTCAAGGTCCAGGAGGGCGACCAGCCGGCGGAGAAGCCGGAAGACCTTTTCATGGAACTGGAAGCGGCCTTGAAGCAGTTGAAGGACCTGATCGTGAGCATCAACCGGACCAACCAGGAGACGGTCTGGGAGGGAAAGACACTCACGGAAATCATCGCCCAGAAAGACGTCCTGTCCATGCATCTTGCCGCCCTCCGCGCCACCTTGGATGCCACCAACGTCCGGAATGACCGGTATTCCCGCAACGAGATCAAGTTCGTCCGCACCATCGACGTGAACGCACTCCAGAAAAAGGTCGATTACCTGTCCCGGGACCTGCGGGTGCTGGATTCCAAACTCCAGCAGGCGAACTGGACGACCGACCTCAAGTAGCACAGCCGAGGCAGGGCGGGCACACCTCCGGACGGGAGGTAAAAACGTCCACCCTTCACTTCAGGTGATCGGAAACGGAGCCATTCCATTGTTCGGTATTGTCCGGCTCAGCACCACGTACAGGCGTACAGTTTAAGGCGTACTTATCACTACCGAGTGCCGACTGCCAAGGCGACCTCCCCTCCGGGGGAGGTTTTTTGTTCCCGTGACGGTCCCGGGAAGGGCCGGACGCCATCCAGCCGGAATCGTTCCTTCCCTTGCACCATTCCGTCTATGGTCTTCCAACGATTCCAGGAAAGCGTATTGAGCCAACCTCGAAAACCTTGGAAACACTTGTCATGATCATCGGGAAGCCTCCGCTGTACACGTGGCTTTTTCCCTAGTCTTCGGTCCCTGCTTAAGGACGAAATTCTCCACATACACTGCCGCGCAGGCGAGGATGTAATAAACAACTCCCTGGATGCACAGGGCGCGGAGTTGCGGCGCGACGACCGGGAGCGGAGCGCCCGCCGTATTCAGGTTGATGAAAGCCTGGCAGCCGAAAGTGGACGGGAACAGGTAGGAGAACAGTTTCCAGAAACCCGGGAAGGCCGTCGTCGGCCAGCTGAAACCCGTCAGGAACACACATACCGGCGACATGAACAGGAACAACAGGAAGGCAGATTCACGCCGCGTCACCAGCGTC
>JAFXMA010000109.1 GCA_017530725.1 Bacteroidales bacterium
AATCGCCGGCCCCGATGAAGGTCGCCATACTGTCCAGTTTCTATCCCCTCCGGGGAGGCATTTCCCAGTTCAACGCGAGTATGCTCGCGGGACTGGGAAAGTTGCACGATGCCCGCGCCTTTTCCTTCAGGCGGCAGTACCCCGGAATCCTCTTCCCCGGGAAGACGCAGTATGTGACCCCCGACGACGAAGCCGTTCCGGTGGAGGCGGAAGCCCTGCTGGACACGGTCAATCCTTTTTCCTGGGGCAAGACCGCCCGCACCATCCGCGCCTGGCAGCCGGACCTGCTCGTCATGAAATACTGGATGTCGTGGTTCGCCCCGTCCCTGGGCTGGGTGGCCCGGCACGCCGGTCCCCGCTGCAAGGTGGTGCCCGTGCTGGACAACGTCATCCCCCACGAACCGCACTGGTTCGACAAACCCCTGACCAAGTGGTTCCTCGCCGGCTGTGACGGCTTCGTGACCATGTCGCAGAGCGTCACGGACGACCTCCTGACACTCAAGCCGGATGCCAAGTACGTCCTCCTCCCCCACCCGCTCTATTCCCATTTCGGGGAAAAGTTGCCGCGGGAGGAAGCCGCCCGGACGCTGGGGATCGACCCCGCGCTGAAGACACTCCTTTTCTTCGGCCTGATCCGGGACTACAAGGGACTGGACATCCTCCTGGAAGCCTTCCGGGAACTGCCGGATGATTACCAACTCGTGATCGCCGGCGAACCGTACGGCTCCTTCGACAAGTACCGGGACATCATCGACACCCTTCCCGGCAAGGACCGGATCCACGTGTTTCCCGACTATGTCCGGGATTCCCGCGTGAAAGTGTTCTTCTCGGCGGCCGACGTGACCGTCCTCCCCTACCGGAGTGCCACCCAGAGCGGCATCTCCTCCATCTCCTACCACTTCGAAGTGCCGATGATCGTCACCGATGTCGGTGGCCTCAAGGGCACCATCGGCGACCGTGGCACGGGAATTGTCGCCCCTGCCGCGGAACCCGGCACCATCCGCGCCGAGATCCTCCGCTACTTTGAAGACCCTTCCGTCCGGACGGCCTGTGTCCGGGCCATCCGCCTCGAGAAGGAGCGTCTCGGCTGGGACCGCTTCTGCGCGGACCTGACCGCCTTTGCGGAACAACTTTAAACGATGAAGATGATGAAACACCGATATCTGGCCCTCTGCTGGACCGTCCTCTGCCTCGCCGGCACGGCTCCGGCCGTATCCGCGCAGGACTATCCGCCGGTTCCTGTCACCATTTCCCGTTCGCAGGTCTCGCTGAACGGCAAGACGTATTATGCCCACATCGTGCTCGAGCGCCAGACCATCTACGGCATCACCAAGGCCTACGGCGTCACCGAGCAGGACCTGTATGCCGCCAACCCGCTGCTGGCCCGCGACGGGCTCAAGTCCGGTACGGTCATCTACATCCCCGTCGTGTCCGACCAGAGAAGTTCCTCCAGAACCGTCGAGAACGAGACCACCGTGGTGAAGGAACAGAAGCCGGTGGTGAAAGAGCAGAAGCCGGTGGAGACCAGGGAGAAAAAGCCGGCCTCCGTCGATACCAAACCGGGTCCTGCCGTCAATGAGGACGGCTTCATCGAGCATACGGTCAAGTGGTTCGAGGACATCTATGACGTCGCTTCGGCCTACAATGTGACCGCGCAGGAAATCATGGCCGCCAACGGCATGAAATCCAGCCGGATCTCCAAGCGGCAGATCCTCCTCATCCCGGTCACCGACAAAGCCCGGGAAAGCCTGAAGGACAAACTCGCGTCGGTGCCTAAGACCGACTCGAAGAACCAGCAGACGGTCCCCGTACCGGCCGAGAATCCCACCGTGGTCCAGGCTGACCCCGAGGTCACCCACGAAATCGCCGTGCCCGAAGAGAAAACCGCGGACGTCCAGCCTGACGAGGACGAGGACGACGACAGCATCCTGAGTCAGTTGGTCGGGGACGGGAAGGCGGAGATCGCCCTGGTCCTGCCCTTCAATTCTGCCGGCAGGCCCAGCGAATCCAACATGGACTTCTACTCCGGGGTCCTGTTGGCCCTGCGGGACCTGGAAAGGGAAGGGATCAAGACCACCCTGAACGTGTTCGACCTCCAGACCAGCGTTCCTACCTCCTATGACCTGAGCAAGAACGACGTCATCCTGGGTCCCATCACGGCGGCGGACCTCTCCACGATCCTCGGCGTGACGGGCGGGCAGGTGCCCGTCGTCTCCCCGCTGGACCAGCGGGCCGCCACCCTGGCCGAATCCCATAGCGGATTCATCCAGGCCCCGTCTTCCGCCTCCAGCCAGTACGCCGACCTGGCGGCCTGGGCCGCGGAGGACAGCGAGCGGGGCGACCAGATCATCCTGGTGACCGAAACGACCTCCAACGGCGCTACCGCCCCCGCCGCTGGCGTCAGGCAGGCCCTGCTTGCGGCCGGCACTTCCTTCGAAAGCGCCAGTTGGACCCAGGCACAGGGACATTCCCTGCCCGCCTCCCTCACGGCCAAACTGACCAGGGGCGGCGTGAACCGCATCATCGTGGCCTCCGAGAAGGAATCGTTCGTCAGCGACATCGTCCGCAACCTCGGCATCCTGATCGGCCGCGGGTACCGGATCGCCATGTACGCCCCTTCCCGGGTCCGTACGTTCGAAACGGTGGACGGCAGCCTCTACCACCAGGACGACCTGCACATCTGCTCTCCTTACTTCGCCGACTATGATGCGGCCAACGTGAAGTCCTTCGTGCGGTCCTACCGCGCCCTTTACCGGACCGAGCCCAGTCAGTTCGCCTTCCAGGGATACGACCTCGCCCACTACTTCGCCCGCCTCTGCGCCAAGTACGGGAGCCGCTGGACCCGCGCCCTCGACCGGGAGACGGCCACCGGCCTCCATACGGATTTCCATTTCGTGAAAGTCCGGAACGGCTCCTACCAGAACATCGGCATCCGCCGCATCCAGTACGGAACCGATTATTCAACCACCCTCATCCGATAGCCATGGAAAGCATCCGTTGCCTCATCCTCGGCGGAGGTCCCGCCGGATTCACCGCCGCGATCTACGCGGCCCGTGCCAACCTGTCCCCCGTCCTGTACGAAGGCATCCAGCCGGGCGGCCAACTCACGACGACCACCATCGTCGAGAATTTCCCGGGATTCCCGGGCGGGGTCGATGCGAACAACCTGATGGACCGGATGCGGGAACAGGCCCGCAGTTTCGGGGCCGACGTCCGGAGCGGCGTCGCCACGGCCATTGACCTTTCCGCAAGGCCGTTCAAGGTCGTCATCGACGGGGAGAAGGAACTCGCCGCCGATGCGCTCATCATCGCCACGGGGGCGACGGCCCGCTATCTGGGCCTTCCCTCCGAAGAGAAATACAAGGGGGCGGGCGTGTCAGCCTGCGCCACCTGCGACGGTTTCTTCTATCGCAAGCGCACCGTCGCCGTGGTGGGCGGCGGAGACACGGCCTGTGAAGAGGCCCTGTATCTCGCCTCCCTCGCCAAGAAAGTGTATATGATCGTCCGCCGCGACGTCTTCCGGGCCTCGAAGGCCATGCAGGAAAAGGTGTTCGCGACGGAGAATATCGAGATCCTCTGGAACTGCAACACCCAGGAAGTTCTCGGAGACGGTTTCGGCGTCACCGGCGCCCGCCTCCTCCGCAAGGATGGCACTGTCTTTGATATCGACATCGACGGCTTCTTCCTCGCCATCGGCCACCATCCCAACTCCGAACTCTTCGTTCCCTGGGTGGAGACCGACGCGGCCGGTTACATCGTCACCGAAGGGAAATCCTCCCGCACCCGCGTGGAGGGCGTCTTCGCGGCCGGCGATGTCCAGGATCCCACCTACCGCCAGGCCGTCACGGCCGCGGCCTCGGGATGCGCCGCCGCCCGGGATGCGGAGAAGTTCCTGCTAGAGATCTGAAAACCAGCGTCATGAAGATGAAACTCAGAACGGTTATCCTCACCCTCGCCGCCGTGGCCGCCATGGCCGCCTGCAAGTCCCAGTTCGAGACCCTGCTCTCGTCCAACGACGTGGACGCCAAGTACAAGGCCGCGATGGAATTGTTCAACAACAAGAAGTATCTCAAGGCCGGCCAACTCTTCGAGTCGATGGCCATCCTGACCGACGGTACCGAACGGGACGACACGGTCCGCTACTACTGGGCCCTGTCCAACTACCGCTACAAGGATTTCTATACCGCGGAATCCAACCTGGCCAAGTTCATCGAGAAATATCCCAACAGTCCCTTCACGGAAGAGGCCCGTTTCCTCCGCCTGGACTGCCTGTACCGGGCCACCCTCCGCTGGGAGTTGGACCAGACGCCCACCCGGAGTTGCCTGGCCTACATCACGGAGTACGTGACCGAGTATCCCTCGAGCGGTGAGCACCTGGATGCGTGCCTGAAGATGATCGACGACCTGAAGGAGCGGCTGGACCGCAAGGCTTTCGAGAATGCCCGCATCTACTACAAGATGGAGGATTACCTCGCCGCCCGCGTTGCCCTCCGCAACGTACTGAAGGACAATGCCGACAACCTGTACCGGGAGGACATCCTCTACTATACCGCGATGGCATCCTACCACTACGCCCGGCTGAGTGTCCCCGCCAAGCAGAAGGAACGTTACCTCGTTTTCGTGGATGACTACCTCAACTTCGTGGGCGAGTATCCCGAATCCAAGTACCGCCGGGAACTGGACGCGATGAACCGCCGTTCCCAGCGCGCCCTCGGCCGCTACGACGGCGTGGACGAGGAACTGGAACTGAAGGCCAAGGACTTCGAGCGCGAGCGCAAGGCCCTTGAGAAAAATAATTGAAACCCTGCCCGGGAAAGTGCAGTATTAAATTAGTAGAAACTTAAAATTCAAAGAAGAAATGGACGCCAACAGCAAGAAGAAGGTACCGGGCAATACCATCACCCGCGACATCCGCACCCTGGCCGCCCCGACCGGCAATATCTATGAATCCGTCGTGATCCTCTATAAGCGTGCCAACCAGATCGCCGCTGCCGAGAAGAAGGAACTTACCAAGAAACTGGAGGACTTCCGCAACGATCGCGACACCATGGAGGAAGTGTTCGAGAACAAGGAGCAGATCGAGATCTCCAAGTACTACGAGCGCCAGCCGAAGCCGGACCTCGTGGCCATCTCCGAGTTCGAGAACGGTGAACTCTACTACCGCCGCGCACAGAGCACGAACCCGATCGACATCAACGGCGAGGAGTAATGCTCCGCTCGCTCCACGTCCGGAACTACGTACTGATCGACTCTCTGGAAATTGATTTTCCGGAGGGTCTCGTCATTATAACCGGACAGACCGGAGCGGGAAAATCCATCCTTCTCGGCGCGCTGGGCCTTGCCCTGGGCGGGAAGGCCGACGCCTCCCTGGTGGGAGTGCACGGGGATTCCTGTGTCGTGGAGGCCGAATTCACCGTGCCGGAGGACTTGCGGGCCCTGATGGCCGAGTATGACCTGGAAGACAGCGACATGCTCCTGATCCGGCGCACCTTGAACCGGACGGGACGGTCCCGCAGTTTCGTGAACGACGAACCCGTTTCCCTGCCGGTCCTGCAGGCCCTGTCGGAACACCTGATTGACATCCATTCCCAGCATCAGACGCTCCGCCTGGCCGACCCGGCCTTCCGGATGTCCATGCTGGACCATTATGCCGCCTCCGCCATCCCCGGCCTGAACCGGGATCTCACCGCCTGCCGCGAAGCCTGGAACACCCTCCAGGATCTCCGGAAGGAACTGGCCGAGGTGAAGGAGCGGCTGCAGAAACTCTCCGCGGAAAAGGAATACAACGAGGCCCGTTTTACCCGCCTGGAAAACGCGAAACTCCGGGACGGAGAACTGGAGGAACTGGAAGAGGAGCAGAAGCGGCTCGCGCACGCGGAAGAACTGAAAGAATACCTGAACAACTGCGAGGATATTCTCGCGCCGTCCGATGACCGTACCCCGCTCACGGCCGAATTGAAGGAAGCGGGAAAGCAGGTGGCCCGTGCCGCCCGTTTCATCCCTTCCCTTGAACCGCTGGTTCAGCGGCTGGAATCGGCCCGTCTGGAACTGGAAGACATCGTGGAGGAACTGGACGGGACCAACGCCAAGATTGAAGTCTCCCCCGACCGGCTGGAACAGGTGGAAGACCGGATGTCCCTCCTGTACGACCTGATGAAAAAGCACGGAGTCGGAACGGTAGCCGAACTCATCGAGGTTCGGGATCGCCTCTCGGAGGCGCTGTTCGATTCCACGGCGCTGGAAGAGCGGAGGGTGGAACTCGAAAAGAGCGTGACGCGCGCGGAAAAGGCCTACGATGCGGCGGCCAACGCCCTGCATACAGCCCGCCAGAACGCGTCGGAAGGCTTCGCTTCCGCCATCCTGGCATCGCTCTCCTTCCTGGAACTGGACCACGCCGTGTTCACGGTGGAGTTGGCTCCCGCTGCGGAAGGGCCTTCCGGCCGCGATGCCGTCCGCTTCCTGTTCTCATCGACCGGAAAAGCCCCGCAGGACCTGTCCAAGGTCGCCTCGGGCGGTGAACTCTCGCGCATCATGCTCAGTCTCAAGGCGATGATGGCCCGCTTCACGGCGATGCCCGCCCTTATCTTCGACGAGATCGACACCGGCGTGTCGGGCAGTGCCGCGGACCGGATGGGACAGATGATCTGCCGGATGGGCGAAGACATGCAGGTGTTCGCCATCACCCATCTCCCGCAAGTCGCCGCCAAGGGGAATGCCCATTACCTCGTAACGAAGGAGAACGATGTCACGGCCATCCGTTCCCTCTCCCGGGAGGAACGGATCCGGGAACTTGCCCGGCTGCTCAGCGGTTCCGTCATCACCGACGCCGCCATCGCCAATGCGCAGGCGTTGCTGGGTGACCCGGCTCGCTGATTTTGAATCGTTCCAGATTAATCCTATCTTTGTAACCGATGGCAGCCCAGACCAATACCCCGATGCCCACGATGGACGAGTTCCGCACCCGTCTCAAGCGTCATGGCCTCAAGGCAACCCGCCAGCGGCTGGAGGTGCACCAGGCGATGATCGACCTGGGCCACGCCTCGGCCGACATGGTTACCGAGGAAATCCGGCGCCGGGGTGTCGTCAAGGTCACGGTCGCATCGGTGTACAACATCCTGTCGCAACTGGCGGACCTGAAGATCTACAGCCGGCGGCTCAGCAGCAACAACAAGATGTATTTCGACATCAACAGTTTCCGCCACATCCACCTGTACGACCGGGAGAACCACCGGTTCCGCGACATCTTCGACGAGGAACTGGCCGAACTCGTCCAGACACACCTGAAGCGGCGCAAGTTCCGGGGATTCACTGTCGAGGACATCGACATCCAACTGATCGCCCGCCCCACCCGCAAGTCCAAGACCGTATGAAAAGGCTGATTCCGCATATCCTGCTTTCCTTCCTGCTCCTGCTCTCCGCCTGTAACCGGAAAGAGAATGTCATCTATTCGGGCCTGGAAGCCGGCACCATGGACGCCGGCGTCTTCACGTCCGACAGCCACACGAAGATGACCGTCGTCGGCAACGAGGGAAACTACGACGTCCGCACTTCCCGCCGGGTACTCATCCGCTTCGAGACGCATCCCATCACGGATTCCGACCATATCGACATCGACCTGCACGGACTCCTGGATGCCGCCATCATGCCACCCGAAGAGGTGGAATCGCTCCCGCAGAACCCGGACGGCCAGCCCGTCCAGATTACCGATGCCTGGTTCAGCGCGGATTACCTGAACATCCTGCTCTCCTTCCCGGGCGAAGACGCTTCCCCGCATACCCTCTCGCTGGCTTTCACCGCCAGCCAAAAAGGGATTACCCTCCGTCTCCACCACACAGGTCCCGCAGATGTTACCGACACGGACAAGGCCATCTCGGCCTTCCTGTCCATTCCCGTCGCCGACCTCCGGCAGGCCTACGAAGCACAGGCCATTTCCCATGGTAAGAAACAGGCGGATTACCCGATGCCTGTCCTCCTTCAATGGACCGCGCGCACCCTGGAAGGAGGCCCTCTGACCATCTACGAGAAGAAGGGAGCCTACTCGCCGCCTGCAACTAACTGATTTTTTTCAGCACTCCCCTTGCAGGGAACGATTTTTTTCGTACCTTTGCAGTCCCATACATGGTGGATGTAGTTCAGCTGGTAGAGCATCGGATTGTGGTTCCGAGTGTCGTGGGTTCGAGCCCCATCATCCACCCAGAGACGCTCCCGAGGTATTCGGGGGCGTTTTTTCGTTATATTTGCTGTAAAGTCACAAGGTTATGAAGAAGAAACTGGTCGTGATCGACGCATGCATCCGGGGGGAGGAATCCCGGACGAAGAGGATTGCGGAGCCTGTTATCGAGGCCCTGGCCAAGCGTTATGAGATAACGAGGTTCGACCTCACGAAGATGCCGATGGAGCCGCTGACGCCTGAGACTTATGCCCAGCGGGCGGCGGGAATCGTTCCCGAATGGGCCCTGGAGGCTGCCAAGACCATTGCAGAGGCCGACCGGATCGTCGTCGCGGCGCCTTTCTGGGACATGAGTTTTCCGGCGGTGGTCAAAGTGTTCTTCGAGCATGTCTCCCTGTTCGACATCACCTTTACGGACAACGGACGGACCTGTGTAGGCAAATGCAAATGCGAGAAAGTGATGTATATCACCACCCGGGGAATGAATATCCCAACCGGCGACGCTCGCGAGCAGGGTTCCAGTTACCTGCATGCCCTGTCCGAATTGTGGGACCTGGGGACGGTCCTCACCGTGGCCGCCTGGAACATGGACTACGCCACGCCGGATGAACTCGAGGAAAAGATCGAGAACACCACGCGCTTCGGCCTCCGGCTCGCGGAATCCTTCTGACAATGAGCCTGCTCGGACTGCTGGTCGCCATGGCCCTCCCCTTCACGACTCCTTCCTATGATGTGGCGGTGGAACAGGATGTTCCTTACGCCACGGTGCCGGGATACTATACCCATTCCCCCATCGGCGACAAGATCGCCACGGGAAAACTGCTGTTCCATTCGGGGATTCCCAAGCCCGTCACCCTGGAGATGGACATCTACAAGCCGGTCGGGGACGATCCTTCGGCGGAAAGGCCCCTGCTCCTGATGATGCACGGCGGTTCCTTCTTCATCGGGAACAAGCAGGAGCCCGGCCAGGCCGGCTGGTGCCGTTATTTCGCATCGCTTGGATACGTGGCCGTCTCCATCGATTACCGGCTCGGGTTCCATTTCCGAAAGGAGGAGTTCCGGGAGGCGGAGATCCGGGCGTTGGAAGATGCCGATGCGGCCCTGGAGTTCCTGCTGAAACGGGAGGATCTCCGGATCGACCCGCAACGCGTTTTCGCCGCCGGGACCAGTGCCGGCGCCATGACGGCCCTGAGCCTGGCCTTCCGGCTCTATGGGGATGTGCCCATGAAAGAGGTGTCGCCCCGGCTGCCCCAAGGGTTCAAAATCCGGGCTGTCGCCAATCTCTGGGGATCCGTCCATGACCTCTCCGTGCTGGAAAACGCCCGTGTGCCCATCCTTTCCTTCCAGTCCACGGCCGATCCGGTGATGCCGTACGATTTCGGCTATCCCATCGGATGGGCCGGGAAACTGCTCTCGGACCCGATGTACGGGACGCATGCCGTCTATGAAAAAGCCCTGGAACTGGGCCTCCGGGCGGAGCATCACCCCTGTCCGGAACCCGGGCACCGGATCCATCTGGACAAGGCTTTGGAATACACGCCCGTTTTTTACCGGATCCGGGATGCGATGGTCATATTTTTCGCAGAAGAAATGGAATAATTTGTTATCTTTGTAAATTGAAACAACATCACTGATATGGCAAAACGAGAAATCAAGTTCTCCCTGGTTTACAGGGACATGTGGCAGAGTTCCGGCAGGTATCAACCGCGCGTGGACCAGTTGGTCCGGGTGGCTCCGGCCATCGTGGACATGGGCTGCTTCGACCGGGTGGAAACCAACGGCGGCGCCTTCGAGCAGGTGAACCTCCTCTATGGTGAGAATCCGAATGTCTCCGTGCGCAAATGGACGGCTCCCCTCCGCAAGGCGGGCATCCAGACCCATATGCTGGAACGTGGCCTGAACGCCATCCGCATGTATCCTGTCCCTGCAGACGTCCGTGAACTGATGTTCAAGGTGAAGAAGGCACAGGGCACCGACATCGCCCGCTCCTTCTGCGGTCTGAACGACCACCGCAACCTCAAGCTCTCCATCGAATACGCGAAGAAGGCGGGCATGATTTCACAGGCCGCCCTGTCCATCACCCACTCCCCCGTACACACGGTGGAATACTACCTGGGCGTCGTCGAAAAACTGGTCGGATACGGCACCGATGAAATCTGTCTCAAGGACATGGCCGGCGTCGGCCGTCCGACGGAAATCGGCCAGATCGTGGCCGGCATCAAGAAGAAGCACCCGCATATCAAGGTCCAGTACCACGGCCACACCGGCCCCGGTTTCTCCCCGGCTTCCATGCTGGAGGCGGCTCGCGCAGGCGCGGACTACCTGGACTGCGCCGTCGAACCCCTCTCCTGGGGCAAGGTCCATCCCGATGTGATTTCCATGCAGCAGATGATGAAGGCCGACGGCTTCCTGGTGAAGGACGTCAACATGGACGCCTACATGGAGGTCCGCCGCCTCACGCAGGAGTTCATCGACGACTTCCTGGGCTACTGGATCCTTCCGGCCAA
>JAFXMA010000110.1 GCA_017530725.1 Bacteroidales bacterium
CCGAAAGGGAAGTTCACTGACAATTGGTGCGGTAGTTCAGTCGGTTTAGAATACCGGCCTGTCACGCCGGGGGTCGCGAGTTCGAGCCTCGTCCGCACCGCAGAAACGGAGTTTAGCCATCTGGCTGGACTCCGTTTCTTGTTTTGTGGCCGTCTAGAACGAGCGACCCGCCCCCCGAGGGGGCAGCCGCCTTGGCGGCGGGGGGTAACGTGAACGGCGCGAAATGCCCGCGCTTGCGCGGGCTCGAGCCTCGTCCGCACCGCAGAAAGGAGATTTGACCATCCGGTCAGATCTCCTTTCTTGTTTTGTGGCCGTCTAGAACGAGCGACCCGCCCGAGACGCGAACTGCGCACATGGGTTTCATGAGCAAACAGGCCCCTTTTTACTCATGAAATGGATACCTCGCGGATCTCGTGAGCGAAACAGGCCCTTTTTGCTCACCGGCAATTACAATTGTGCAACTTTATCCGCTTCCGTGCAAAGTGCCCTGACACCGCTCCGTGGCCCCGGAAGGAACATCGCTCCCGTGTCCAACTAAAAGAATATAGACACACAATTAAATAAATATAGTTGTGTAGTTAAAAAATTTAGTTATATTTGCGAAAAAGAGGACATGGATATGAAACGACTGACCAAGAAAGAAGAGATCATCATGGAGCACTTCTGGGAGAAGGGGCCGCTGTTTGTCAGGGAGTTACGGGAATTATACCCGGAGCCCAGGCCGCATTTCTCCACTCTGTCCACCCAAGTGCGGACGCTCCAGGAGGAGGGATTCATCGACCATAAGGCCTATGGTCCCACCTACCAGTACTTCGCCAAGGTGACGAAGGAGGAGTACAAGCAGCGGTCGCTCATCGGCCTGATCGACAAATATTTCGACAATTCCTACCTGAGCGCGGTGTCGGCCCTGGTGAAGGAGGAGAAGATCACGGTGGAGCAGTTGAAAGAACTCATCGACCTGGTCGAAAAAGGAGAACGGAAATGACGGACTTCCTGCTCTATGATGCCAAGGTGGCGGTTGCGCTGCTGGTGTTCTACCTGTTCTACCGGTTCCTGCTGAAGAAAGAAACCTTCCACAGGTTCAACCGTGTGGTCCTGGTGGGGACGGCCGTGCTGTCGTTCCTGCTGCCCCTGTGCATCATCACCATCCATAAGCCGGTCGAGATGGAGACCGTCGCTCCGAAGCCTGCGGAAGTGGTGACGGACTTGTCCACCCTGGAACCGGCACCGTTCGTCGAACCGGATCTTTCCTGGTGGCCCGTTGCACTTACCATCCTTTTCTGGGCGGGGGTGGCTTTCGTCCTGGCCCGGGTGCTGGTTTCCATCCTGTCCATCATCCGCATCATCCGCCAGGGTGAACGGGTGGCGGAAGAGGATGGCTGCCAGATCGTCCTCACCGACAGGGACATCGACCCTTTCAGTTGGATGAAATCCATCGTCTTGTCCCGGAAAGACTGGGAGGCTTCGCACGCATCCATCCTGATCCACGAGAAAGCGCACATCGCCTGCGGGCACTCCATCGAAGTACTCCTGGTCGATGTCCTGTCGGCCCTCCAATGGTTCAATCCGGCCATCTGGATGCTCCGGGCGGACCTCAAGGAACTCCACGAGTTCGAGGCCGACGGCGCCGTCCTCCGTGCCGGCGCCAACCTCAGGGAATACCAGTACCTGCTTATAAGAAAAACTGTCAGCAAGAGCGGCTACTCAGTTGCCAACAGCTTTAATCACAGTATCCTTAAAAACCGAATTACTATGATGTCAAAATCCAGATCGCCCCTTTCGAGGGGCCTGCGGGTGCTCTGGCTGCTCCCGCTCGTGTGCCTGGCCCTCGGGCTGCAGGCAAGGACTGTCTATGTCCCCGTGGACAAAGATAGTGAAAAAAACGTTTCCGATGAAAGGCCCCAAGGCTATCTTACGGAAATCGTGGTGATAGGCTATGCCGACCGGGAGGCCACCCGTCATTCCAGATCCATGGAGACAACACCATTACCCTCCATCAAGAACCCGGACATGGACACGGAGGCGGTTTGCAGCGAGAATTTCAGTTGGTGGCTGAACACCCGCCTCATCTATCCGGACGAGGCCAAGACAGATGATGGTACCATCCTGGCAAAGTTTACGGTCGGAAAAGACGGAAAAGTCAAGGATATCGGCATTCTTTGGAGCGTTTCCGAGCAATTGGACGGAATCGTCGCCCAGCAGATTGCGCAGTCTCCCGACTGGACCCCGGCCATGAAGGACGGGAAACCCGTTGAAATGACTTTCATCCAGCCTGTCGTCTTCATGGTCCGGGTTTCTTCCCAAACGACTTCTTCCGTCATTCTGGATGTCCGCGCTGACGGAAGCATCGAAAGCGGCGGCCAGGTTTTCACCATCTCCGAGTTGAAAGACCACATCCCGCCCGTAAAACCTGGCCAGTCCCTGGCTACCGTAAACCTCCGGGCGGCGGACGATATCCCCATGGGCGTCATCAATGACGTGAAAAACGGACTGCGGGCCATCGGGTCCCTGAAAATCCAGTATTCCGGCCCGGCCCGGAAAGAGGAGATAACCCGCTACATGCCGCCCCTTCCCGGCAATGGAAAGGTGAAAGTCGCCAAATCCCTGGACGAAATGTTCCAGGGAGTGGACCGGGAGACCATCCTGATGATCCGTATCAATTCCGCCGGCAAAATCTGGCTTGGCAATCGGCGTGTCGACGACAATGCGGAGATTGTCAGACTCGGAAAGGCTTTCCTGAAGGAACACGGCCAAGAGACCCACTTCGGGCTCCATCACGACCGCGGAACCAGTTATGGTGCCTACCGGCACATCCAGACCCTGCTGATGCAGGTTTATGAGGAAGTACGGGACGAAAAGGCACGGGACATCTTTGGGAAAAGCCTGAAGGAACTGTCTCCGGACGAAAGGTCGCAGATCAACGCCATGGTTCCCATCGCCATCTCGGAAGCGGACATGTTGGGCTGATGTACCGGCCGCCGAACGCGTAAATGCCTTGCCGTCACCGCTGTCAGCGTGGCGGCAAGTGTTTTTTTGCTATATTTGCGTGATGAAGAAACCGAACAAACAACTTTTCTGGTGGCTCGGGGCACTGGTTGCGGGTACGATGCTGGGCCTGCTGAAGGTGGAGTGGATCGATACCGTATGCAACTTCGTGGCCACCGTCTATACCCGCCTGTTCCAGTTCCTGGCCGTTCCCACGGTGGCCTTGGCCATCACCACCACCCTTATCTCTTTCGGAAGGCAGCGGAGCACCCGGAAGGTTTTCGGCCATACGATCACCTACACGCTCCTGACGACGCTGGCCGCGGCCCTGGTGGGCCTGGGCATGTACCTGCTCATCGCCCCGCAGAACATCCCGGCCGATGTGATCGGGACGGCAACCGCCGCCCAGGAAGGGTCCATGACCTTCCGTGACCACATTATCTCGGTGATTCCCAACAACTTGCTGCAGCCTTTCCTTTCCGGGAACGTGCTGTCCATCCTCCTGATCGCCGTCGCGGTGGGCCTGGCGCTCGCCTATATGAAGGAGAGTGACCGGAAAACGGTCCTTGTCCATGGGATCGAAGGCCTCCAGGAGTTGTTCTTCATCCTCATCAAGGCCCTCATCTGGACGCTCCCCCTGGGCATCACGGCCTTCGCCGCACAACTCTCGGCCCAACTGAGCGGCGGCATCATCCTGGGCTCCCTCGGGAAATATACGGCCGTGATCCTGCTCGGGAACGTGATCCAGTTCTTCCTTGTCCTGCCCGTTTTCCTGCTGATACGGGGCATCAATCCGCTCAAGGTGTTCAAGGCGATGAGCCCGGCCGTCGTGATGGCGCTGTTCACCAAGAGTTCCGCCGCTACCCTTCCCGTCACCCTCTCATCGGCCGAAAACCGGCTGGGAGCGGATCCGAAGGTGGCGCGTTTCGTCCTCCCCATCTGCACGACCATCAACATGAACGGGTGCGCAGCCTTCATCCTGGTCAGTTCGCTCTTCGTGATGCAGAACGGCGGAATCACCCTGGGAATCGGCACGATGCTCCTGTGGGTGCTCATTTCCGTCATCGCCGCCGTGGGCAATGCGGGTGTGCCGATGGGCTGTTTCTTCCTGACGGTGTCCCTGATGACGGGCATCGGCGCGCCGGTCCAGGTCATGGGCCTCATCCTCCCCATCTACACCATCATCGACATGGTGGAAACGGCCGAGAACGTGTGGTCCGACTCCTGCGTCTGCGCGATGACCGACAAGGATCTGCGCAATCCGGGAGACTGACCTGCGTCAGATCAGGTTCAGGAACAGCGTGATGATCCCCGTGTTGATGAGGTCCACGAACATGGCGCCGATGACGGGGACGATGATGAAGGGGTTCACCGTGTAACGATACTTGTAGCAGACGGCGGACATGTTCGCCATCGCATTCGGGGTGGCACCGAGGCCGAAGCCGCAGAGGCCGCTGACGAGGACGGCGCCGTCATAGGTCTTTCCCAGGAGCGGGAAGGCGACGAAAGCGCCGTAAAGGGCCATGAAAGCCACCTGGGCGAGCAGGATCAGGCACAGCGGGAGTGCGAGGGAGGCCAGTTCCCAGAGCCGGAGACTGGCCATCGCCATGCCCAGGAACAGTTGCAGGCAGATATCGCCGATGGAGACGATGCGGCCGAGACACATCCGGGACGCGATCCGCGGCGACAGTCCCAGCAGGTTCCGCATCAGGCAGGCGGCAATGAGGGATCCGAAATAGGTCGGGAAAGTGATGCCCGTCGATGCCAGCAGTTTGCTTACTCCCGTCCCCAAAGCCATCGCGATGAACAGTTCGCAGGCCGCGACGAGCATTTCGCGGAAAGCGGACTCCTCGGAGAGGGAGGTCGTCTCCCGCGCCGCAGGAGCGGCTTCCGTGGCTTCGATGCCCGTCATCACGCTGGTCTGGGCCGAAGGATCGGCAAGGTGGTGCCGGCGGATGAGCGCTTCGCCCAGCGGGCCGCCCAGCAGGGAGCCGGCCACCAGGCCGAAGGTCGCGGCGGCCATCGTGATGGAGGAGGCGCCGGCAAGGCCCAGTTCCTCCAGGAGCGGCGAGAAGCCGCCGGAGGTTCCGTGGCCGCCGCTCATCGGAATGGACCCGGCCGCCATGCCGAACAGCGGCGACAGCCCCAGCCCGCGGGCGATGCCCACGGAAATCAGGTTCTGCGCGGCAATAAGCGCGGCCACGAGGCCGATCATCACGAGCAGCGGCTTCCCGCCCTGCTTGAGCGCTTTCATGTCCGACTGGAAGCCCACGGAGGTGAAGAACAGCATCATGCACAGGTCCTTAATGGTTCCGTCGAACGTGCATTCCACCCCCAGGGCATACAGGAGGAGCGTCAGAATGGAAATGAGAAGGCCGCCGGAGACCGGCGCCGGGATACAGAACCGCTTCAGGAAAGGGATGTGCCGTGTGAACAGCATCCCCAGAAGCAGGGCGCCGACGCCCACGCCCGCGCTTTGAAACAGGTCCAGTTGCAGTGCCATATCATACGAATATACGGTTTTTTACCCGAAGCGGGAAAGAATCCGCCGAAAAAACGCCTGAAAATCGTATATTTGTAGGAAAGACCAAGTCACAGCTGCATGAAAACACTTCTCCTTTCCGCCCTCGCCACCGTTCTCTGCCTCACGGCCGGCGCCCAGGACAACACCCGGGGCTACTACAAGGACATTTTCATGGACAGCGGTATCATGCTCAACTCCCGGACGGACCTTCCCGTGACCGACCTGCTGGGACTGACGATGGAAGCCTTCGTCTCCACCAAGCACGCGTCTTCCCCTCCCCAGCATTTCACCCGGACGGACACCCTTCGGCAACGGGAACTGACCGTGGGTTCGCCGATGGATGAAAACGGCATCCTCCTCTACCCCGACGGAGCACCGCGCTTCCGGATGGTGTACATGAATGGCGGCAAGGCCGCCAATCACAGCCGCTCGCTGGGAGAAGATGGTAGGAAAAGCCTGCGGGCTTTCGTCGCCGCGGGCGGCAGTTATGTCGGGTCCTGCGCCGGCGCGTTCATCGCCAGCAAGGGCTCCCGGGCCCCGGACGGAAAACTCAGTTACACCGATATCTATATGGGCCTGTGGCCCGGCAACGTGACGGGCACCAAGTTGGAGAAATCCTATACGGCCGTGGACATCGTCCCAGGCAGCCCGCTGACGGAGTATTTCGACTTCGACAACCGGATGCACATCGACAGCGTGCGCCACAACGGCGGTTGTTTCGCTTACATGGAATCGGCCCCCGCGGGAACGGAAATCCTCGCGACCTTCAGTACGAAAGGCCGCCAACTGGAGCGGGACATCGACGGTCTCCCGGCCATCTGGGCCTGGAAGGGATCCCCCGCCATGGGCCGCGTACTCCTGTGCGGTTCGCACCCGGAAGGGGCTTATGACGCGGAGAACCTGGCGCTCATGGCCGCGATGGTCCGCTACGCCCTCGCCGGCAACGGAGAGCCGGCCCTGAAGGCCGTCCTCCAGCCCGGCGAACCCCGCCCGATGGATGACCGTTCCCGACCCGGATTCGCCCCCGTCGGCGACCGCCAGTACCATCATTTCGCCATCGACGTGCCCAAAGGCGTGAGGACGATGACCATCAGCCTGAAAGGCTTCGTGAACAAGGACGATTTCGACCTCCACCTCTTCGCCTCCCGGAACGGCTTCGCTTACCGCGAGGATGCCACCTGGGGCCATGTGGGGGCAAACGTGGACAAGTCCCTGGAAATCAAGGACCCGAAGCCCGGCAAATACTATATCTCGGTCTTCTGCGCCACCACGGTCACTTCCACCATGGGCAAGTACGGCGTGGAGTATTCCGGCCGCACGGACGTCCTGAACGGCGTCCCCTACACGATCCAAGTAAACTTCGAATAACCATGAGAATCCGAATCGCAATGACGGCTGCCTGTGCCCTGCTGCTCACGGCCTGCGGCCCCAAATGGCAAGAATCCGAAGCCGACGGCTTCAAACTCGTCACCCAGAAAGGCGGGGCCACGCTGGGGTATTCCAGCGCTCCCCTCCTGACCGTGGACCGGTACGCTTTCAAGGACCTGAACCGCAACGGGGCGCTGGACCCGTACGAGGACTGGCGGCTTCCCGCCGACACCCGCGCGAAGGACCTCGCCGCGCAACTCTCCATCGAAGAAATTGCGGGTCTGATGCTGTACAGCGGCCACCAGGCCGTGCGTGGACCGGAAATCACCGACCCGCAGAAGAAGTTCCTGGAGGAAGACAACCTGCGGGCAGTCCTCGTGACCAGCGTGGAAAGTCCCGAAACGGCGGCGCGCTGGAACAACAACGTGCAGGCCTTCGTGGAGGCGCTCGGCCACGGCATCCCGGCCAACAACTCCTCCGACCCGCGCAACGAGACCGCGGCAACGGCCGAGTTCAACCTGGGTTCCGGCGGAAAGATCTCCCTCTGGCCCACGCCCCTTGGCCTCGCCGCCACCTTCGACCCGGCCGTCGTCGAACAGTTCGGCCGGATCGCTTCCGAGGAATACCGCGCCCTGGGCATCGCCACCGCGCTGAGCCCGCAGATCGACCTGGCGACGGAACCGCGATGGAGTCGCTTCAACGGCACGTTCGGCGAGGATCCGGCCCTGGATACGGACATGGCCCGCGCCTATGTCGACGGGTTCCAGACCACGCCGGGGACGCCTGACGGCTGGGGCTCCCAGAGTGTCAATGCGATGGTCAAGCATTGGCCCTCCGGCGGTCCGGAGGAAGGCGGACGGGATGCACACTTCAACTACGGCAAGTTCGCCGTCTATCCCGGCGGAAATTTCGAAGACCACCTGAAGGCTTTCACCGAGGGTGCGTTCCAACTGAACGGCGGCACGAAACGCGCTTCCGCCGTGATGCCCTATTACACCATATCCTACGGGATCGACCCGTCCGGGGACAATGTGGGCAACAACTTCAGCAAGTACATCATCACGGACCTGCTCCGGGAGAAATACGGCTATGACGGGGTCGTCTGCACCGACTGGGGCGTCACCAACGACAACCGGGCCATCGAATCCTTCGACGGCAAGTGCTGGGGTGTCGAGGGCCTTACCGTCGCGGAACGCCACTTCGAGGTGATCAAGGCCGGGGTGGACCAGTTCGGCGGCAACAACGACAAGGGCCCCGTCCTGAAGGCCTATCAGATGTGGGTGCGCGAGTCCGGCGAGGAATCGGCCCGGAAGCGTTTCGAGGAATCGGCCGTCCGCCTGCTCCTCAACTCCTTCCGCACCGGCCTGTTCGAGAATCCGTATGTGGATCCCGCCACCACCGCGTCCATCGTGGGCAATCCCGATTTCATGCAGGCAGGCTACGAGGCGCAGTTGAAGTCGGTCGTGCTGGTGAAGAACCATGGGAACGCGCTGCCCGAGATTCCCGGTCAAGCGAAGAAGAAGGTATTCGTCCCGGAGCGCTACTTCCCCCAGACCCCGGGCATGTTCGGGATGTCCATGGGAGCGCCCGGACACTGGGACTATCCCGTGGACAAGGCCCTCGTGGAAAAATACTACGGCTGGGCCGAGTCTCCGGAAGAGGCCGATTTCGCCCTCGTCGTCATCGAGGAGCCCCGTACGGGCAGCGGCTATGACGTGAACGACCGCAAGAAAGGCGGCAACGGCTATGTCCCCATCAGTCTGCAGTACCGCCCCTACAAGGCGGAATATGCCCGGAAGGAGTCCATCGCCGGCGGCGACCCGAAGGAAGCCTTCCTGAACCGTTCCTACAAGGGCAAGACCGTCACCACCTACAACGAGAAGGACCTGGACCTGGTCATCCTGACGAAGAAACAGATGGGTGACAAGCCCGTCGTGGTCGTCGTGAGGTCCTCCCGCCCCACCGTCCTGTCCGAACTCGAGCCCTATGCCGATGCAGTCCTCGTGACCTTCGGGGTCCAGAACCAGGCCTTCCTGGAAATCATCTCCGGTGCCATCGAGCCTTCCGGACTCCTGCCCATGCAGTTCCCGGCCGACATGCGTACCGTGGAGGAGCAGCAGGAGGACGTCCCGCACGACATGCGTGCCCTCGTGGATGCCGACGGACACACCTGGGATTTCGCCTACGGGCTCAACTGGTCCGGCGTCATCGACGACGCCCGGACCGCGAAATACCGGAAGTAGGGATTACACCACCCAATCGGGGAGTTCCTTTTCGGGAACGCAACGCAAGGAGGAGCGCTGGATCACTTCCCGCGCTTCTTCCGTCTTATCGGTCCGGATGAAGAGCAGCCCCTTCCCGTGGATGAAGAAGGAATACATGTACACGATGCCGATCTCGGCCTCGCTCAAGCCGCGGACGATTTCCGCAATCTGGCCGGGGCGTTCGTCCAGTTCGATGGCGAACACATCGGACAACGCCACGGCCACGCCGTTGCGCTCGAGTTCGAGATAGGCGCGCTGCGGCTCCGAGCAGATGATCCTGACCAGGCCATACTGGGCCGTGTCGGCGATGGAGGAGGCGATGATGTGGAGGCCGGCCTGCTTGAAGAGGTCAAGCACCTTCGTCAGGGTCCCGGCGCGGTTCTCCAGGAAAATGGACAGTTGATTGAGGGTCATGGTTCGGTGTATTATTTCAGTTTGCGGTTGTCGATGACACGGACGCTCTTGCCCTGGCTGCGCTCGATGGCGTTCGGGGCCTTGAGTTGGACCTTCGCGCTGATGGACAGGACGCTGCGGAGTTTGTCGGCCAGGCGCTTGCGGAGTTCGTCGATGGCGGCCGGGGTGTCGAAGGTGGCGGTGAAGTATTCCTGCCGGAGTTCGACCTGCACCTCCAGGGTATCCAGGTTGTTGATGCGGTCCACGACCAGGAGGTAGCGCGGAGCGAACTCCTTCATGCTCAGGACGACGCTCTCCACCTGCGAAGGGAACACGTTGATACCGCGGATGATGAGCATGTCGTCGCTGCGGCCGGAGATCGGCGTCATCCGGACGCTGGTGCGGCCGCATCCGCACTCGCCCGGCATCAGGGCGCACAGGTCGCGGGTGCGGTAGCGGAGCAGCGGCATTCCTTCCTTCGTGAGGGTGGTGAACACCAGTTCGCCGGTCTGGCCCTTCGGGAGGGGCTCCAGGGTGACCGGATTGATGATTTCGGGATAGAAATGGTCCTCGTTGATGTGGGAGCCGTGCTGCATCCGGCACTCGTAACTCACGCTCGGGCCCATGATCTCGCTCAGGCCGTACAGGTTGAAGCCCTTGAGGCCCAGGCGCTCCTCGATTTCCGCACGCATGTTCTCGGTCCAGGGTTCGGCGCCGAATGCACCCACCCGGAGTTTGATCATATCCTTGGTGATGCCGATCTGTTCCATCGTCTCGGCGAGGTACAGGGCATAGGACGGCGTGCAGGCGATACCGGTGACGCCCAGGTCGCGGATGAGTTTCGCGTGCTTCTCCGTATTGCCGGTGGAAGCAGGGACCACGGACGCGCCGACCATCTCCACCCCGTTATGGGCGCCGAGGCCGCCGGTGAAGAGACCGTAGCCATAGGAGACCGAGAAGATGTCGTCCCGGCCCACGCCATAGGCGGTCAGGCTGCGGGCCATACATTCGCTCCAGACGCCGATGTCCTTGCGGGTGTACCCCACGATGGTGGGATTGCCCGTCGTGCCGGAGGAAGCGTGGATGCGGATGATCTCGCTCTGGGGGGCGGCCTGCAGGCCGAAAGGATAGTTGTCCCGGAGGTCCTTCTTGGTCGTGTAAGGGAGTTTCACGATGTCCTCGATGGTGCGGATGTCATCCGGGGTCAGGTCCATCTCCTGCAGTTTGTGGCGGTAGAAGGGGACGTTGTGGTACACGTACTGCACGATCTTGTGCAGCCGCTTACCCTGGAGCGCGGACATTTCGTCGCGGCTCATGCATTCTTTGTTGGGATTCCAGATCATATCGTTAAGTTCGTCGTTTCCGTCAATGGTCCTCGCGGAAGGCCCTCATCCGTTCCTCCAGGACAGGGTACAATTCGTCACGCATCCGGCTCGTGCAGCCCCGGACGCCCTGCTGCAGGCTTCCGGTAGTGGACAGGGAGATGCAACTCACGCCATAATAAAGGAGTTCACGGAGCAGTTCCCCGCCCGTAAGGTCTCCGTATCCGAGGGTGAAGAAGAAACCATCCCCCACCGGCCGCGTCACGTCGCGGTCATAGACTACATGGAAGCCATTCCGGCAGAAGATGTCCTTCATCCTGGCCGCGCGGCGCTCATACTCGCGGATATCCTCCACGAAATCGATCACACCGTCGCAGGAGAGTTGCAGCATGTGCGCATAGGCATACTGCGTCGAGGCGGTGCAACCGCTCGTGATCATATACAGGATGGAGGCGGTGAGCGTCGGGCCGAAGATGCCGGCGTCGTGGTAGCGTTCCGTCAGGGCGGGATAATGCCGCGAGAACAGGTGGTCACCGACGCAGATGAGCGCCATCCGCTGTCCCGCGTAACTGAAGATCTTGGACGAGGAAAGCAGCAGGATATAATTGTCCGTATAGCGCGCCACCGTGGGGACATAGGGCGGCTCGAAGGGCTTTCCAAGATTCCGGCGGAAGTCCATGCAGAAGTACGCCAAGTCCTCCAGGACGATGGCGTCGTACTTCGTGGCAAGTTCGCCGATTACCTGCAACTCACTCTCTTCCAGGCAGATCCAGGCCGGATTGTTGGGATTGGAATAGACGATGGCGGCGATATCGCCGGCTGCGAGTTCCTCCTCCAGTTTCGCCCGGAGTCCCTCCCCGCGATAGGGATAGATGTCGAACTCCTTCCAATGGATGCCGAGCACCCGCAACTGGGATTTCTGGATCGGGAAGCCCGGGTCGATGAACAGGACCTTGTCCTTCCCCGGGATGCGCTGGGTGCAGGCGATCAACCCGCCGAAAGAGCCGGTCACGGATCCTGCCGTGGGAATGCAGCCAAGCGGATCGATGTCAATATCGATGAAAGCCTTGACAAAACGGGAAGCCGCCTGTTTCAGTTCCGGTACGCCGTCCGCCGGCGGATACTGGGAACCGACGCCGCGGTCCAGGGCCGCTTTTTCGGCCTCCACGCCGAAACGGTTGGCCGGCAGGCCCGGGGACCCCTGGTCCATACGGATGAAGGGAATGCCCGTCTTCCGCTCCAGATACTGGGCCACGAGCAGGATTTCGCCGATGGTGGCCTGCGAAAGGTCGGCAACGCGGGAAACGACCCGCGCCTCTTCGACAAGTGCTTCACTAAAGACCCTCATAACCTGTGTCGAATGATTTCAGATTGTCCTCCACGACCTTGTCGCCCGGCAACAATCGTTTACCTGTCATTCACAGAATACATTAATAACTAACCCATGCAAATATAACGATTTCTCTTTTGTTTACAAACCCCTGCGCCATAACCCGATAAGGAAGTTCAGTCTCCGGAACCGGTCTTCGCCCGCGCGCTACGCGGGCGTAATTTTCTTTTCTCATTAATTAACCTTACCTTTGAAGGATTTAAGGTTACTCTACGGTTATGCATAGGATTTTCCTGCCGCTGTATCGGTATTTCCATAAGCATCGGACGGCACTGTATCTGCTGCTCGCTGGCAGTTTCCTGCTGTTTCTGGCCTTCGGACTGAGGCTGCGGTTCGAAGAGGACATCGTCAAGTTGCTCCCCCGCTCCAGCACGGACAGCGAACTGGCTTTCAGCGATATCGGGCTGAAGGACAAGGTGTTCATCCAGATCACCTCCGCCGACCCGGCGAACCCGCTGGATCCCGTCACCCTGGGCGGGTACATGGACGAATACTGCGAGGCCCTGCTCCAGCGGGACTCCGCGACGCACTATATCACCGGCATTCTCCACAACCTGGACATGGGCACCATGCTGGGGGCCATGGACTACGGGTTCGAGCACCTGCCCTGCTTCATCGACACATCCCTGTATGCCGCGTTCGAGGCGGCACTGGAGCCCGAGGCCGTGGAAGCGGCCATGCAGCGGAATCTCGAACTGCTGGAAGCGGACGAGACGGGAGAGGCCTCCCAACTTGTAACGATGGACCCGCTGGGCCTGCGGGATATCCTGCTGAATGAACTCATGCCCGGGGACGGCGGTTCCGTGGGCGGTTACACCATCGAGGACGGGCACTTCTTCTGCCCGGACAAGACGGTCGCCCTGGCCTTCCTCTCGCCGGGATTCAATTCGATGGATTCCCATGCCGGCACGCAGTTCTACCGGCTCATGCACCGGGAACGCAAGGTCTTCGAGGCCGCCCACCCGGAAGCCCGCGTCCTGGCCCATGGCACACCCCTGAGCAGCGTCTCCAACGCCAGCACCATCAAGGGCGACCTCCTCATGACCGTGGGCCTGTCGCTCCTCGTCATCCTCGTCATCCTCCTGCTCAGTTTCCACAGTTGGACCTTCATCTGGCAGCAGATTGTCCCCATCCTGTACGGGGCCGTGTTCGCCCTCGCCTGCATGTACTGGATCAAGGGCTTCATGTCCCTGATGGCCCTGGGCCTCGGGGCGATCGTGCTGGGCGTCGCCATCAGTTACTGCCTGCACGTGCTCATCCATCACTATTTCGTGGGAGACGTGGAGCAGATGCTCCGCGAGGAATCCACGCCCGTCACCCTGGGCTGCATCACGACCGTGGGCGCCTTCCTGGGCCTGCTGTTCACGGAAAGCGACCTGCTCCGGGACTTCGGCCTCTTCGCCACGTTCGCCCTCATCGGCAACACCTTCTTCGCGCTGTTCTTCCTCCCGCACTTCATGACGCCGGAGCAGGTCAGGTTCAAGCGGTACAAGGGGTTCCATGCCATCGACCGGATCAATGACATCCCCTGGGACCGGAACCGGTGGATCCTCGCCGGACTGGGCGTGGTCGTCCTTGCCGGCGTGCTGCTGAGCCACCGGGTCAAGTTCGACAGCGACCTCCGGAACCTCGACTACGACAATTCCCTCCTGACCGCGAGCCAGGAACTGTACAGTGCGAAGAACGCCAGCGGCCACATGGACCTGTATTTCGCCGCCTACGACGAAGACCTGGACCAGGCGCTGGAATACAATACGCTCCTGCAGCAACGGCTGGATTCCCTGGCGGAAGCCGGATATGTGAAGGGTTACTCCCCGCTCTCGTTCCTGCTGTTCCGCTCCGAGCGGGACCAGCAAGTACGGATTGACGCCTGGAAGCGTTTCTGGACGCCGGAGCGCAAGACCCAGGCCTGGCGCGAAATCGCCGCGGCAGCCCGTCACAGCGGCCTGGAAGCCGCCCTGTTCAATCCCTTCGAGGCCCTGGTCGATGCCGACTACGAGCCCGGGAACCTGTTCGAGGCGGAAGTATTCCCGGAAGAACTGGTCTCCAACTACCTCGAGCGCCAGGAAAGCGGCCGGTATCTGGTATTCACCTCCGTCGCCTTCCGGCCGGAGGACACCGACATCGTATCGGACGCCCTGGTGGCCGGGCCCAACACCCTGGTCCTGGAACCGTTCTACTACTGCCGCGACATGGTGGAGATCGTCCATGACGACTTCAACACCACGCAGTGGATTTCCTCCTTGCTGGTACTTCTGGTACTCCTGATCGCCTTCCGGAACATCGTCACGGCTTTCGTGGCCTTCCTGCCGATGTTCCTGAGTTGGTACGTCCTCCAAGGCCTGATGGCCCTCCTGGGCCTGGAATTCAACCTCATCAACATCGTCATCTCCACCTTCATCTTCGGTATCGGCGTGGACTACAGCATCTTTGTGATGGAGGGACTGCTCAAGGAGGCACGCACTGGTGAAAAGGAGATGCTGGCTTCGCACAAGGTGGCGATCGTGTTCTCCGCCCTCGTGCTAGCCATCGTGGTGCTGTCGCTGATTTTCGCCCGGCATCCGGCCATCCATTCGATCGGTATCATCACCCTCATCGGCATGGCCGTCACCATCCTCCTCACCTATTCCCTCGAGCCTTTCCTCTTCCGGCGGTTCCTCAAATGGGGCTGGTACCGGAGAAGCATCAAGGCGCTGGAACAGGAAGGGATGCCGTCCTAATACTTGAACGTGTATTCGGTTTCGATGCCGGCGAACTCGTCCAGGACCATCCGGACGGGAAGTCCTTTCTTGTTGTAGTCCAGGGTGATGCGGGCATAGCCGGTAGGCTGGGGTTTCCGGGCCATCATCGACACGGTCTTGACGTCGCCCTTCTGCTCGACGACGAGGGCGGCGTCATTCTCCTCGGCCGCCTTCTCGTAATCGCCGGTAATGCAGTTCAGCAGGGTGTTGCGCATCTTGCGCATCCGCGGGTTCTTGGCGGTATCGAACGTGATGGCCTTTCCCTTGACACAACTCTCCAGTTTGTTCCCGTCAATGATGAGATACTCCCCTTCCGGGACCGCATAGGTCATCCTGAGTTGGTCGGGGGCGGAAAAGGTGACGGTTCCCTCACCGGGGATTACCTTATGGGTAGCCTTGATGGTCTTCTTCTGGACAAAAGTGGCACTCAACTCCTGGGCGGAGGCCGTAAGGCCGAACGCCAGGAAGGCGAAAAGGATCAGCAGTTTTTTCATCGTTATTTCTCAAAAGCCGCGTTAGGTTTGCAAAAAGCGTACCCGTCAGTCCAGCCGGACGACGGTGTATTTCGTGGTTCCCAGCCCCATCTCTTCCCCGCGGAACACGATGCGGGTGCCGTGACGCTCGTTGATGCGGTCCAGGAGCGCCTGGGTGTCGTTGTCCTTGTCCTGCGGCAAGGTGAACACCTGGTCCAGGCAGAACTTGTCCAGGGCGACCGGATCCAGGGAGGCGGCGATGCCGATGTCCTTGATGGTAGGCTTGTGGGGGTTACCGTCGCAGTCGCAGTCGATGGAGATGTTGTTCATCACGTCGATGTACAGGATGCCTTCACGGCCCTTGTAGAAGTCATGCACGGCCTGCGCGGCGGCGGACATCGACTCGATGAAGGGAGTGTTCTTTTCCGGGGAGAGGAACCAGCCGGACGGGGCGTGGAGATCGCCCTCGAGGGTCGCCTGCTGGTGTTCGCCGGCGGAATGGATGTACACCTTCCCGTTGGGGGAAGCCACACCGATGGATGCATTCTTGAGCACGCCGCCGAAACCGCCCATCGCATGGCCCTTGAAATGGGCCAGGTTGATCATGAAGTCGTAGTTCTCCACGTGCGAACCCACGATGTCGTACTTGATCCACTTGTCGTCCTTGACGGGAATCCTGATCTCCCCTTCCTCGTCCATGATATCGACGGGGGCGATCTTCTCGTAACCCCGCTGGGCGATCTCCTTGCGGTGGCTCTCCGTGGTGGCGCGGCTTCCGCCATAGGCGGTATTGCACTCCACCAGCGTACCGTTCACCTTCTTCACGAGAAGGCCGATCAGTTCGGGGGTCAGTTGGTTGGAATTGGAGGACTCGCCGGTGGAAATCTTCACGGCGACGCGGCCCTTCGGCACCACGCCGAGGGCGTCGTACACCTTCACGAGTCCTTCGGGAGAAATGTCCCGGGTGAAATAGACGACGGACGCGCCTCCTTCGGCGGAGGACTGCTCGGAGACGAAGTTTTCAATGTCCTGGGCAGTCATTCTGGGGGAACAACCGCTGGCACAGGAGGTAAGGATAGGCAGCACGAGGGCGGCGACAAGCAGGATTCTCTTCATAAAACCAGGAAATAAGCGTTCAATTCATCGTGCAAATGTACGCATTTTTGCGAATTCTGATATTCTTTTTTAACTTCGCTACGGAATTGTCCCGCCGATGAAAAAGATCAAGAATACGCTTTGGATAGCAGGATGCTTCATCCTGGTGGCCGTGAACGTCGCCTTCTTCCTGCTGTTCCCCCGGCTGGTGTCCGGGCTGGCCATCGTCCTTTCCAACGCCGTCACCCTCATCCTCACCGTCCTGGCCTTCAAGCCCATCAACGACTGGCTGCAGGCGGACCTCCTCGAGCGTCAGCAGCAACTCATCGCCAAACTCGAGAAGGACCGGGAACTGGAGCGGAAGGTGGAATCCCTGGAGCAGGAGAACCGCCTTCTCACGGACAAGTTGGACACCCGCTCCCAGACCGGTGCCCTTCCCGTACGGCTGGACTACACTTTCAAGGTGGAGCAGATGGAGTATGCGAAGCTGGGCTATGTCGTGAAGGAGGAAGAAGTCGATGCCCTGGACCGCGAAAAGTTCGCCATCCCCGACCGCAAGTTCTTCGAGACCATCCTGGAAGACTCCCTCCTCAAGGAAGCATCCATCCGCAAGATCCTCTATATCCACAAGTTCTACTACAAGGTTTCGCTGGGCATCGACTTCCGGAAGATGATGTACTCCGTCGATAACGGAAGAGTCCTCTTCTACGGCGTCCGGTTCGAGAAACTGCACGACATCTCCAGCGAGATGGTGCCGGAAGGCGGGGATATCGACCGCTGTGAAATCCTCAAGGTGTCCGGCGACAAGACCGAGATCCGCCAGGACAAGGAATACGAAGGCCTCAAGGCGCAGTACCGCCAGGCCCAGGCCGCCGAAGTGAAGACGGGCATGGAGGAAGAGGTGGACGCCCTCTGCAGCCAGTACACCGCCGCCCTCCACGAGAGCATCCGCAGCCGTTTCGGCGACCGGGTGGACTTTGTCGATTCCATCGAGGACTACCGCGACAAGAACTGGTACGCCCTCAAGGCCAGCACCGACCCGGCCGTCCAGGAAATCGCCGCGAACATGCTGATGCTCACCACGGTGATGAACAAGACCCAGGCGATCGGCGAAGAGGCCGGCGCCCGGCTCCTGGATGAGGCCTAAACCCCGGTTGAACAAGCAGGGAAACAATTGAACGGACGGGACAGGGATTCCCGTCCGAATGCCGTATCTTTGTCCCGTCCAGTTATCCTCAGATATGAAAAAACTGCTTCTTCTCTCCTGCCTGGCGGTCTTCGCCGCCTGCAGCACGCCGAATCCGGTCCTGACGGTTTCCGGCGGAAAAGTCCAGGGAGTCCTTACCGATTCATCCCAGGTTCTTGTCTATAAGGGAATTCCCTATGCTGCGCCGCCCGTGGGCAACCTGCGCTGGCAGGCACCGCAGCCGGTTCCCGCCTGGGACGGCGTAAAGGTGTGCGACACCTTCGGTCCCATCGCCTGGCAGCCGGGGAATGCTCCCGGCACCTTCTACGGCGACGAGTTTTATTGGGAAGGTACGCCCGGGCAGAGCGAGGACTGCCTGTACCTGAACGTCTGGGCCCCGGCCGGCACCGTGGGCAAGACCGATGCGAAACTCCCCGTGGCGATGTGGATCCACGGCGGCGCCTACATGAACGGATACGGCTATGAAGTGACGATGGACGGGGACGCCTGGGCCCGGCGCGGCGTGATCCTCGTGACCATCAACTACCGGCTCGGGACCTTCGGTTTCCTGTCCCATCCGGACCTCACGGCCGAGCAGGGCCAGTCCGGCAACTACGGTACCATGGACCAGATCGCGGCCCTGCAGTGGGTCCACGACAACATCGCCCAGTTCGGCGGCGACCCGGGGAACATCACCATCTTCGGCCAGAGCGCCGGAGCGATGAGCGTGAAGACGCTCCTCATCTCGCCGATGGCCAGGGACCTGATGGCGAAGGCCATCATCCAGAGCGGCGGCGGAATCGGCCTCCGGGGACTCTCCCCCGCCAACGATGTCCCGCAGTCCTTCTATGACGAGCAGGGTAAGGTGCTGACGGATGCCGGCGGGCTCACCTCCCTGGAAGCGATGCGAGCGGCATCGGCCCAGACCATCTTCGACCTTTCCCAGAAGCGGTTCGTCATGCTTTCCCCGCACAACGACGGGAAGGTGCTCGTCGAGGATTTCGACCACGCCCTGTACGATGGTACCATCGCCCAGGTGCCGGTGATGATCGGTTACAACAAGGATGACATGGGCATGCTCGCCGGTGCTTCCGTGGACCGTTTCTGCGCGGTCCGCGACTCCCTCGGCTGTCCGGTGTACGAGTACGAATTCCTCCGCGAACTACCTACCGACGAAGCCCATCCGGCTTCTGCGTCCGGTGCCTTCCATTCCGCCGAACTCTGGTACATGTTCGGCACCCTGAAGAACAGTTGGCGGCCCTTCACCGCGGCCGATTACAGGTTGTCGGAGGAGATGGTGGATGCCTGGACCGCTTTCTGCCGCACCGGCAACCCCGGCTGGGACGCCTACAAGCATGACAAACCCTACAAGAAACTGTTTGACATCCAATAACATGAAACGCTTCCTGATTCTCGTCGCAGCCGTATGCTGCACCCTGCCGATGGCCGCCCAGTGGGGCCGCCGGCCCACGCCCAACGATACCCTCCAATCGACCCGCGTCCTTCCGGACGGGAAGGTGCTTTTCCAGATCTATGCCCCGGAAGCCCAGACGGTATCCGTCTCCGGCGACCTGCCCTGGAACGCCCCGGTCAAGTTCGAAAAGGCCGGAAACGGTGTCTGGAAGGGCGTCTGCGAAGGTCTGGGCGACGGCGTGTTCCGCTACAACTTCACCGTGGACGGCGTCCGGGTGCAGGACCCGAAGGCTCCCCTCTCCGCCGAGCAGTCTTCCCTCCTGACCGTAGGCGCAGGTTACGTCAAGGACGTCCCGCACGGAGCGGTCGCCCAGCGGTTCTACTTCTCCAAGCCCTTGGGCGAGATGCGCCGCATGCACGTCTGGACCCCGGCCGGCTATGAGAAGTCCAACGCGAAACTGCCTGTGCTGTATCTCATCCACGGCGGCGGCGACAACGACGCCTCCTGGCCCGGAGTAGGCGCCGCGGGCTGGATCCTGGACAATCTGCTCGCCGAGGGCAAGATCGTCCCGATGGTCGTCGTGATGCCCAACGGAACCATCAACAACGTGCCCAATGAGGTCCCCCCGTTCGCGGAAGATATGGTCACGTCCATCATCCCGTTCATCGAGGCCAACTACAACGTGAAGACGGACGCGGACAACCGTGCGATGGCCGGCCTGTCCATGGGCGGCATGGAGACCATTGAAACCGCCTTCAACCATCCCGAACTGTTCCGCTATGTGTGGGTGCTCAGCGCCTCCTTCGCCCCCGGCCAGGATCCTGCCGCAGAATCCGCCCGTCTGAAGGTCAAGGAGAACGTGGCAAAGATGAACAGGCAGTTCAAGCGCATGGTCTTCACCCAGGGCGGTCCCACGGACATCGCCTACCAGAACTGCCAGAACACCCGTGCGCAGTTGGACAAGGACGGACTCAAGTACGAGTATATGGAGAACGCCCAGGCCGGCCATTCCTGGGCCACCTGGCGCGCCGACCTCCAGACCCTCGCCCCGACCCTGTTCCGGTAAACTTGACAATCCCGCTTTTTTTTCGTATGTTTGAATGACCTATTCAAACATGAAGAAAAAGCACATCATCTGGGGAGCCGTCCTGGGCGGCCTGGCGCTGGGCATCGTGCTGATGCTGGCCCTCGTCACCGTGGACACCTATTCGTCCACGAACGACTCCTGCATGCGCTGCCACTACCACGAAGAGGCTGACCGTCTCTGGAAACAATCCTCCCACTACTTGAACGAAAGCGGCGTAGTCACCGACTGCGCCGCCTGTCATTTGCCTCCGAAGCAGGAGGGCGTCGCCCGCTACTACCGGGTCAAACTCCGGATGGGTGCCAAGGACATCTGGTCGAAGATGGTGAAAGACAAGGAGGATATCGACTGGGCGTCCAAACGGCAGGTGGACTATGCTCCGCGCATCGTCTATAACGCTTCCTGCGTGAAATGTCACGAGAACCTGTATCCGGAAGGCATCAATGACGACGGCATCGCCGCCCATCTCTACTACGACGAGAATCACGAAAAACTCAAACTCAACTGCGTGACCTGCCACCTCAACGCAGGCCATTACATCGAAGGCTATACCCATCAGAAACTCCAGGGAACCGTGGACACCGGTCCCGGTGAAATCTACCAGGCACCTGCTTCCCCCGAGCGGTTCGAGTCCTTCACGGAAACCGTTCCCGGCACCAATGCAGCCATCCGGATGATCGCCGTCCCGGGCGGAGAATTCCTCCTCGGCAGTCCGGAGGACGAGCCCCGCCGCCATTCCGACGAAGGCCCGCAGAAGCGGGTCCGCATCTCCCGTTTCTTCATGGCGGAAACCGAAATCACCTGGCGGCAGTTCTGGAGTTTCTACAACGAGACCATGTCCGAAGGCCGGACACCGCCTTCTGTCATTTACGAGGCCAACAGCCGTCCCGACGTGGACGCCGTCAGCGGTCCCACCCCTCCGTTCGGTTTCCCCGACCAGGGTTGGGGCATGGGAGAAAGACCCGCCATCACCATGACGCACTATGCCGCGGAGACCTTCTGCCAATGGCTGTCGCTCAAGACCGGAAAGACGTATCGCCTTCCTACCGAAGCGGAATGGGAATATGCGGCCCGAGGCGGTACCGACACGCCTTATTTCTTCGAAGGCAATCCCAGGCACTATGACCCCAAGGGCCTCCGCCGTATCCTGGGGGCGGACACGACGATGATCGCCCGCTACGTGATCTACAGCGGCAACTCCCCCGCCCGGACGCAGGAGCCTTCCCTGGTCAAGCCCAATCCCTTCGGCCTCAAGAACATGCTCGGAAATGTGATGGAGTACTGTTCCGACCGTTATGCCGAAGACGCCTACGCGCTGATCCCCGACGGCGCCCTGGACCCGAAAGGACCGTCGGCAGGCGACGAATTCGTCATCCGCGGCGGCTCCTATGCCGATGCGGCCGGCGATGTCCGCTGTGCCGCCCGCAGCCACACCCGTCATGACGACTGGCTGCGCACGGACCCGCAGAATCCCAAGAGCATCTGGTGGTACTCCGATGTCAAGGCCGTCGGCTTCCGCATCGTGTGCGAAGTGCCGGAGAACGTGGAATAATCATGTAATTTCATAAACACAAAACCGATCGACTATGAGCCAGAAAATGAACAGAAGGTCCTTCCTGGCCACCGGCGCCGCCGTGGGTGCGGCCAGCCTGGTGGGCGGACCGCTTCTCAGCGCCTGTTCCGGCGGAAAAAAGAACGACAAACCCGCTCCCCTGCGGGAAGCCGGAACCTATTACATTCCTGAACTGCCGGACAAGGCCGTCGAGGGCCGTCCCCTCAAGGCCGGCCTGATCGGCTGCGGCGGCCGCGGAAACGGCGCCGTGGGCGACCTCCTCTCCGCGGCGGACGGAATCACCATCACCGCCCTGGGCGACGTCTTTCCGGACCGGGTCCAGGCTACACGGGAAGCCATCGCCAAGGATCATGGACAGGAAGTACCCGCCGAGAACTGCTTCACGGGCTTCGATGCCTACCAGAAGGTCATCGACTCCGGCGTGGACATGGTCATCGTGGCCACACCGCCGGTGTTCCGTCCCACGCATTTCCAGTACGCTACCTCCAAGGGGGTCCATTCCTTCCTGGAGAAACCCGTCTGCGTGGACTCCAAGGGCTATCGGACCATGATGGCTGCGGCCAAGCAGGCTGAAGCCAAGGGGCTGAGCGTGGTCACGGGAACCCAGCGCCACCACGAGCGTCCCTACGTGGCCGCCTTCCAGAAGATCCAGGAAGGTCTCATCGGCCGGATCACCGGCGGCAACGTGTACTGGAACCAGGGCATGCTCTGGTACCGTGAGCGCCAGAAAGGCTGGAGTGACATGGAGTGGATGATCCGCGACTGGGTGAACTGGAAATGGCTCTCCGGCGACCACATCGTCGAGCAGCATGTCCACAACATCGACGTCTTCACCTGGATGACCGGCTGGCATCCGGTGAGCGCCACCGGCGTAGGCAGCCGCCAGCGCCGCATCACCGGCGACCAGTACGACAACTTCAGCATCGACTTCGAATTCGAAAACGGCGTCCACCTGCACAGCATGTGCCGCCAGATCGACGGCTGCTCCTCCCGGGTGGGCGAGTTCATCCAGGGCACCAAAGGCTGCTGGAAGCAGGAGGAGAACACCATCTACGACCTGGACGGCAATGTCCTCTGGAAGTATGACGAGGAAGCCGCCGCCCAGGAATTCACCCAGCACAACCCCTATGTGCTCGAACATGTGGACTGGGTGAATCACATCCGGAAGGGAACGATGCACGTGGAAGCCGCCGAAACCGCCCAGTCCTCGCTCGCGGGTATCATGGGACGGGAAGCCGCCTACACGGGAAAGACCGTCACCTGGGACGAGATGAGCGCCGCCGACATGGACTATCTGCCGGAGAACCCCGAACTGGGGAAAATGGACATGACCAAGCATACCGTCCAGGTCCCCGGAACGGGTAAATAGGCTTTGCGTATGGACAGGAAAACCTTTCTGAAAACCACGCTCGCCGGGGCTGCCGCCGCCGTGGTCGCCCCGGGGGCGCTCGTCAGTTGCAGCACCTCCGCGAAAAAGCCTTCCGTTTCCCTCCGCCTCTCCTTCCAGGAGGGACTCACCCCCGGGGAAACCCTCCCGGACAAACTGGACTTCATGGAAAGCCTCGGCATCACCGGTTTCGAGCCGGGCGGTGGCGGACTGGCCGGACGCGTCGGGGAAATCCGCGAAGCGCTCCGGGGCCGGAATATCCGGGTATCGGCCATCTGCGCCGGATTCGACGGGTTCATGCTGGCCGAGGATCCGGACGTGAAAGCCCGGTTCGACACGACCATGCGGGAAATCGTCCGCGCCGCCGGTGAACTGGAATCCACCGGCGTCATCATGGTGCCGGTGTTCAACTGGCAGACGCCCGCCTTGCCGCACACGCTTCAGACGCGCGATTATCTCTGCGCCCAACTCCATGACCTGGGCGAATTCGCCCTCAGTTGCGGTACCACCGTGATCCTGGAGCCGCTGAACCGGAAGGAAGCCTTCTACCTGCGCCTCGTCAGCGACGCCGCCGCCATCTGCCGGGATGCCGCCAGCGCGGGCGTCAAATGCATGGGCGACTTTTGGCACATGCAGGAAGAGACCTCCGACTACGCCGCCTTCATGTCCGCAGGCCCGTACCTGCAGCACGTACACATCGCCAGCCGCGGAAACCGCGTCATGCCCGGTGAGGACGGTGACGTGGACAACTACACGGACGGCTTCCGTGCCCTCAAGGAACTCGGCTACCCGAACTACGTGAGTTTCGAATGCGGCTGCCGCTCCGAAGACCGCGCCGCCACGCTGAAAGCCGCCGTCGAACTGCTCCGCCGCCAGTGGGACGAAGCATAAGATTCCCCAGAAAATCGTTTTAACAATAAAGGAGCCGGCTCAATGAGTCGGCTCCTTCTGCTTGGATACACAGTCCGCTACTTCGCGTAGGTAGCCTTCACGAAGGGGGCGTTCAGGAGGTAATCGGCGCTTTCCTTGAAACTCTTGCGGATGTCCTCATAGTTGTAGCGCTCGATTTCCACGACGAAGTCCTTCAAGCCTGCGAGTTCCGCATTCTTGAAGATGGCGTCGAAGCCGACCATGCCGCTCTGGCCCACCTCCCACTCGTCCTTGATGTGGAGCATGGTGAAGCGGCCGGGATAGCGCTTGAAGTAGTCCACCGGGGAGGCCTTGCCGATGATGGCCCAGTACACGTCCATCTGGAAGAAGACCAGGGCAGGATCCGTATGCTGGAGCATGTAGTCGTACATGACCTCGCCTTCGACTTTCTCGAACTCGTAGGCGTGGTTGTGGTAACCGTACTTGAGGCCGGCTGCCTGGCAGCGGCGGCCCACCTCGTTCAGGTAGTCGCAATAGACCTGCAGGTCCTTGAGGTCGCGCTGGCCGCCGATGGCGGGCGTGACGATGTACTTCATGCCGGCGCGCTTGTGCACGTCGATGCACTTGTCCCACCAGGCGAGGGCGGCGGTGAGGTCGTGGTTGTCCAGTTCCTCACGGGAAAGGCCGCGGGAGACATGGGAGGAGAGGACCTTCATGCCGGCACCTTCCACCTTCTCCTTGAAGGTTTCAGGAGCATCGCCGTAGAGAAGGCCTTCGTTGCCGTTGTAATTGGCGGCTTCCACGGCCGTGTAGCCCATGGCGGCCATTTCCTTCAGGATGTCGGGATAGTTCTCGGGGGTGATGAGGCTGCGCGCAGAGTACATCTGGATGCACA
>JAFXMA010000016.1 GCA_017530725.1 Bacteroidales bacterium
GCCGTTGTCCTGCTTGCGGGTCATGTCCATCACGGTGCCCTTGCTCCCCTGCTGCATGCCGTTGAAGTTGGCGGTCAGGGCGAACTTGCCCTGCTGCATGCTGCCGAACAGGCCGCCGCCGTAACCGCGGGTGGAAGCCTGGGCGCGGAGGGTGCCGTACATGCCGTCTGCGGCGCTCTGGCCGCCGGTCACCGCCTTGTTGGTGGTGATGTTCAGCACGCCGCCCACGCCCTCGGCGTCATAGCGGACGCCCGGGTTGGTCACGACCTCGACATTCTTGACGGAACTCGCGGGCATCATCTTGAAGATCTGCGAGGCGTTCTGGGACATCATCTGGTTGGGCTTGCCGTCCACATAGACCACGAAGGAGGAGGAGCCGTTCACGGAGATGTTGTCCTGGCCGTCCACGGAGACCATCGGCACCTTGCGGAGCATGTCCAGCACGGTGGAGGTCTTGGAGTCCACGTCGTCCTCCACGTTGTAGGTGATCTTGTCCACTTCCATCTTCACGAGCGGACGCATCGCGGTGACGGAGCCGGCCTTCAGGACCTCGGCAGCGTCCTCGACGAGGATCTCGCCCAGGTCGATGACCTCTTCGCCGTTGATCTTGAAATAGCGGCGGGCCTGCTTCCGGCCCATGTTGTCGAAGAGAAGGTAATAGTTCCCCTTGATGTCGAAGGTATGGGAGAAGGTGCCGTCCTCGGCGGTGGTGGTGAAGGCGACGGCCTTGGAGTCGTCGTCTGCCTTGAAGAACTGGAGGATGGCCGCGGGCTCCGGCTGACGGGTCAGGGAGTCGAGGACGATGCCTTTGACGGTGCGGATTTCCTGGGCGTTCGCGGCGAGGCCTGCGAACAGGGCGACGAGGAGGATGTAGATTCTTTTCATGATATTGCGATACTTTTGTTTTCGATTTCCGAGAGCAAAAGTACCGCAATATGCAACAGGCTGGTGCCGCTTTTAGACGAACGGCCCGTTTCCTTCGACGAATTCCCTACAGGCGGGCCTTGATGGCTTTGGTCGCCTCCTCATAACCGGGCTTTTCGAGGAGGGCGAACATGTTCTTCTTGTAGGCCTCCACGCCCGGCTGGTTGAACGGATTCACCCCGAGCGTGTACGCGCTCACGCCGCACGCGAACTCGAAGAAATAGAAGAGGGAGCCCAGGTTGAAGGCATCGACCTTCTCCACCGCGACCTGCAACTGGGGCACGCCGCCGTCCTGGTGGGCGATGACGGTGCCGAGTTCGGCCATGTGGTTGCAGTGCTCCACGTTCTTGCCGGCGAGGTAGTTGAGTTGGTCCAGGTTCTGGGGATCCGTGCCGATGACCACGCTGCGGGTGGCGTTCTCCACATGGACGACGGTCTCGAACATGACCCGGTCGCCTTCCTGGATGAACTGGCCCATGGAGTGGAGGTCCGCCGTATTGTTCACGGAAGCGGGGAAGATGCCCACGCCGTCCTTGCCCTCGGACTCGCCGTAGAGTTGCTTCCACCATTCGGCGAGGTAGGTGAACTTGGGATTGTAGTTGACGAGGATCTCGACCTTCTTGCCATATTCCTGATAGAGGAGGTTACGCATCGCGGCATAGACGACGGCGGGATTCTCCGCGGACTTTACCGCGAGGGCCTTTTCCGCCTCCAGGGCGCCGGCGAGGATGGCACGGACGTCGAAACCGGCCACCACGATGGGCAGGATGCCCACGGGAGTGAGGACGGAGAAGCGGCCGCCCACGTCGTCCGGAACGACGAAGGTCTTGTAGCCCTCCTGGGTGGAGAGGGTCTTGAGGGCGCCGCGCTTCGCGTCGGTGATGGCGACGATGCGCTCGGCGGCTTCGGCCTTGCCGTAGGTGTCCTCCAGATACTGCTTCACGATGCGGAAGGCGACGGCGGGCTCGGTGGTGGTGCCGGACTTGGAGATGACGATGCAGGCGACGTTGCGCTCGGCGGCGAGGTCCATCAGTTCAGCCAGGTATTCCTCGGACAGGTTGTTGCCCGCGAAGACCACCTCGGCGGCGTCCTTCTTCGCGAGTTGCTTCGCGAAGTTGTGGCTCAGGGCCTCGATGGCGCACTTCGCGCCCAGATAGGACCCGCCGATGCCGATGGCGACCACCAGGTCCACTCCCTTGGCCTTCCAGCAGTCACGGACCGCCTCGCAGTCCGCGATCAGGCTCTCCGGCGTCTCGGAAGGGAGGTGCTTCCAGCCGAGGAAGTCATTTCCGGCGCCGTTTCCGGCGACGAGCACATCGAAAGCCGCAAGGGCCTTGTCCACATACGCGCTGTACCTGGCCTCATCCACGAAGCCGCAGCAACCTTTGACGTCAACTTTTACCATAATTCAGTTTTCATTTAAGCATTCGCAAATTTACGAAATTCTTTGCAATCCCACGCGATTATTCCTAAATTTGGGAAAACATACGAACCGATGAAACGACTCCTGACCCTCTTTGCGACGGCGCTCCTCGCCTTTTCCGCCTTCGCACAGCCCGACACCCCGGTCGTCCAGTTCCTGAAAGGGGACGTCCGCCGCGCGGCGTTCAACACGCACTCCTACGAATTCGGTCCCATCTATGACACCCCGGCGCCGAAGGGGTACAAGCCCTTCTACATCAGCCATTACGGCCGCCACGGATCGCGGTCCGACTGGGGCGGTCCCCAGTACAAACTCGTCCGTGACCTGCTCACCGAGGCCGACAGGCAGCACCTCCTCACCCCGGCCGGCGACTCCCTGATGCACGAAGCGGCCCTCCTCTACGAACTGCACAACGGCATGGACGGCCGTCTCACCCCCCGCGGCGTCAAGGAGCACGCACGGCTTGCGGAACGGATGTACCAGCGCTATCCGGAGGTCTTCAAGAACGGCAGCAAGCACATCCGCGCCGTCTCCAGCACCACGCCGCGCTGCATCGTGTCCATGAACGGCTTCACCGGCCGCATGATGTCCCTGCAGCCGGACCTGGATTTCGACCTGGACACCGGCGAAAAGTACTACGCCTACATCGCCCGGGGTGAGAACAGCACCCTCATCGCCCGCACGAACAAGGCGCTGGCCGACTACCGCAAGACGATCGACTGGGACAACGAAACCGTGTACCGGAACCTGTTCACGGACCCGGCCGCAGCCAAGAAACTCATCCCGGACGCCTACGAGTTCCAGAATGCGATCTACGACTGCGCCCGCGTGTCGGATCCCTTCGACATCCCGGACAACATGTACCGCTACCTTCCGTTCGGGAATGTCGTCCATTTCCATGAACTGAACTTCCTCTCCGCCTACCTGAACCAGTGCGACTCCAAACTGAACGGCGAGATCCGCCTGCCCCGCTCGCAGGAACTCGTGGACACCCTCATCAGCCAGGCGGACGCCGTCATTTCCGGCAAGGTGAAGAAGGCTGCCGACCTGTGCTTCGGCCACGACTGGCCGTACCTCGGCCTGGTCTGCTACCTCGGCCTGGAAGGCGTGAGCGAGCGCTATACCCTCGAGGAAGCCAAGGACCTGTGGCTCCCCTCCTGGTTCTGCCCCTTCGCCGCGAACCTGCAGATGATCTTCTACCGCAGCAAGAAATCCGACGAGATCCTCGTCAAGTTCCTGATGAATGAGCGGGAGACCCGGCTTCCGGCCCTCCAGGCCGTCCAAGGCCCCTATTACCGCTGGAATGACGTCAAGGCCTGGTGCGAAAAACGCATCCCCAAGACCGAGATCGTCGCCCACCGCGGTTACTGGGAAGGGAACGCGGAGAACTCCATCGCCTCCTTCCGCAAGGCCCAGGAATTCGGCTGCTGGGGCAGCGAGTTCGACATCCACCTGACCGCCGACGGCGTACCGGTCATCAACCACGACCAGGTGATCTCCGGAACGGACATCCAGAAGAGTTCCTTCGAGGCTGTCCGCGCGCACCGGCTGGCCAACGGCGAGCATGTTCCCACCCTCGCCGAGTACATGGCCCAGGCCGCCCGCAGCCGCGAGTGCATGCCGGTGCTGGAACTCAAGCCGCAGGCCACGCCGGAAAAGGAAGACGAACTGGTGGACAAGTGCCTCCAGGCCCTCCGCCCGGCCGCTCCCCGCAACGTCCCGCCGGAGTTCGCCTCCTTTGCCCGCAGGCAGGAGCCCACGAAGGTCGTCTTCATCTCCTTCAGCCACCACATCTGCCAGGAACTCGCCAAAAAGGCCCCCGACTACACAGTCCAGTACCTGAACGGCGACCTCTCCCCCGCCCAGTTGCATGCGGAAGGCATCAACGGCATCGACTACCACTACAGCGTCTTCTACAAGCACCCCGAATGGGTGAAGGAAGCCCAGGACCTCGGCATGAGCGTCAATGTCTGGACCGTCGACGATCCCAAGGACATCCGCGCCATGCGTGACCTCGGCGTGGACCAGATCACCACGAACAAACCCGCCCTCGTGCGCGAAATCCTCTGGGAGCGCTAACCGTCCGCGGGCAAACCCGAAAAAAGGGACCGGCTCACTTTCGAGTCGGTCCCTTTCATGTTCCGTGTGCCCTTCCGGCCGGAATCCGGTTTACATTTCGGTGAATTCGTAGTGCCCGGAGAAGGAGTCATAAACGACACCATACGTCTCCTCGCGGAGGAACTTTCCGCCGATCTCGTCGTAGATGGACAGATAGAGATAGGCGGCCCGGAAATCGTCATTCACGTGGTTGGCCTTGAGGAGAGACAGGAAAATCCATTCCAAGTCCGTGTCCGACAGCGTTTTCTGGTGGACGCAATAGGTTTCCGGACTGGTGATCCGGACGGGGTCGCTGTATTAGAGCAGATCCGCCGTGGCTTCCACGGAAAGACTCACGTCATAGTGGCAGGCGCTCGCCAGGAAGAGCGCGCACACCAGGGACAGGAGGGCAAGTACACGCTTCATGGTTGTCAGTCTTGGACATTCTGCATCGCGGCGCGGATCTTCGCTTCGATCTCGTCGGCGAGTTCGGGGTTGTCCTGGAGGAGTTTCTTGACGGCTTCCCGGCCCTGCGCCAGTTTCGCGTCGTTGTAACTGAACCAGGAGCCGGACTTGGAGATGATGCCGAGTTCCACGCCCAGGTCCACGAGTTCGCTCGTGTGGGAGATGCCTTCACCGAAGACGATGTCGAATTCCGCCTTCTTGAACGGCGGGGCCATCTTGTTCTTCACCACTTTCACCTTCACGTGGTTGCCGAGGGCTTCCTCGCCGTCCTTGATCTGGGTGGTGCGCCGGATGTCCAGACGGACGGAGGCGTAGAACTTGAGGGCGTTGCCGCCGGTGGTGGTTTCGGGGTTGCCGAACATGATGCCGATCTTCTCGCGGAGTTGGTTGATGAAGATGCAGCAGGTGTTCGTCTTGGAGATGTTCGCGGTGAGTTTGCGCAGGGCCTGGGACATCAGGCGGGCCTGGAGGCCCACCTTGTTCTCGCCCATTTCGCCCTCGATCTCCGCCTTCGGGGTGAGGGCGGCGACGGAGTCGATGACCACGATGTCGATGGCACCGCTCCGGATGAGGTTGTCTGCGATCTCGAGCGCCTGCTCACCGTTGTCGGGCTGCGAGATCAGGAGGGTTTCAAGGTCCACGCCGAGGGCCTTCGCATAGGTCCTGTCAAAGGCATGTTCCGCGTCGATGATGGCGGCGATGCCGCCGGCTTTCTGGGCCTCGGCGATCGCGTGGATGGCAAGGGTGGTCTTGCCGCTGGATTCGGGGCCGTAGATCTCGATGATCCTTCCTTTCGGATAGCCGCCGATCCCGAGGGCGTGGTCCAGGGCGATGGAACCGCTCGGAATGACCTGCGCCGCATCCCATTCTGGCTGATCTCCCAACTTCATGATGGTACCCTTCCCGTAATCCTTCTCGATCTTGTCGATCGTCGCCTGCAATGCCTTCAACTTGGCGGCATTGACTTCCGCACCGGTCTTTTCTTCTACTGCTTTAGCCATAATGTTGTTTGTTTTTCGTTTCCCGGGCGCTCCGGCCCGATGGGTACAAAGTTAGGAAATAAAATGGGAAATAAAAGTCCTTGTCCGTTTCCGGATGCAAAGTTCGGACTTGGTTGTGCCAGATTACGGCACATAAAATGAGTCTTTGCTAAATCATTGTAAAAATGTTAAATTTGTGGGCTTTATGGAAAAGACCAGACTTCTCGGAAAGACGCCCGCTGAACTCAAGGAAATCGCCCTTGCGGCGGGGCTGCCGGGATTCACGGGCAAGCAGATCGCCCAGTGGATCTACGGCCGGCGCGTCCGCACCATCGAAGAGATGACGAACATTTCCAAGGCGGGCCGGGAGCGGCTCTCCGAGGCCTATGAGGTGGGCGTCGCCCTCCCCCTCGACAAGGCGGAATCCTCCGACGGCACCTGCAAATACCTCTTCCCCGTGAACGGAGACCCCGGAAACGCCGTGGAAGCCGTGATGATTCCCGACGGGGACCGCCACACCCTGTGCGTGTCCTCCCAGGCCGGGTGCAAGATGGGCTGCAAGTTCTGCATGACCGGCCGGCAGGGCTTCCACGGAAGCCTCTCCGCAGCCGACATCCTCTCCCAGTTCTTCGGCATCGACGAAGCCGCTTCGCTCACGAACACCGTCTTCATGGGCATGGGCGAACCGCTGGACAACTGGGAGGAAGTCAAGCGCGCCATCGAGGTCCTCACCGCGGACTGGGGTTTCGCCTGGAGCCCCAAGCGCATCACCCTCTCCACCATCGGCGTCCTTCCCAACCTGAAGCGGTTCCTGGACGAGTGCAAGTGCCACCTGGCGGTCAGCCTCCACGACCCTTTCCCGGAGGAAAGACTCGCCCTGATGCCGGTGGAGAAGGCCTATCCCATCGGTGAGGTCATCGACCTCCTCCGCCAGTACGATTTCACCGGCCAGCGCCGGGTCAGTTTCGAATACACGATGTTCGCCGGCCACAACGACACGGCCCGCCACGCCGACGCCCTCCTGCGTCTGGTGCGCGGCCTGGAGTGCCGGGTGAACCTCATCCGGTTCCACCGGATTCCGGATTTCCCCTACGGCACCAGTTCGCAGTCCGCGATGGAAGCCTTCCGGGACCGCCTCACCCGCGGCGGGGTCACCGCCACCATCCGGGCTTCCCGGGGCGAGGACATCTTCGCCGCCTGCGGCCTCCTGGCCGGGCAGCACAACCATGCTTGAACTCATGAAACGATTCCTTTCCTTACTGCTGCTGTTCCTATCCACGGTCCTGTCGGCGCAGACCACTGCGTCCGCCGGCTTCGGCCTGGACCCTTCCGACGAAAAGGCAGTCAGCGAAATGAAGGCCCGGATGGCGAAGATCCGCGAGCGCCGGCCCACCCTCGCCCTCGTCCTCAGCGGCGGCGGTGCCAAGGGCGCTGCGACGGTGGGGGCGCTCAAGTACCTGGAGCAGTACAAGTTTCCGGTGGACATGGTCGTAGGAACGAGTATCGGCGGCCTCATCGGCGGCGTCTATGCGATGGGATACACGCCGGATTTCCTGGATTCCCTGATGCGGAACATGGACTGGAGCCGGACGATGAGCGACCGGATCGACTGGGAATACATCCCGTACGGCCGGCGGAAGTACAAGGAAAAGTTCGCGCTTTCCTTCCCTTTCTTCTACAGCGTCAAGGACTTCCAGAACCAGTTCCAGGAAGACATCCGCTACGCGAACCCCTCGGACGGAAAACTCCACCTGTCGGCCGATGACGGCGACGCCGACGGGATGGTCCTCAAGAGCCTGATGAGCAGCCTCCCTTCGGGCTACATCTTCGGCCAGAACGTCCAGTACCTGATCTCCAGCCTCACGCCGGGATATGCGGATTCCACCGACTTCCTCCGCCTCCCGGTCCCGTTCGCCTGCGTCGCCACGGACGTCGTGTCCGGCCGGGCGAAGGTCTGGCACAGCGGAAACATGAACACGGCCATGCGCTCGACGATGTCCATCCCGGGATACTTCTCCCCCGTCCGCACCCGCGGCATGGTGCTGGTGGACGGCGGCATGCGCAACAACTTCCCTGTGGACCTCGCCCGGGAGATGGGGGCCGACATCGTCATCGGCGTGGACCTGTCCGACTCCAAGACGGGCTACGAGGATATCCACAACATCGCCGACATCCTCTGGCGGGGCATCGACATGTTCGCGGAGGATTCCTTCGAGCGGAACATCAACAGCGTGGACGTACGCATCAAGCCGAATCTCACTGGTTACGGGATGATGGACTTCGACGCGGTCGCCATCGACACGATGCTCATCCGCGGCTATCAGGCAGCGGAGGCGAAGGCCGGGGAACTGGCGGCCATCCGCCGCTGGGTGGGGACCGATACGCTCCGGCTGGCCGGACCGAAAGCCATCGACATCAACCGGACGCCCGTGCTGATCGACAGCGTGGAAGTGTTGGGCGTATCCGGGAAGGAAGCCGACTATGTCCGGAAAAAACTCAAGGTCCACGCCGGCGACCGCGTTTCCCGCACCGACGTGGAAGATGCGCTGAACACCATCTTCGGCAAGGGGTCGTACGAGTACGTCAGTTATGACATGCTGGGAAAGGAAGAGCCGTTCCGCCTGAGGATCAACTGCAAGCGGGGCCCGAAGCACCTTCTCGGCGTGGGCTTCCGGATGGATACGGAGGAACTGGTGTCCCTGCTGCTGAACGTGGGCCTGAACACGACGGCGATGCGGGGCTCTTCCCTGGACCTGACCGCACGGGTGGGGGCGAATCCCTACGCGGACCTCCACTATGCCTACGAGACGCCCCGGTGGCCTACCTTCAATGTCCGGGCGGACCTCCGCTGGACGGACCACAACAATTTCCTGATGGGCGAGAACCGCTTCAATGTCGCGTATCTCTCCTCCACGCAGGAAATGTATGCCTCCAACATGGAGTGGTCCAACTTCGACGTCAAGGGCGGCCTGCAGAACACCTATTTCAACATTGCGCACCTGCTGGCGAGCGACGTGATCGGCGACTACGACCGGTCCCTCTGGAAGATGGACTACCCGGGCGTGTTCATCGACGGGACCGCCTACACGCTGGATGACGGGTGTTTCCCCCGCCAGGGCTTCTCGGCGCACCTGCGCTATGACCTGTACTCCCGTATGTTCGACGGCCCCGAGTATCCGGGCTTCTTCGGCATCGTCTCCGGGTCGGGCAAGATGCCCGTTCCCATCGGCCGCCGCTTCACCCTCACGATGATGGGCGGTTTCCGGTTCATCTTCGGTGACGACATCCCGATCCCGTTCGCCAACGTCATCGGCGGCGAGATGCCGGGACGGTACGTGGACCACCAGTTGCCGTTCATCGGCATCAACAACGCCGCGTTCCGGCGCAACAACCTGGCCGTCCTCCGCTCGGATCTCCGCTGCGAGATCTTCCACAACAACTACATCACCGCAACCTTCAACTATGCGCGGGACTTCTACAGTTTCCGCCAGTTCGAAAACGGCGTGAACACCTACGGAGCCGGCCTGGGCTATGCGTACGACACGATCGTCGGCCCGCTGAAGGCCATCGTCCACTGGTCCTCGTTGACCCGCAAGGTCGGGGCCTATCTTTCCCTTGGTTTCGATTTCTAGCATGGAGGAGAAGAAGGTACTGGAACGGCTGCAGCGCCAATGCGCCCGGATGGAGTACTGCGTCTCCGACATCCGGCGGAAGGCCCTCAAGGCCCTGGAAGGGGACGAAGAGGCCGCCCGGCGGGTTGTCGATTCCCTCGTGAAGGACCGGTTCGTGGACGACCGGCGCTATGCGGCCGCCTTCGCCCGGGAGAAGTCCGCCCTGCAGGGATGGGGGGAAGTGAAAATCCGCTTCCTCCTCCGCGGAAAGGGCGTTTCCGACGAAATCATCACCGAGGCCCTGCAGGAGATCGACCCGGCCAAGGCCTCCTCGAAACTGGATAAACTCGCTGCCGACAGGTACCGCCTCCTCAAGGACGACCCCCAGTGCCGCCTGAAACTGCTCAAGGCGCTGCTTTCCCGGGGATACGGCTACGACGAGGTGGAAGCGGCGGTAAAACGTGTAATGCAATGAAACGGTTCCTTCTGACGGCCGCGGCCCTGCTGCTGGCCCTGCCGGGCCTTCGCGCCCAGGCTTTCGACGACGACTTCGAGAACGCGACCCTGCGGCTGGACTATGTCTTCTGCGGGGACAACGCGCACCAGGCCATCTATTTCCAGCAGGCGCTCCGTACCTCCGCCTGGGCGGGCCGGCGCAACAACCTCTCCGCTCCCCTGCTGGAAGGCAACGGCCAGATCCGCGTGCTGGATCCCGAGACCGGCCGGTGCCTGTATGCCAATTCCTTCTCCACCCTGTTCCAGGAATGGCAGGTGGAAGAAGAGGCGACCCGGCTGCAGAAAGCCTTCGAGAACTGCTTCCAGGTGCCGTTCCCGAAGCGTCCGGTGGACATCGAAGTCTTTCTCCTGGACACGCACCGGAACCGGTCTTCCTACCTGAAGCACCGCGTGGACCCGTCCGACATCCTGATCCGGAAAGTGGCGGACAACGGCCACTCCGCCTCCGTCATCTGGCAGGGAGGCCCGCTGGAGGAGACCATCGACATCGTGGTGGTTTCCGAGGGCTACACCGCGGCGGAAAAGGCCAAGTTCTACAGCGACGCGGAGCACGTGGCGACGGCCCTCTTCCGGCACGAGCCCTTCGCCTCCCACCGGAACAAGTTCAGCATCCGCGCCATCTTCGCTCCCTCGCAGGATTCCGGCGCCAGCGTCCCGCGCCGCGGCGACTGGAAGCGCTCCGTGGTGGACAGCCATTTCGACACCTTCTACTCGAACCGTTACCTGACCACCTCCGCGCAGCAGAAGGTGTACGACCTCATCGGCACCGTCCCCTTCGAGCACATCGTCGTGATGGTCAATACGCCCATCTACGGGGGCGGCGGCATCTACAACTCCCTGACCATCATGAACTCCGACCATCCCACCTTCAACGCCGTGATGGTCCACGAGTTCGGCCACGCGTTCGGCGGCCTCGCCGACGAGTACGCCTACGGCGAACAGGTGGAGACCCCCTATCCGGCCGATACGGAACCCTGGGAACCCAACATCACCACCCTCCACGACTTCGCCGCCAAGTGGCAGGACATGCTGCCCGCGGGCACGCCCATCCCGACGCAGCCCGACGACCTGGACAGCCCGTTCGTCAGCCGGCTCTGGCCCACTTTCACCCAGGAGCAGAAGGACCTGCTGAATCTCAAACTGGGCGTGTACGAAGGGGCCGGCTACCAGACGAAGGGCGTCTATCGTCCCGTCCAGGAATGCCGGATGCGCATCAACGAGTGCGACGAATTCTGCCCCGTCTGCACCCGCGCCATCATCCGGATGATCGAGTACTATACGCGGTAAGTATCCCTGCTGAATGACGGCTATTCCGGCTGTGCAAGGACGCAGCGGGATAGTTTGCCATAGTGTTCCTCTGTCAGGATGCCCGCCTTGCGGAGCCCCTCGACGGTCCACAGGGACGATGGCTGGTGGGTGCGGTAGAGGACGATGGAATGGGCCTCGTCCCGGGTGATGTAGGGATGGAGGGCCAGGTCGCGTTCGGAGAGCGTCCAGATAGGATACGGCTCGGGCGCCGAACAATAGATGAGGTCCTTCAGCGCGTCGTATTTTTCCCGGTCGAAGTGGTAGATTTCCATCAGTTGCTCAGGGGTCGAATACCCCCGGAGCGACGCCCGGTAGGAAACCATCTTCGCCGCGAAATACGGGCCGATGCCGGGAAGCGTCTCGAAGGCGGCGCTGTCCGCCCGGTTGATGTCGATGCGGGGAATGTCGATGTAGGGTGCCAGCCGGTCAAAGACGGAATCGGCCACCACATAGGACTTGGCGAAGTCCGAAGGCCGGCGGAAACGGCCACCCTTGGCCCGGTTGTTCAGGATGGAGCGGGCCTGCTTCTCGGAGAAACCCAGCCGCATCAGATCCTCCTGGGAAACGGTGTTGGGATTGAAGCGGAACGTCTCTACCCGGCGCGGGGAGGCCTTTTCCCGGATGCTGACGGCATCGGGGCTGTGGTCCGCCGATTTCCGGAGAAGGACCGTGTCCGTTCCGGTTTCTTCCTCCTGCTGTCCTGCGTCTTCATCCGCCTGCACACGGGGCCCGACCCGTTCCACGACATACACGGTATCCGGGTGGTCGCGGTCCGCGACCAGACGCGTCACCGCTGCCTTGTGGATGAACAGGGCGGTTTCGAATCCGACAAGCAGGAAAACGAGGGCGATGGCGCCCGTGGTAAAACTACTCTTCAGGGTCTTCTGTCTCTTCCCCTCTTCCATAACGCTTCTTCCTGACAGGTTTCACCGGCTCCGCGCCGGCCACGACGATGACGATTTCGCCTTTGGGTTCATGCTCCCTGAACCAGGCGGCGACTTCCTGGAGGGTGCCTCTGCGATGCTCCTCGTGGAGTTTAGAGATTTCCCGGGCGACGGAGCAGCGACGCTCCGGCCCGAAATGTCCGGCGAGTTGTTCCAAAGTCTTCACGAGCCGGTAGGGAGACTCATAGAAGACCATGGTGCGGGTTTCCGCCTCCAGGGCGGTGAGCAGGGTCTGCCGGCCCTTCTTCTGCGGCAGGAAGCCCTCGAAGCAGAAGCGGTCGCACGGAAGGCCGGAGGATACGATGGCCGGGATGCAGGCGGTGGCGCCCGGGAGCGTCTGTACCTCTATCCCTTCTTCCGCGCAAGTGCGGGCCAGGAGGAAGCCCGGGTCGGAGATGCCGGGCGTACCGGCATCGCTGACAAGGGCGACATTCAGCCCGCCCAGGATGCGTTCCTTGACGAGTTGCACCGTCTGGTGCTCGTTGAACTTGTGGTGGGACTGGAGGGGACGCCGGATGTCGTAATGGTGGAGGAGCACCGAACTGGTGCGGGTATCCTCCGCCAGGATGAGGTCGGCTTCCTTCAGGACCTGTACGGCCCTGAAGGTCATGTCGTCCAGGTTCCCGACCGGAGTCGGGACGATGAAGAGTTTGCCCGCCATCAGCCCAGTTTCTTGCGGATGGCCATCATGAAGTTGTACACGATGTCGGACTTGAGGTTCCAGTCCGGGAAGCGCTCCAGCAGGTAGTCCACGGCTTCGTCCAGGGTTGACAGGGCGTTCAGTTCGCTGATGGTCTTGTCATACAGGGCATAATCCTCCTTGAACAGGGTGCCGATGAAAAGGGCGCGGTCGTACAGGGAAATGCCGCTCCGGATGTTCTTCACCGACAGGCCCGGCTTGTCCAGCCGCCACGGCAGACGTTCCGTTTCCGGTCGGGGCACGGCCGGAGCCGGCTTCGGCTCCGGTGCGGGTGCGGGTTCCGGTTCTGGTACAGGCTCCGGTTCAGGTTCCGGCGCAGGCGCGGGTTCAGGCTCGGGTTCCGGTTCCGGAAGATCTTCCTCCAGGTCCATCTCCAACGGTTCCACCACCTCGGGAACCGGCTCTTCGGCCGGCGCGGGGGCCGTCTCTTCGGGAAGGTCGGCCACGCCGATCTCGATGTCGGTGAAGTCGGATTCTTCCACGGGCTCTTCGGAAGGCATCCGGCGAAGGGATTCCACCTTCTCCTCGAGGGCGAGGAACTGCTGCTTGAGCGAAGCGAGTTCGGCTTCGATTTCCCGCAGGATTGCTGTACGATTATTGTCCATAAATGACTATCTTTGCAAAAGTCAACCTAGCAAAGTTAAGGAAATGTTTTTGGAAAACACAAAAAAATCGGGCAGCATCGAGGTCATCTGCGGCTCGATGTTCTCCGGCAAGACGGAGGAACTGATCCGCCGGCTGAAACGGGCCCAGTTCGCGAAGCAGAAAATCGCCACCTTCAAGCCCACCATCGACAAGCGCTACTCGGACCTGGACGTGGTTTCGCACGACTCCCACAGCATTTCCTGCACCCCCATCAAGACACCGGCCCGCATGCTCCAGATCGACCCGGACATCGAAGTCGTCGGGATCGACGAGGCCCAGTTCTTCGATGACAGCATCATCGGCGTCGTCCAGGAACTCGCCGGCCGGGGCGTCCGCGTGATCATCGCCGGCCTGGACACGGACTTCCTCGGGAAGCCCTTCGGTCCTATGCCCGGCCTGATGGCCATCGCCGAGGACGTCCAGAAGGTCCATGCCATCTGCGTCCGCTGCGGCTCCCTCGCGAACCACTCGCACCGCCTTTCCGCCAGCAAGAAACTGGTCGTCCTGGGGGAAAAGGATACCTATGAACCCCTCTGCCGCGACTGCTACAACAAGGCGGTCCAGGAGGACAAGGAAGGCTGATCTCCAGCCATGAAAAGGCTCGTCATCCTTCTGCCGGTCCTTTTCTGGGCCGTCGGCGCCATGGCCCAGTATGTTCCCGAATGGCATCAGGGCGACCTGAAGAAAAAGGGAACCGTGCTGGCCGTCCAGGGCCAGAAACTGGACCGGGAAACCACCCTGGCCATCCTGGACCGGGTCGGAGGCCCTGAGATGGTCGCGTCCTGGGACAAGTACCGCAAGGAACGCGGCTGGGGCATCGGCCTTACCGCCGGCGGTTACTCCCTCGCAGCCGCAGGCTTCTGCGTCGGGGGTGTGTATATCCTCGCCGGTGTCGTCGGCACCATGTTCGCGGCCATCGGCGGCCAGGAAGCCGTGGACAAACTCTGGTCGGAACTGGGCCCGAACGTCTCACTGGGGGGCGGTATCATGCTGGCCGGCCTGGCCATCGGCACCACCGGCGTCGTCCTCCTGTGCGTGGGCAACGGCAACATGCGGAAGATGGCCCGTACCTGCGACGCAGCCGGTCTGGCCCCGGTCCCGGATGCACAGATCACTCTGGGCCCTACGCCTTCCGGCATCGGCCTCGCACTGCGGTTCTAGGCTGATAAAAAGAATTTACTCCACGAGTAACGTTGCCTGGTTCCAGGCGACGTTTTCTTTGTAAAAGCCGTCCAGGAAGGCGGTGCCGTGATAGATGTCCCGTTTGTAGTCAGGATAGGCGGGAAGGTACGTGGAAAGGCCGCAGCAACGCTGCAATTTCACGTCGAGGAACCGGCTCGTATGGGCTTCATAGACGATGGCTTCATCCAGGGCAGACTGGAGGAGGGCCAGGTCCCCTTCCGTGGCACCCGCCTCACGCAGCATGTCCTTCAGGTCGAAGAACACATAGTAACCCTTGCTGCTCAGGACGCGGTCATATACTTGGACATTCTCACCGGCGAGGTTCCGGATGCCGGAACGGTAACGGTCAAAGAGGGTGCGGCAGGCCGTTGCCAGCGGGTCGAGCCGGCTGCAGTCCACCATCGTGATGGCGGCGCCATAGACCGAATCGTTCTCGTAGGCCGCATAATAGTCCCGGCAGACCGCCTCCAGGTCAGGTTCCCCGGACTGGAGGAGATGTCCGACGATCGTCCGGTAATTGAATCCGGCGGCCGGGATTTCGCAGGGAGAGGCGGCCAGGTAACGGCACACGCCGCGCAAAGCCCAGGCAACCTCCACCGTGGCCATCAGGCAGGCATCGAAGAGGATATAGTCCAGTTTGTAAGGAATGGCGGCGGCCAGGTCCTTGAGTTCCATTTCCTGGGTCTCGGTCCCCTGCTTCAGATACTCCTGTCCGAATGTCTTCAACCGGGGGCTCCAGGACACGGAATTGCTCCGGTCCCTCCCCTCGTACTTCTTGGGATTGGTGTAGTATCCCTCCGGCAGCCAGCCGGTGGCGTGCGAGGACAGGATGGCGCCGTATCCCGCCGCCGGGAACTGCTCGTGCACCCAGTTGAATACGTCGGTCATCACCGCGGCGTTGGCGACGGGGGTTCCCGCAGGCCATACCCGCAACGTGTCCGCGCAGGGCTCGCCGTGTTCCGAATAGAGTTGCACGATGGAAGGACTCGTCTCGGTGGAAAAGCCGCCTCTCGGAGCCTGCAAGTGGCTGAATACCAGGACGACATCATTGTCCTGCCCCTTTTCCGGCAGATAACCTCGCTTGAGATGGGCGATGTTGGTGGCGATTTCGCCGCTCAGGGAGTTGAATCCGGCTTCGTACAGAAGCAGGACCTTGCGGGTAGGTTCACCGTAAGGGCCGACATGCAGGGTTACGTCAGACCCGTCCCGCTCGCAGGAGCCCAGCAGGACGAGGAGAAACGACAGGAGTATGAAGCGGACTCTCCCCATAAAAAACCTTCTATCGGGCAAAGTTAATGATTTATTTCATAATTTTGTACCAAATTGAAACCTATGAACCCTATCTGCAAGATGATGATGACACTGGGAGCCGCCGCCCTCATGGGCGCCTGCTCGGAAAAGAAGGCGGAACAGCCCTTCCGCTATACCGTGGACTCCTTCGCCGACCTCAAGGTCATGCGTTACCAGGTACCCGGATGGGACAGCCTGTCCCTGAAACAGAAGGAATATGCCTACCACCTTTCGGAAGCCGCCAAGTATGGCCGGGATATCCTCTGGGACCAGAACTGCAAGGACAACCTCCGCGTGCGCCACGCCGTGGAGAATATCCTGGAAAACTACAAGGGTGACCGCAATAGCACTGACTTTGAAGCCTTTACGGTTTACGCCAAACGTCTCTTCTTCTCCAACGGCATGCACCACCACTACGCCGAGGACAAGATCTTCCCGGCCTGCCCCGCCCCCTATTTCGCGGAGTTGCTGAAGGCGGTCGGCATCGACGATGCGGACCTGGTGGACATCATCTACAACCCCGAAAGATATCCCCAGCGCCGCTCCACGGAAACGTCCGGCGACATCGTCGCCCTGTCGGCCGTGAACTTCTATGACGGCGTCACCCGCGACGAGGTGGAGAGATACTACGCCGGCATCGTGGACCCGAAGGATCCCTGTCCCGTCTCCTACGGCCTCAACACCAAGGTCGTCAAGGATGAGGACGGGGTCGTCCGCGAACTTCCCTGGAAGGTCGGCGGCATCTACTCCCCCGCGCTCGAGAAGATCTGCGACGAACTCCTGAAGGCCCGCGAAGTGGCCGAGAACGACATCCAGGTCCGCGCCCTGGGCCTCCTCGTGGAGTACTACCGCACCGGCGACCTCCGCAAGTGGGACGAGTTCAACATCGAATGGGTGAAGGACACCCTCGGCACCGTGGACTTCATCAACGGATTCGTCGAGGACTACAACGACCCGCTGGGACGCAAGGGCGCCTGGGAGGGCTATGTCAATATCAAGGACTTCGAGGCCTCGCGCCGCACCGAGACACTGAGTGCGAACGCCCAGTGGTTCGAGGACCACTCCCCCGTGGACCCGCGCTTCAGGAAGGCTACCGTCAAGGGCGTTTCCGCGAAGGTCATCAACGCCGTGTGCCTCGCCGGAGACAGTTATCCGTCCACGCCCATCGGCATCAACCTTCCGAATGCCGACTGGATCCGCAAGGACCACGGCTCCAAGAGCGTCACGATTGCGAACATCACCCATACCTACGACTATTACGCGCAGGAATTCCCCAAGAGCGTCCTCTCCGAATTCGCCTGGGACGAGGCGGAAGTGGCCCGCAGCAAGCAGTGGGGCACCGTCGCCGACGAGATCCACACCGACCTGCACGAATGCCTGGGCCACGGCTCCGGCCAACTTCTGCCGGGCGTTTCCACCACGGCGATGGGCGAATACGCCTCCGCCCTGGAGGAAGCCCGCGCCGACCTGTTCGGCCTCTACTATACCGCCGACCCGAAGATGGTCGAACTGGGCATCATGCCCGACCCGGAGGCCTACAAGGCGGAATATGACAGTTACATCCGCAACGGCCTGATGGTGCAGTTCAACCGCGTGGAACTGGGCCGTCCGAACACGGAGGCGCACATGCAGAACCGCAAACTCGTCGCCGAATGGTGCTACGAGAAAGGCGCCGCGGACAACGTCATCGAGAAGAAGGTGCGCGACGGGAAAACCTATTTCGTGGTCAATGACTACGTGAAACTCCGCGGCCTCTTCGCCGAACTCCTCGCCGAGATCCAGCGCATCAAGTCCGAGGGCGACTACGCCGCCGGCAAGAACCTCATCGAGACCTATGCCGTGCACATCGACCCGGCCCTCCACAAGGAGGTGAAGGAGCGTTACGACGCGCTGGGCCTGAAGCCCTACGGCGGTTTCATCAATCCGGACATCCGGCCGGTGGAGAAAGGCGGGAAGGTCGTGGACTACGAAGTGGTCTATACCGACGACTACCTCGGGCAGATGCTCGAATACGGCCGCAAGTACGGTACGCTCTGATGGACCGCATCGCCGAGGATTACCGCAACTACCTGCGCATCGAACGGGGGATGTCACCGAACACGGTGGCATCCTATGCCCGTGACGTGGAGGGGCTCCTGAAGGCGCATGAAGGCTGCCGGCCGGCGGACATCGGCACGGCGGAACTGGAACGGTACCTGGGCAAAAGGATCGCCAAGGGGCTCTCCAAGCGCTCCCAGGCCCGGATGCTCAGTTCCTTCCGTTCCTTTTTCAACTGGTGCGTGGAGGAAGGCGAACTGAAGGACAACCCCTGCGACCGCATCGACGCCCCGAAACTCGGGAAATACCTCCCCGCCGTCCTGTCGGTGGAAGAGGTCGATGCCATCATCTCCTCGGTCGATACCCGGACTCCCAAGGGCCTGCGGGCCCGTGCCATCCTGGAAGTCCTGTACGGATGCGGCCTCCGCGTGAGCGAGTGCACCGGCCTCCTCATCTCCCATGTCCACCTGGACGAGGGGTTCGTCGATGTCGTCGGCAAGGGAAACAAGCAGCGCATCATCCCCCTCGGGGAAATGGCCGCCGACGCCATCCGGAACTACCTTCCCGTCCGTCCCGACCCGGCCGCCCGCGCCTTCGGGGACGTCCTCTTCCTGAACCGCGCCGGACGCCCCCTCAGCCGCGTATCCGTCTTCAACCTGGTGAAGGACCAGGCGATGGCCGCAGGGATCCGCAAGGAAATCTCCCCGCACACCTTCCGCCACTCCTTCGCCACCCACCTGATCGAAGGCGGGGCCGACCTGAGGATCGTCCAGGAAATGCTCGGCCACGAATCCATCCTCACGA
>JAFXMA010000111.1 GCA_017530725.1 Bacteroidales bacterium
CCCGCGGTTGCAGAAGTAGTGGAGGATGAGGATGATGCCCACCGGCGGCAGGGTGCAGTTCAGCACGTTCAGCCAGTCGCAGAAGTTCCAGTACAGCCACACGGCGGCGACGGTGCCGATGAGACCGGAGATGATGACCCAGGTCTTCTTCGAGAGGCCGAAGATGTTGGACAGGCCGAGGCCCGCGGTGTACAGCGCATTGTCGTTCGTGGTCCAGATGTTCAGGCCCAGGACGAGGACGGCGAGGTAGAAGAGGTTGAGGTTCAGCATCACCTCGAAGATGTCGTTTCCGCCCACGTAGATGCTGGAAACGGCGCCGAAGAGGAACATCAGCGAGTTGCCGATGAAGAAGGCCACCACCGTGATCCAGAGGCCCACCTTGCCGCTTTTGGCAAAGCGGGTGAAGTTCGGTGTCGCCGTACCGCCTGAAACGAAACTGCCCACGACGAGGCCGGCGCCGGCGATGACGCCCAGGTCCTTGGTGCCCTTCGCGAACTGCTCGATGAGGCCGGTGTCTCCATGGCGGACGGCCATGACCATCGCTACGGTACCGAGGATGGCGACCGCCGGGACGGCGATGTAACTGATGATCGTCAGGCTCTTGATGCCGAAATAGGCGCTGGCGGTCATCAGGATACCGGCGATGGCGACCAGCAGGTAACCCTGCCAGGGCATCGAATCCGGCGTGACCTCGAGTCCCATGAGTTCCTTCGCCACCGGGATGGCGAACATCGCCAGGCCCACGCCGAACCAGCCCGTCTGCGTGAAACTGATCATCGCGCTCGGGAGCCAACTGCCCTTGGTACCGAAACTCCGGCGGGCGAGCATGTCCAGCGACAGGCCGCTTTCCGCGCCGATCCAGCCCAGGGTGCCCGTGTAGGCCGCGAGGATGATGCCGCCCAGGATGAGGGCCCAGACGAAGCCCCACCAGTCCAGTCCGGCGGCCAGTTGCTGGCCCACCCACATGCTGGCGGAGAAGAAGGTGAAACCGAGCATCACCATGAACATGCTCAGGTTGGTCTTGCGTCCGGCCCTGTCGACCGGCGACGTCGTGTAATCGACATCGGTGATCTTCTTGTTACTCATATTGTTTCAGGATTGCATTGATTGCGTTGATCCGCTGGAGGGCGATCGCTTCCAGCGACAGGGCGGCGGCGTTCTCCAGGAGCGCCATCTCCTCGTTCCAGAGGTCCAGGAGGCCGGTTTCCGGCAGTTCCTGGAAATGGTTCACGGCGAGCCAGTCCTCATAGGACAGCGGCTCCTTGTAGCCCAGTTTCTCCCCGACAAGCGCCACCGGGTCGATCTGGCCGGCCCGGCCCCAGACGCCTTCCCAGTACTCCAGCGCCTCGTGGAAATGGACCGGAATCTCGTACCGGCGGGCGCCGCCGTCGTAGATGATGCACTTCTCCAGCAGGGAGTAGGGGTGGCCCAGCACGAAGCGGCGGAACTCCGGCGTGATGCAGCCGCCGTTCCAGCCGAAGTCGATGTCCGGCACGTTGATGCCCGTGGCGCCGGTGTTCTCGTACACCGTGAAGATCCCCTCGTAGAAGAAGCACTCGAAACCTTCGAAACCCGGGAAAACGGCGCGGATGTCGTCGGCCATCTTTTCCATCAGGTCGATGGCGCGGGTGCCGCCGACCGTGAAGAAGATGATCTTGCGGATGCTGCCCCCACGGCGGCGGAACCGGTCCACCACCTGCGACAGGCACAGCCGCAGGGTGTCGCCCGTCGCGATGATGTCGCCGATGACGATCACCCGGTCCTTGGAGACGCGGATCTTCTCGTACTTGATGTCCAGGCCGGTGATGATGTGGTTCTCGATGATGCGCTCGCAGGAGACGAAGTGGATGTCCCGCACGCGGATGCCGTTGCGGGCGCAGGCTTCCTCCACCGGGTAGTTCAGGCCGCCGCGGAGGATGGTCAGGATATCTACATCGCCGCCCGCGCCGGGGAAGAGGAGACGGAGGGCCGCGACGGTGGCGGGGAGCATCGCCTGGTAGGAATCGAAGCCGACCACTTCCGGGAAGGCCATCAGTTGACGGGTCCCTGCCCCGCTCAGGATGTAGTAGCGGTTGGTGTACTGCGGGCCATGCAGTTCGTACAGGCTCGTTTCATAGTGCAGGCCGACGAACCGGAGGCTTGCTCCCTGGAGACAGTGGGCCATATCAGCGGACGTAAGGCTTCAGTTCGTTCCAGGGTACGGTAATGGCGATGACGCCCAGGTAGTAGGGGGCGATGTCGTAGGGCTGATAGTACCAGGTGACTCCCTCCTTGGTAACCTCGTAGTTGCCGTTGGGGGTCAGGATGTTGGGCTCGAAAACGGCCGCCAGGGCCTCTTCGTCGTTGTCCAGGGCCTCCCTCAGGTGTGCCTGGACCAGGGCGGCGACGGGTTCGCGGTAGCCGTCGATGAAGAAGGTTTCTTCCGGGACGACGTCGCCGGTCTTCCGGTCGAAGACGACCGGGGTCATCGTATTGATGCCGTGGACGCCTCCGCGGAAGCCGTAAAACTCGACCATGTAGGAGAGGTGGTTGCCGTACCGCCCGGAGAAATAGCCGTTCACGTGGTCTTCCCAGGAGCGGACGCCGCTTTCGGCCTCGACGCCTTCATACTCGTTGAAATACTCGTCCTTGAGGTTGTCCTCGTAGCGGGTGGCGGTTTCCTCCACGGTACCCGGCCGCTCCTCCAGGTCGAAGGCGGCGGCGAGGATGCCGTCAGCCATCTTTCCGATCACTTCCTCCGCGGCCCCCTTCACGGGGTACTCGATGGAGACGGACATGATCAGGGAGTCCGTCTGTCCTTCGGCGAGGGGCATCGCCTGCTCGTCGGAATAGGTTTCCGTCTTCAGGCCGCAGGCGCTCACCAGGAAGAGCGCGGCTGCGAGGGTGATGAAGTTTTTCATATCGTCAGTCGTTGTTCAGTTCTGCGATGTCCGTGGGGCGCTCCGTCCGGTCGCCCATCAGGTAGCGGGCGTAGTGGTCCGCCATCTTCCAGAAGAACCACTCGTTCATGTCGCCGAAGCCGTGGCGCTGGCCGGGCATGATCACGTACTCGAACCGCTTGTTCGCCCGGATGAGGGCGTTCGCGACGCGGATGGAGTTCGCCGGGTTCACATTGTTGTCGGTGTCGCCGTGCACCAGCATCAGGTGGCCCTTCAGGCGGGAGGCGATCTGCGGGTTCGTCTCGATCTTGTACACGAAGGTGGTGTCGCCCTTCTCCACCCGCTCGGTGATGCCGTGGTGCTGCTCGCTCCATCAGCGGTTGTAGATGCGGTTGTCGTGGTTGCCGGCGCAGGAGACGGCCGCCTTGAAGAAGTCGTTGTACTGGAGGATCGCCGCCGTGGACATGAAGCCGCCGC
>JAFXMA010000112.1 GCA_017530725.1 Bacteroidales bacterium
CAAGGAAATCTACGACGAGAACGAATAGCGGATGGGCAGGCGGCTCCTGGTGATCCTCGGCCCGACTGCCGTCGGCAAGACCGACTACAGCATCGAGAAGGCGCTGGAGTACGGAAGTCCCGTCATCTCCTGCGATTCCCGCCAGTTCTACAGGGAAATGCGCATCGGCACGGCCGTTCCCACCCCGGAGCAACTCGCCCGGGTGCCGCATCATTTCATCCAGACCTTATCCGTCACCCAGAACTACACCGCCGGCATGTACGAGGCCGATGCGCTCGCGCTCATCGACCGGCTTTTCGCCGAAGGCCATGAAACCCTGGTCGTCACCGGCGGCTCCATGCTGTACATCGACGCCCTCTGCTACGGACTGGACGACTTCCCCGAGGTGCCGATGATGCTCCGCGAGCACCTGATGGAATGCCTCCGCGACGAAGGCGTGGAAGTCCTGGCGGACCAACTCAAGGAACTGGATCCCGTGACCTACGACGAGATCGACCTCTCCAACGGACAGCGCGTCATCCGCGCGCTGGAGGTGTGCCTGTACACCGGCCAGCCCTTCTCCTCCTTCAAGACCCGGAGTTTCAAGGACCGGGATTTCGAAATCGAGAAGGTCGGTCTCCAGCGCCCCCGCGAGGAACTGTACGCGCGCATAGACGCACGCGTGCTCAAAATGATGGAGGAAGGGCTGGAGGAAGAGGCCCGGAATCTCCTTCCGTACCGCGACCAGCCCGCCCTCCAGACGGTAGGTTACCGCGAACTTTTCGATTATTTCGACGGCAAGCACGACCTGGAGGAGACCGTCCGTCTCATCCAGCGCAACACGCGTCACTACGCGAAGCGCCAACTCACCTGGTGGCGCCGCGACCCTTCGATCCGGTGGATCGACGCTACTTCGTAATCACGAAAACCGTGAAGCACTGCGGCGGAACCGAGGCGGAGAGGGACTTGCCCTCGCCGGTGAAGGCGTTCGTCACGGGGACGATGCGGGCGGGAGCGTCGAGGGTGTTGTCCTCGTAGAGAAGGCCGGAGGTGAAATCCACGCGCTCCACGGCCTTTACGGTCTCTTTCTTCTTCATGCCGTTGAAGGCCAGTTCCACGGCCTGGGGCTGGTCGGAAGTGTTGATCACCTTCACGTAGATCCTGTCACCCTCCTTCACGGCGCTGGCGAACAGGCCGTCCTGGCCGGGTGCGCCGGTGACATTGACCCCGTCCATCTTGAGCGTCAGGACGTTCTCGCCCTTGTATTTCCCGTACAGGTGCTGGACGTACCAACTGGCGGTGCGCATGGAGCGGAGGTTGTCGAACCAGATGAGGTCCGGGCGCCACTGCCACCCCTCGACATGGGCGAACAGCGGGGCGTAGGTAGCCATGTGGACGATGTCCGCATTGCGCTCGATCGTGGTCATGAAGGCCGCTTCCAGGAGAGAGGCATGGAAATGGTTGAACTTGCGGCCGGCCCCGTGGCAGGCGTACTCGCCGGCAAACACCTTCGGGCCCTTGCGGTCGTAATTGTCATAGCGGGCGCCCTGGGCCAGGAACCAGGTCTCCGGACGGTAGAAGTGCTCGTCCACGAGGTCGGCGCCGAGGCGTTTCATCTCGGGCCAGAGGTAGTCGAACTGGTCGCCCTCGGAGTTCGGGCCGCTGGAGCCGACGATCCTGATGTCGGGATACGCGGCGCGGATGGCCTTCACGAAAGGCTCCAGGTGCTCGGGATAGATTGCATCCCACTGTTCGTTGCCGATCCCGATGAACTTGAGGTTGAACGGAGCCGGATGGCCCATATCGGCGCGGACCTTGCCCCAGGTGGAGGTAACGGGACCGTTCGCGAACTCGATCAGGTCCAGGGCATCCTGGATGAAGGGCTGGAGTTCGTCCGCCGGGCAGTGCGCCGCGGGATCGTCATTCTGGAACTGGCAGGCAAGGCCGCAACTCAGGATGGGGAGCGGCTCGCTGCCGATCTCCTCGGAGAGTTGGAAGAACTCGAAGAACCCGAGGCCGTAACTCTGGAAATAGTCGGGATAGAAACGGTGCGGGAAGGTGTACTCCCAGCGGTTCTCGTTGATGGGACGGTTCTCCACCGGGCCCACGGTGTTCTTCCAGTTATAGCGGGTGTCCAGGTCCGTTCCTTCGACGATGCAGCCACCGGGGAAGCGGAAGATGCCGGGCTTGAGGTCCGCCAGGGCCTGCGCGAGGTCTTTGCGCATGCCGTTCCGGTGGCCTTTCCAGGTGTCGGTCGGGAAGAGGGATACGTGCTCCAGGTCCACGGTCGTACGGTTGCCGACGAGGAAGATACGGAGGACCGCCTTGTCCAGCGTCGTATCGGGTTTCAGGATCACCTCATACTGCTTCCAATCCTTGCCGGAAACCTTGAGGGGTTCCTGGCACAGGAACTGGTTTTCGCCCATCGATGCGGTATTCACCAACTCGATGCGGAGTTCCGAGGTGCCTCCGTCCGGGACGCGGGCCCAGACGGTGAAGCGGTAGGTCTCCCCTGCCTTCACGCCGATGCCGAAGAAGCCTTCGTTGTCCAGGCCGGTCCACTTATGCGGATGACCGGGATCGACGAGGCGCACATAGTGCGGGCAGCGCTCGAACGGGCCGTCGTTCCACACTTCCACCTTGCCGAAGGCCTTCCAGCCCTGGAGCGGGTCGTTCGGGAACTCGAAGGAACGGTTCTTTACGAGTTCGGCATAGAGGCCGCCGTCGGCGGCGTAGTTGATATCCTCGAAGAAAATGCCGTACATCGTGGGCTGGACGGGTGCACCGACCTTCTTGAGGTCGATATCCATCCGGTGTGTCTGGGCGGAAGCGGCCAGGCCAAGCAGAAGGGCCGAGGCCAGGAGAATGAGACGGTTGCGGGTCATAATTACGGGTCTGGTTGTTCTTGGATTTTCAAATTTACGCAAAAATATGTAAGTTTGAGCGATGAAAGGTGGACAAAAGAACTTTCGAGGTAGAATTTTGGCAGGCTTGCTCCTGGTCCCGCTCCTCGCCGCGACTCTCGTTCCCGCCCGGGGGCAGGGCCGATTCGAGGACGGCTACCTGCAGAGCACCCTCTCCATGGAGAACGGACTCCCCTGCAACTACATCGACGACATTTGCCTGGACGACGCCGGCTTTCTCTGGCTCGCCACCTCGGGTGGCGGCCTTTGCCGGTTCGACGGGTACGACCTCCTTCCCTTCGGCACCACCTCCCACACGCCGCTCAAGAGCAATTTCATCCGTAATGTCTGCGAAGACCGCTTCCACCGGCTCTGGATCGCCTCGGAAGGCGGCCTGGACCTGCTGGACCTCGGGACACTGGAACGCCTGGACCTTCCGCATCCGTCCCTGGAAGCCGCTGCGGACCAACTCTGTTCCTTCCTGACCCTGGACGCTTCCGGCGATCTCTGGTTCAAGACCGGCAAGACGCTGTACCGCGTCTTGTTCGACGCGGAGGGCGATGTCCGGGACGTGCTCGGATTCACCCACGACGGGCTGTCGCCCACAAACCTCGTTTTCGAGGACATCGATGGGGACGGGACCGTCTGGGTGGGCCTGGAAGGGCGGCTGTACAAGGTCGGGACAGGCCCCGCAGGCACCTTGCAGGCCAATCCGGTCCTTCCGGGCTTCCAATACGGAGAGCAGATCTACCTCTCCGACTTCCTCCCCTCCGGACAGGGAATCTGGATCTCGACGGAAAACGGCCTGTATTTCGTCAACCGGCGTACCGGGGAATGGAAACGGTATGCCCACGATCCGCAGAATCCGCGTTCCCTGACCCAGAACTTCATCACCGGTCTGGTCCGGACGGGTGACGGGGAGACCGTCGCCGTCTCCCTGCACGGGATGAACCTGTTCAATCCGGTCACCGACGATTTCGAGCGAATCGGAGGCGATGTCATCAACTGCATCAAAGTCTTCGGCGACCAGATCCTGCTCGGAACCGAAACCGACGGACTCCAGACATTCATCCCAAAACAGTTATCCGTCAATAACTTCCGCAACGACGGGCAAGATTCCCGCACCCTCGCCGCCGGGGCGGTGAACGCGGTCCTCCAGGAGCCGGACGGCCGGCTGTGGGTCGGGACCGTGGAAGGCGGCCTGAGCATCCGGGAGCCGGAAAGCCTGGATTTCAGCCATCTCACCCGGGAAAAGGGCGGGCTGTGCCACAACAGCGTAAGCGAATTATGCCTCCTCCCCCAAGACCGGATGCTGGTCGGGACCTGGGGCAGCGGAATCGACATCGTCTCCTCCCGGAAACCCTACCGGGTGCTGGAGCACCTCCTGCCCGGCGACACCCGCCTGGACTACATCGGCTCCCTGGATTACGATCCGGACAGCGGTCTGCTGTGGATCGGCTCCAACCGGGGTGTTTTCTTCTATGATTTCTCCACGCGCGAAATGACACCCGCCCTCGCTGACCAGGCGAACGGCTGCATCGGCTCTTGCCTGGACACTTCCGGCCACCTCTGGATCGGTTGCCGGGAAGGTGTGTACGCCTTCGATCTGAGAAACCGTGCCGCCGACGACTGTTTCCCCTCCACCTTATACGCATACAAGTTGGACGCCCCCCAGTCCGGGGTCCGTGAGATGATCTGTGCCGTCATCGAGGCCGCCGACGGCAGCCTCTGGCTGGGCAGCAACGGGAACGGGGTCTATCAGGGCGTCCGGGGAAACGACGGGAATTACACGTTCAAAGGCTATTCCACCCGGGACGGCCTCTCCAACGACCGTGTCCGCGGTCTGGCGGAAGATGCGACGGGACACGTCTGGATCAGCACGGAACATGGACTGAACGTCCTGGATCCCGCCACGGGGCGCATCACGCCCTATTTCCGGGAAGACGGCCTTTCCAGCACCCATTTCCACTGGAACAATGCGTGCCGGGGCACCGACGGGCTGCTCTACTTCGGACAGGCCGAGGGCCTGAGCGCCGTGGACCCGGCCCGGACCGTCGAACGGACCCTGGACGGTCCGCTTCGGCTCACAGGCGTCCAAATCGGGGAACGGCAGTTACGGAACCCCTACCTGAAGAAGATACGGCTGCATGAACGCGACCGTTCCATCCTCTTCCAGTTCGCCCTGCTCAGTCCCGCCGCCCGGCGGCAGTACACCTACGAATACCGGCTGGAAGACTTCGAGAAAGGATGGACCCGCCTGACCGGAGACCGGCACGAAGCCTCCTATTCCTCCCTTCCGAGCGGCGAATACCGGTTCGTCGTCCGGGCGATTCCCCGCTCCGGGAGCACCGGGAAGGAATTGACGCTGGAGGTGGACGTACGTCCTTATTTCTATAAGACCTGGTGGTTCAAACTGCTGGTGGCCGCCCTCATCGCCGCCGTGGCCTACGGCATCCTCACCTGGCGCACCCGCAGTCTCGTGCGCCGGCAGGAACTCCTCCAGCGGACCGTGGACGAACGGACGCGCGAAATCTCGGAACAGAAGAAACTCGTGGAGCAGAAGGCCGAGGAACTCGCCCGCCAGAACGTCGTCCTGCGGCACCAGAACGAGGAACTGGCCGGGCGCCGGATCCTGGCGGCCCCGCAGGCGCAGCCGGGCGACCCGTTCGCGGACAAGGTGCTCCAGACCGTCCGCTCGCTGTACAAGGACCCGGACCTGGACGTCCCCGCCCTGTGCAACGCGATGGGGATGAGCAAGACGCTCCTCAACAAACGGATCCAGGAAGCCTTCGGCCAGCCCGTGGCGCAGTTCATCCGGACCTACCGTCTGTCGGTCGCCCGGGAAATGCTCATCTCCAACCGGGAGAACAAGACACTCAACATTTCGGAGATCGCATACGAGGTCGGATTCAACGATCCAAAGTATTTCAGCCGCTGCTTTGCCAAGGAGTTCGGCTTCCCGCCCAGTTCCCTGGAAGAAAACTAGTGGTCAAAAATCCACCATTTAGGTCGGTTTGTACACCAAAGGCACCCGGAAAGTGCCTAATTTTGCCATCGGTTAACCAATACAATCGATGACACTGAAACATTTGACCGCCCTTTTCGGCACCCTTTTCCTCGTTCTGGCCGCCTCTGCCCAGGGAAATCGCCGTCAACCGGCCTTCAATCCGCTCCAACCCGCCGCCCATGATCCCGTCGCCGTCCGCTGCGGGGATACCTGGTATCTGTTCAGCACCGGGTTCGGCATCAGCGTCCTCACTTCACCAGACCTCAAGTCCTGGGAACCCGCCGGCCGGGTCTTCGACACCCCGCCCCAGTGGGCCCTGGACACCGTTCCCGGCTACCACGGCCACACCTGGGCGCCGGATATCCTCTACCACGAGGGCACTTACTACCTGTACTACTCCTGCTCCTCCTTCGGGAAGAACGACTCCGCCATCGGAGTCGCCACCAACCGCACCCTGGATCCGGATTCTCCGGACTACAAGTGGGAAGACCGGGGTTGCGTCGTGCGCTCCGTCGCCGGCCGGGACAACTGGAACGCCATCGACCCGAACGTCTTCATCGACACGGACGGGACGGGTTGGATGAGTTTCGGCTCTTTCTGGGGCGGCATCAAACTCGTCCGCCTGGACGCGTCCCTCACCCGCGTCGCGGAGCCCCAGGAATGGTTCCCCCTCTGCCGCCGTCCGGAAGGGACGGCCGAGGACACGTCCGAGACCGACGACGCCATCAAGGCCGACCCCCGCGGCAAGGACTTCGACCCCGGCAACGGCGCCGTGGAAGCCCCCTTCATCGTCCGGCACGGGGACTGGTACTATCTGTTCGTCTCCTACGACCTCTGCTGCAGGGGGCCGAAAAGCACCTATAAAGTAGTAGTTGGCCGCTCCGACAAGGTGACCGGCCCGTATGTCGATGCCGCCGGCACGCCCCTGATGCTGGGCGGCGGAACCGTCGTCGCCAGCGGAAACGACCGCTATCCCGGCGTGGGCCACTGCGCGGTCGTCTCTACGGAAGATGGCGAAAAGATGCTCTTCCACGCCTACGACCGCGAAACCGGCTACAATGCCGTCCTCCTCACCCGGCCCCTCGTCTGGGACCGGGACGGCTGGCCTTCCATCCGACTGTGATCATACCAAATTAACATATCAACCAAAAACAAACATTATGAGAACCCGAGATTTGATGCTCAAAGCGCTCTTCGCCACGGCCTTCACGGCAGCGGTGACGGTCGGTTGCACGGGCCTCGAGCCCTACACCATCGACGCTCCGGACGACCTCGCCGAGAAGATCGCCGCCTACAAGGCGGAGAAGGAAGCCGGCAAGAGCGACGACTATGAGGAAATCACCCTCACGACCGCCATCGTGGGTGCGGAAGACAACACTTCCGGCTGGTGGACTGAGTTCAGCCAGTATTTCACCGTCCCTTCCGGCAAGAAACTGTTCATCGAGTTCGAGAACTTCGGTTCCGGCGCGAACAACTGGAACAACTGGAACGTCTGCGTGGCCAACGGGAAAGAACGGGACACCGAAGGCTACAGTGAGTATTTCGTCCTCCGCTCCGACGCCTACGGCTGGGGCAACGCCGATTATGCCGGCTCCGTCATCGAATTCGACTACGGCGGCGGCGAAGTGAACTGGGACGAGTTCCGCGAGAAGATGCAGGGTGCCCACGTCACGATGAGCATCGACCATGCCCGCGCCGGCGCCGCCTACCTGGAGGTGCACAGCGTCGCCACGGACGGCTTCGACATCGTGGAGAAATACAACCAGACTGTCTCCGCCACGGAGGACATCAACGTGTTCCTCATCGCGGACGGCAGCCACTTCAACATGAAGAAGGCCTGGCTCGTTCCTTCCGAGATCGCTGAAATCCCGGACTTCAACGCCGAATCCATCTCCGTGATCGGCTATCCCATCACCGTGCCGCTGGGCAACGAGGACTACTGGGGCGACGCCGTCGCCACCGTCACCTTCGAGGACGGCTTCACCGCGACGGTCGCCAAGGAAGACCTGACCATCACGGAGCCCGACATGACCACCCTCGGCATGAAGACCGTGGCCTATACTTATAATCTCACCAAACTCGGCAAGCCCGGCAAGGCCGTCCTCGGCTACTACAACTTCGAAGTGACCGACCTCGCCTCCATCGCCGTGACGAAGGCCCCGGTCACCAGCACGTACTACCTCTACGACCAGGCCATGCCTTTCTTCACCCAGGGCCTCGAGGTCACCGGCACGAAGGGTGACGGTTCCACCGTCGTCCTCGACAACGCCGCCCTCACCTTCGGCCAGGTCCAGCCCGTCGCCGGCACGCAGGACATCGAGATCAGTTTCTCCGACGGAATTTCCACCTCCTTCCCGGTGAACGTGAAGATCGGGACCGAAGCCATCGGCCTGCCCGACTACACCAACGGCTGGTGGACCACCTTCCTGTCCGCCGACAAGCCGGTTCCCGCCGGCGAAAGCGCGACCGTCCACCTGTTCGTCTATTCCGACAACCTCGCGAACTGGCACAGCCCGTGCACCATCCTCCGCAAGGCCGACATGACCGAGTACGGCGTGGTCCGCATGGACAGTTTCGGCTGGGGCACCGGTTACGACGGCAATCCGAACCTCGTCCTCGAGAGCGACTGGAACTTTGACACTTTCGCCGCGAACCAGAACATGTCCGCCGTCAGCATCACCGTCACCAACAACGGCGACAACACGGCCGACGTCCGCTACAACGTCACCTACGCGAACGGCGAAACCCATTTCCAGCAGTACAGCGGCATCACCGTGGACAGCGCCGACCTCCAGATGGGCATCGTCACCGAGGAATCCTACCTGATCGTCCTCGAGTCCGCCGCCGTGGACGCCAAGCTCATCGGCATCGAGGCTTCCGCCGAGGCCTTCCTGATCGGCGGCGCCAAGGGCCTGACCCTCTCCTCCGAAGGCCTGAAAGTGAACGCCCTCTACAGCGACGGTTCCAAACTTCCGCTGAAGACCGGCCTGTTCACGGTCGATTTCGCCGATGACAACGTGTTCTACGCCGGCACACCCGGCACCGTCGCCAACGTGGCTACGGTGTCCTACACTGACCCGGTGGGCGCGGTCTTCACCGCCCCCGTCAACCTGACGGTCAAAGCCAGCGAGCAGGCCGCCCAGACCGACCCGGTGGGCGCCGCGGATTTCTCCAACGCCTGGTGGACCACCTTCTCCAACAACTGGAATGTCCCCGCCGGCACGGCCCAGGCCGTTTCGATGGCCGTGAAGTCCGACAACGCCGGCAACTGGCACAGCCCGTGCGTCATCCTGCGGAAAGCCGACGGCACCGAGTACGTCGTCGTCCGGATGGACAACTACGGCTGGGGCGGCAGCTACGATGAGACCGTGAAGACCTGCGACTGGAACTGGGATACCTTCCAGGCCAACATCGACGGCTCCCAGGTGGATATCACCGTCGCCAATGACGGAAACGGCACCGCCAGCATCCGCTACCATGTGGTGTATGCCAACGGCGAGGAGCACTTCCAGTTCTACGACGGCCTCGCGGTGGACTCCGCCGATGTCACCTTCGCCATCGTCACGGAAGAGTCCTATCTCATCTTCGACTAACCTTAAGACCGAATGAACATGAAAAAGATATTTGCAAGCATCGCCCTCTGCGGCCTCCTGGCCCTCGCTCCCGCCGCCTTCTCCGGCAGCCATGGCGGCTATGCGGTCCTGGCTCAGGACAACGTGACGGTCAGCGGTACCGTCGTGGATGAAAACGGCGAGCCCATCCTGGGCGCCGGCATCGTGGTGAAGGGCACCACGAACGGCACCACCGCCGACCTCGACGGCCGGTTCTCCCTGACGGTTCCTGCCGGTTCCGTCATCCAGTTCATCTCCGTGGGCTTCGAGACCGTGGAGAAGACCGTCAACGTGGGCGGCGACCTCGGAAACGTCACCATGCCCA